>JAJXAL010000044.1:0-32366 GCA_021628325.1 Segatella copri | reverse complement strand
ATATCAGCTGTTATGCAAGCGCACAACAGCTGTTGTGCGACCGGAGATACTAACTGTCTCAACAACATATTCTAGCTCTTCCAACAACATATCCTAGCTCTTCCAACAACATATCCTAGCTCTTCCAACAACATATCCTGGCTCTTCCAACGACATATTCTAGCTCTTCCAACAACATGAAGAGGGTGTATCATCAACTTATGATACACCCTCTTTTTAGATATTCTCTTTACTCATTTACTTATTAGACGGAAGCCTGTTGAGCCAACAGGTAAGATCATTCAACATTTGGTCGTGATATGGGAAACCATGAGCAGCATCACGGAATCCCCATCCATGTCCTGCAGTCGGATAGATATGCATGGTACACTCGTTACCCGCCTTGCTCATGGCAGAATAATAGGCTACGCCATTGGTTACAGGAGGAACAACCTTATCATCAAAAGACATCAGTATGATGGCACGAGGGGTAAGATTAGGACGAACAGCCTTGTCGTTAGACCATTCTTCTACCAGTTTCTTATCGGTATTACGCTCTTCACCCAAGAAGTTCACACATGATCCCTTATGAGAGATACGCTCATCCATTGAAATCACAGGATAGAAAAGGATAGAGAAATCAGGTCGCACAGCCGCCTCTGCATGGGTACTAACAGAAGAAGCCAGATGACCGCCGGCAGAAAATCCCATAATTCCGACATCTTCCTTGTTTATTTTCCATACGGCAGAACTATCACGGACGGTACGCATCGCCTGATAAGCATCACTCAACGGAATATTGCGGTTTCCCTTAGGCATACGGTATTTCAAGACGAAGAAAGCGATACCCTGTTTGTTGAAATATTCTGCCCACTGATGCCCCTCATGATCCATCGCAAGATGGGAATAGCCACCTCCAGGACAATCTACTACGGCTCTTCCTGAAGGATTCTTAGGAAGATAACAGGTGAGTTCACTCAGACCGTCGCTACTGTTCTTCAATACGAACTTGCGAGCGGTAGATTGAGCTGATGCTGTAATTGCTGTCAGCATCAGAAGAAAAAAAATCATTGTCTTTTTCATTTTTCTTTTTTGTTATGTTGTTTATATCTTTATTTTGTTTTGCTAAGATAATGCAAAGATAGGCATTTTTCGTTAACCCTATGTTATTTTTTCTTCTTTTTTTGGTGTTTTTGTTCCAATCGCTTTGATTATTGGTTCTTTTTTGCTATATTTGCAGAAAAATTGCTGTAAACGGCAATCGGAGAAAACATCTCTCTTCTGCCGCTGGCATTTATCTAGGAGTCTCACTTATAAAATATTGACATAGAATAATGAAGGATTTTTTCAAGAACGTGGCAGCCACTATCGTAGGACTGTTTGCCTTCGGGCTAATCATGACCATCCTGGGATTCATCTGTATCATCGGAATGGTGGCATCGAGCAACAGTAAACCGGCACTGAAAGACAATGCGGTGATGGTGATGAAACTACAAGGACAGATTGAAGACCGTACTGAAGACAACTGGCTCGGCGAACTGACAGGCGAGCAGTTTAACAACCTAGGCATGAACAGGATTCTCTCTTCTATACGCAAGGCAAAGAATGAGGATAAAGTGAAGGGCATCTATCTGGAAACAGGTATCTTGGAGACAGATTATGCCACTTTGCAGGAAATCAGAAATGCACTTGCCGATTTCAAGAAGAGCGGCAAATGGATTATCGCATATGGTGATGCTCTCTCACAGGGTGGATATTATCTGGCTTCGGTTGCCAACAAGGTATATGTAAACCCAGAAGGCAATGTGGACTGGCATGGTATTGCATCGCAGCCACAATATATCAAAGATGTAGCAGCCAAGTTTGGCGTTCACTTTACGGTAGTGAAGGTAGGCAAATACAAAAGCTATACTGAAACATATACCGAAGACAAAATGTCGGATGCCAACAGAGAGCAGGTTTCACGCTATATTAGTGGACTCTGGCTACAGATGTTGGGAGATGTGAGCAAAAGCAGAAACATCAGCAAGGATTCACTGAACCGCTATGCTGACGGGCTGATGGTGTTTGATGATACCAAACTACTGAAATCTCGAAAGATGGTAGATGGATTCTGCTATTATGATGAAATCAGAGACGTGGTAAAGAAACAGTTAGGACTGAAGGCAGACGATACCATCAATCAGGTTGACTATAACGACGTAGATATGACTATAGACGACTCGAATCTGATGGGCGAAGAGATTGCCGTATACTACTGTCAGGGGGCCATTGTCAGGATGGAGACTCCTAGCATCTATGATTCTGAGCAACAGATAGTAAGTACAAAGGTCATCAAGGACCTTCAGGAACTTGCAGATAACAGTCAGGTAAAGGCCGTAGTTCTGCGTATCAATTCGGGCGGTGGCGATGCCTATGCTTCGGAACAGATCTGGAGAGCAGTTAAAGAATTAAATAAAAAGAAGCCGGTAGTAGTTTCGATGGGTGGAATGGCAGCATCAGGTGCTTATTATATGAGTATGGGTGCCCAATATATCATGGCACAACCTACAACATTGACCGGCAGCATCGGTATCTTTGGAGCCCTGCCAGATTTCAGTGACCTGATGACAAAGAAGTTAGGCTTCAAGTATGATGAAGTGAAGACCAACCGCAACAGTGCCTATGCCTCTGCAGGCATGTCACGCCCATGGAGTGCAGAAGAGATTGCCACCATGCAAAACTATGTGAATCGTGGATACAACCTCTTCCGCAAACGTGTAGCTGAAGGTAGAAAGATGAGCACAGAACAGGTTGAAAAAATAGCTCAAGGAAGAGTATGGCTGGGTACAGACGCCAAGAAGATCAAGTTAATTGATGGATTCGGCGGCTTGAGCGACGCCATCGACAAGGCTGCAGAATTGGCTCATCTCAGCAGCTATCAGGCGGTAGAATATCCGGCATTGGCAGGATGGATGGAACAGTTGCTGGATATGGCGGGCGGAAACAAGGGAACATATCTCGACGAACAGTTGCGTCTGGCATTGGGTGATCTCTACCAGCCATTCATCATGATACGCAATATGAAGGAGAAAGAGCCTATACAGGCTGCACTTCCTTACGTACTGAACATACAATAACATTTATAATAAGGTATGCGTACATTAATATATAGACATACCGGTTAAGAGAAAGGAAACAGACATGAGAACAGAAGGCGATCTTATCAAGATCAACGACTGGCTGCTACCACTGAGTTGGATTTATGGCGGCATGGTCAGATTTCGCAATTGGCTCTTCGATATCGGACTGAAAAAGAGTCAGTCATTCTCAATCCCGATCATTTCTGTGGGTAACATCACGGTGGGCGGATCGGGCAAGACTCCCCATGTGGAGTATCTGATACGCTTGTTGCACGACAAGGTAAAGATAGCTGTGCTATCACGTGGTTATAAAAGAAAGACCAGTGGCTATGTGCTGGCAGATAAAGATACGACAATGTCAGAGATTGGCGATGAACCCTTCCAGATGCACAGCAAGTTTGACGATATCTATGTAGCCGTAGACGCTAAGCGTGTGAGAGGAATCGAAAAGTTGCAGAATGAAGAACCAACCAAGGATGTAGATGTAGTATTACTGGATGATGCCTTTCAGCATCGCTATGTGAAGCCAGGTATCAACATTCTGCTGGTAGATTACCACCGTCTGATCATCTATGACAAGATGTTGCCAGCAGGAAGACTGAGAGAACCTCTAAGCGGTAAGAACCGTGCAGACATTGTGATTATCACTAAATGTCCAAAGGACCTGAAGCCAATGGAATTTCGAGTACTCACCAAGGCTATGAACCTTTACCCTTTCCAGCAGCTCTACTTCACCTGCATCAACTATGATACGCCAAAGGGAGTTTTCGAAGACCAGCAGATAGCTAAGGAGGAGTTGAAAAACTACCATGTTCTGCTGGTTACTGGTATCGCATCGCCTAAGCAGATGGAACACGACCTGAAGCCAATGGTCAAGAGTATGCAGTCGCTGAGTTTCGGTGATCACCATCGCTTCAAGAATAAAGACATCACACGCATCAACGAGGCGTTTGAACAGATGCCAGAACCCCGTCTGATTATCACGACAGAGAAAGATGCCGTGAGACTAAAAGAGACAGAGGGACTCTATGAAATAGTTAAGAAAAGCATATACGAACTGCCTATCAAGGTAAGTTTCATGCTGGAACAAGAAGATAATTTTAACGACAAAATCATTAGCTATGTACGAAAAAATTCAAGAAACAGCATCCTGGCTAAAAGAAAGGATGACAACAAGTCCGAAGACAGCAATCATACTGGGAACCGGTCTCGGACAATTAGCTTCAGAAATAACTGACAGTTATGAATTTCCATATAGTGAAATACCAAACTTCCCAGTATCTACCGTTCAAGGTCATGCTGGCAAACTGATTTTCGGTAAGTTAGGAGGTAAAGATATCATGGCTATGGAAGGAAGATTCCATTACTATGAAGGATATGACATGAAGGCTGTAACCTTCCCAGAACGTGTGATGTACGAGTTGGGCATTAAAACCCTCTTTGTAAGCAACGCTTCAGGCGGTATGAATCCGGAATTCCAGATTGGAGACCTGATGATTATCGATGATCACATCAACTTCTTCCCAGAACATCCATTGCGCGGTAAGAACTTCCCTACCGGTCCACGTTTCCCGGATATGCACGAAGCATACGACAAGAAACTCCGCGACCTTGCCGACGATATCGCTAAGGAGAAGGGAATTGATGCAAAGCATGGTGTATATGTTGGCGTTCAGGGACCTACTTTCGAAACACCGGCAGAGTATCGCATGTATCGTGTATTGGGTGGTGACGCTGTAGGTATGAGTACTGTACCTGAAGTGATTGTTGCCCGCCATTGTGGAATCAAGGTTTTCGGCATCAGCATCATCACCGATCTTGGCGGTTTCGATGTACCTGTAGAAGTCAGTCATGAGGAGGTGCAGATTGCAGCCAATGCCGCACAGCCTAAGATGACAGAGATTATGCGAGAAATCATCCGCAGATCTTAAGTATAAATTATAAACTATTATTTATTTTGGATATCTCAAAGTTAGGTGAATTCGGTCTTATAAACCATCTCACCAAAGGTTATGAAAAGAAAAACGAGTCTACAGTTTATGGTGTAGGCGATGATTGTGCCGTGATGCATTATCCAGACAAGGAGGTGCTCATGACTACAGATATGCTGATGGAGGGCGTACATTTCGACCTTACCTATATTGACATGGTTCACTTGGGTTACAAGAGTGCAATGGTAAACATCAGTGATATCTTTGCTATGAACGGAACCCCACGTCAGATGGTAGTAAGCATAGCATTGAGTAAACGATTCAAAGTAGAAGACATTGATGAATTCTATAAGGGTCTTCGAATGGCATGCGACAAATGGGGAGTAGATATCGTGGGAGGTGATACTACCTCTTCTCTCACCGGTTTAGCCATCAGTATTACTTGTATCGGAGAAGCAGCAAAAGAAGAAATCGTATACCGCAACGGAGCCAAGGAAACAGACCTGATCTGTGTGTCGGGCGACTTGGGCGGTGCCTATATGGGACTTCAACTGCTGGAACGCGAAAAGGCTGTATACTACGGACAGATAGAAGATATCCGAAAGAAGATGGCTGAGGCTAAAGCAAATGGTGATAACGAGAAACTGGCTCTTCTGAACAGAGACTTAGAGAATATGCGCAACTTCCAGCCAGATTTTGCCGGCAAGGAATATCTCTTGGAAAGACAACTGCAGCCTGAGGCACGCGGAGATGTGATAGCACAACTGCGTGAGGCAGGTATCCGTCCTACCGCCATGATGGATGTGAGCGATGGTCTGAGCAGTGAATTGATGCATATCTGCGAACAGAGTCATTGCGGATGCAGAGTATATGAGAAGAACATACCTATCGACTACCAGACAGCCGTGCAGGCAGAAGAATTCAATATGAACCTTACCACCTGTGCTATGAATGGTGGCGAAGATTATGAACTTCTCTTTACCGTACCTATCGGTGACCACGAGAAGATTGAGACTATGGAGGGTGTAAGGCAGATTGGCTACATCACCAAAGAAAATCTGGGCAAGTTCCTCATTACCAGAGACGGACAGGAATTTGAACTGAAAGCACAAGGTTGGAATCCGCTGAAAGATTAATTTCAAACAACGCGGTATTTAGTTAATAAACATTAAGCAAGAGAAAATATTTCGTTTTCTCTTGCTCAATTAAAATATTTATTGTACCTTTGCAACCGCAAAAAGCAAGATGGTGCCATAGCTCAGTTGGTAGAGCAAAGGACTGAAAATCCTTGTGTCCCCGGTTCGATTCCTGGTGGTACCACTCCTCCTTTCATAAAAGGCGGTTACTAACTGTGGTTAGGGCCGTCTTTTTTTTATATCCACACCTTAAGGTAACAGATATTACAAACAAGACAAAGTATAGAATTTATTAAACAAACTAAACTTAAAAAGCTTATGAAGAAGATTTTAATAGCTTTATTGGCCTGTTTCTCATTTGTGACAGCCAATGCCAAAGATTACAGTAAGTATTATCAGAACTTACCAGTTCAGATGCAGCAACCAACATTGCCTAGCATCCCAGACAATCATGTAAGCATCTTAGAATGTGGCGGTAATGGTGACGGACTCACCATGAATACCCAGGCATTTGCCAAAGCCATCAGCAAACTGAACAAGATGGGCGGCGGTCATCTTAATGTGCCTGCAGGTATCTACCTCACCGGTCTCATCTCACTGAAGGACAATATTGACCTGCATCTGGAAAAGAATGCCATCATCGTTCTTTCTGAAGACAAGAATGATCACTTCAAGATAGACGAGACTACGGGAAAGAAAGAAAACCGTGCTACTCCAGCCATTAATGCCAGCAAGAGAAAGAATATCTCCATCACAGGCGAGGGCACTATTGACGGAAACGGAGAATGGTGGCGACCGGTAAAGCGCAGTAAGGTTAGTGACGTAGAATGGAAAGAATTCCAAGCTATGGGCGGAACTCTTAACGAAAAAGGTGACATCTGGTATCCATTCAATCTGAAGCATGAACCTAACGTGGCAGAGAATATGGACGAACAGGAGAAAGCCCGCACACACATGATCAGATTCACCAGCTGCGAGAATGTGCTCGTACAGGGGGTTACACTTCTGAACAGTCCTAAATTCCATATCATCCCTACCCGATGCAAGAATGTGACTATCGACGGAATCACCGTAAAATGTCCTTGGAATGCCCAAAATGGTGATGCGATTGATATCTCCAGCTGTAAGGATGTACTCATCGTAAACAATGTGATAGATGCCGGTGATGATGGTATCTGCATGAAGGGTGGTGCCGGCGCAGCAGGTGTGGCAGCAGGTCCTTGTGAAAACATCAACATTCAGGACAACACCGTATACCATGCCCATGGAGGTTTTGTTATCGGCAGCGAGTTCTCTGGCGGCATGAAGAACATTGTTGTTCGCAACAATACTTTCCAGGGAACAGATACCGGGTTGCGTTTTAAGAGTGCTGTGAAGAGAGGCGGAACATCAGAAAACATCTATATCGACCATATCTATATGACCGATATCAAAGATGCAGCCATCACCTTCGAGACTACCTATTTTGACAACCACGTAGGTGCAAAGAAACAGACTACTCCTGTAAAACAGGAATTCCTGCCAAACTTTCAGGACATCCACATGAGCAACATCTACGTACGAGGTTGCGAAACAGGTGTTGAAGCACATGGTGCAGAAGGTATGGTACACGATATCACCATCAAAAACTCCAATATCTTCTACACCAAGGAAGCCAAAAATATCGATGCTGCCTGCAAAATTCTGTTGGAAAACGTACGTTTTGAAAGTTTCGCAAAGTAAATTTTCTACTCAACATTCAAGAAGTCTACTTGACAACAGTAAGCGTATGATCGCAAACCTTGAAATGAATATCAAGACCCTCATAAGGCATTCCATAGACCTTATGAGGGTCTTTCTGGTAATGCGGACGGGGATCTTGGGCAAGTACCTCTTTCAATATTTCAATCTTTTCTGCATTCAATCCCTGCAGACGCAGATGCCTGTCTACATCTTCAGAAATCTCTACATCAAGTTTCTGCCATTTGCGGTCATCAACAAAACCGCTCCTTGCCCCAGGATGAGAATCGGCATAAACAACATACGGCTTGATGTCAAATATCGGTGTCTTGTCCATAAGATCAGCTCCCTTAACATGAATGACAGGACCATGAGAAGTCTCCCATTCGATATGAGAAATTTTAACCGATGAAAGACCTATATTATTGGGACGGAAAGGACTTCGAGTGGCAAAGACACCCACTTTCTCATTGCCTCCCAACACAGGAGGACGAACAACCGGACTGTGCGCTTTGTGCCTATTGGCAGAAAATTCCCAAATCAGCCAAAGATAATCAAAGCCCTCCATGCCACGCAGCGCATCAGGGTTACGAAATTCGGGTTCAAAAACAATCTGTCCTTCCAGTTCTGCAACCAATCCAGCCTGTTTGGGTATGCCAAACTTGCTACTGAAGGGAGAACGAAAATATGCTATTGGTTTTATCTCCATATTTACTAATTATTACACCTTAATTATATATAAGACGAAAAAAGCCATGAATTATTTTGCCGTATGCACAAAATAATGTACCTTTGCAGACAGAACAAAAAACAAAAAGAAATGAAAATACAAAGACCATCGTATGAAATCTGGTTACAGAAACCAGGTGAGCTCGGTATCTACCAGCAGATAGAACGAGCAGGAAGAGTATGCTATAAAAGTGAGAATAATACCACTGTGAATTCTGCCAAACCTTTCGTGGATCGGATGGTGCAGAGTGAACACTTTGCCATGCTGGAACATGGAACCGTGTATCTGGTATGCAAACATGGAGAGTTGCCGCTTTATACCCACAACAAGTTCTCACGTCTGAAAACTTTAGACGGCAAAGACTATATTACAACCAATCTCCGAGTATTGGCAGAAAACAAAGCAATGGATGATTTGAAGTACCTCAGCAACTATGAAGAAGGTAAGCACGAACTCCGTATTACCGTTCATTTTACTACTCAGATTTCCATAACCCGAGAATATAACCGTCATCGTGCCAACTCTATGGCAGAGCAGAGTACCCGATACTGCAACTATTCGAAGAATAAGTTTGATAACGAGATTACCATCAACCTGCCAACATGGGTAGAAACAGAAGGTTTCGACGGTTCACAAGATCCCAGCGACTACCGAATAGAAGATATGTGTGCTGACATTGCAGAAGGAAGAACTGCAGAATGGAGTAAACTCACAACTTGGATATTCGCCAATCAGGCTGCCGAATATGCCTACATGAAACTGATAGAGGCAGGTTGCAAACCACAGGAAGCACGAGCCATCCTACCATTGGACTGCAACACAGAACTGGTTCATACCGCTTTCGTGAGTGACTGGAAACATTTCTTCGACCTTCGTGCATTAGGTACTACCGGTGCACCACATCCTGATGCCAAGATTTTAGCCTTGCCACTGATGGAAGAGTTTAAGCAGAAAGGTTACCTCTAAGGTTTAAAAAATATTAAAGCACCCTTTCAAAATACAGATTTTCTATTCTTTTGACATAACGAATAGATTTATTTCGTATTTTTGCGGTGTGTTTTTCATAGTATTAGATTTAAGGTTATCAAGATTGGGGCTACGGCGGTAGCCCTTTTTTATTGTCTTTTTCAGCCTTACCTCTCTATTTTTTGCCGATTTTGCCACTTATTAGCCCCCAAAATGCATTTTTTTGAAGAAAAATGAAAAAAAGTTGGCGAAAAATTTGGTGGAACCAGAAATTAGTAGTACCTTTGCAACCGCTTAAGAAAACCAAGCTATAGTCATCCAGACTAAAACAATGGAGAGATGGTAGAGTGGTCGATTACAACGGTCTTGAAAACCGTCGTACCGAGAGGTACCGGGGGTTCGAATCCCTCTCTCTCCGCAAGAGCCTTCTGAAAGAAATTTCAGAAGGCTTTTTTTATTTCCGTATTTGTATATTTCCTTCATATTCATTCACTATCCATTACAAGAAGACTTCAAATGCAAAATTATGCTATATTATTTGGTCATATCAAAGAAAACATGTAACTTTGCTAAAAAGTAAGCTATATGCAAGAAAAGACATGACAATGATAGATCGCTGTTACATAGAAATCACTAATACATGTAATCTCAACTGCCACTTCTGTCCAAAACATACAAGGAAGAAAAGACAGTTGAGTGCTGAGGAATTCGACCTGCTCACCGACAAGATACGTGGGAAGGTCTGTTTCCTATATTTCCACATTATGGGCGAACCCCTGCTACACCCTCTTCTACCCGAGTTTATCAACATATCAAGAGAGAAAGGTTTCAAAACCGTACTTACATCCAACGGCACTCTGCTACCCAAAGCTATGGATCTCCTTGATACACTTCCCCACAAAATACAGCTCTCGCTCCACTCACACGAGAGTAATGCCAAGGGAGAGCTTGCCAGTTACATGAACGAGGTGATGACTTTTTCAACCCAAGCAGCAGAGAAAGGAACCTGCATAGTTCTCAGACTCTGGAACCAAGGAGGAAAAGACCGGGAAAATGAAGAAGTGATGGAACACATCGAAAAATTTGTTCCCAAGCCCTGGAAAGAACGACCTGACGGTTACAGACTTGCCAATAATCTCTATCTGGAGTTTGACAGGAAATTCGAATGGCCCAACTTTGATAACCATATCGAAGAAAAGGAAATGATAAAAGGAAATCAGAAATCAGGTATCAGAGAAGAAAAAAGAGAAGTTTTCTGTAAAGCCCTACTCAAACAGATAGGCGTATTGGCAGACGGAACATTGGTACCCTGCTGTTTGGACCATAACGGAGATGTAGCACTCGGGAACCTGCTTGAACAATCGCTGGAAGAAATTCTGGCTTCACCCCGTGCCCAAGCCATGATAGAAGGTTTCAAGCACCATCAAGCCACAGAACATCTCTGTGAGACCTGTGAATCAGCCCTGGTAAGAAACAGTTTTAGAGGAAAAGCAAGAAGTTAATAGGAATTATGAAATATTATACAGCAATGACAATAGCTGGCTCAGACAGTTGCGGAGGAGCCGGCGTACAAGCTGACATCAAGACAATGTCAGCACTAGGCGTATATGCCGCATCGGCCATTACAGCCATTACCGTACAGAACACCCTGGGAGTTTATGCCATCCAAGACATCAACCCCGAAATCGTAAAGGGCCAGATAGAAGCTGTGATGGACGACATCCACCCAGATGCCATCAAAGTAGGTATGGTGAACGACCGTACCACTATCCAGGCTATTGCTGAAGCCCTGAAAAGATACCAAGGGGAATACCAGCATCTCATCATTGACCCTGTGATGGTTTCCACCAGTGGTTGCAGACTCATGCAGGAGGACGCTCTCAGCATTTTCATACAGGAGTTATTACCATTAGCTACCCTGCTAACACCTAACATCCCGGAAGCAGAGATACTGGCAGGTATGAAGATACAGAATAAGGAAGACATCCAGAACGCAGCTTTAGCCATCAGTAAGTTAGGCTGTAAATATGTACTCATCAAAGGCGGCCATTTCCAGGGAGCAGAAAAGATTGATTACCTCTTCGAAGACGGAAAACCTATTACCAGTTATCGAGGCCATAGCGTAAACACACGCAATACCCACGGTACAGGTTGTACCCTATCCTCAGCCATTACTTCTTATCTGGCAAGAGAAATGGATATGAATACAGCTATCGCCATGGCAAAAACCTATCTTTCAGGCGCAATTCTGGCAGGAAAAGATGTACAGATAGGAAAAGGTCATGGTCCGGTGAATCATTTCTATGAACCCAAGGCACTGTTTATCAAATAACAGCCAACACCTTTATATAAAGAAATAAAATCACAACGAATATGAAATGGATAGTAATCACTCTGCCCGATTTTATAGAGAATGAATCAACCTATATCAACCAACTCTTTAAAGCAGGTATAGACCTGCTACATCTGCGCAAACCAGAATCAAATATTGAGGAGTGTAAGCGACTGATACAGGAAATCGACAAGAAATGGCATAAAAAGATCGTAGTACACGATCACTTCGAACTTTGTCAGGAATTTCATCTTCATGGTATTCATCTTAACAGAAGAAACCACGAGATTCCAGAAGGCTTTCAAGGAAGCATCTCACAATCCTGCCATAGTTTTAAGGAAGTAGAACAAGCTCTCCAGAATATATCACCCAAGAACAAAGACGAAAAGAGCGCGATTCTCAAACCTGCCTGCCATTATGTTTTCCTCAGTCCAATCTTTGACAGCATTTCAAAGAAAGGCTACAAACACTCCTTCTCTAACAAAGACTTAGAGGAAGCAGGCATCAATGGAATCATCAATGAGCGGGTAGTCGCATTAGGAGGTGTCACCCCTGAATATATTCCACAATTGAGGGCATGGAACTTTGGCGGAGCTGCATTCTTAGGTGACATCTGGAACAGAAGAACTGATGCAAAATGGACGGAATATCTTGCCGTAATTAAGCAGAAACTTACACCCGGAAATGTCAAGAATACACTTAACAGTTCAAACATTTGGTAGAGGAAAATACACTACTTTCTTATAAGACAGGCCGAATCTCAACAATAAAAATAAAAAAATGCTTTTTTATTTTGTATTGTCTTCGATTTGCACTACCTTTGCACCCATGATATATCCAGATAATTTTGAAAATAAGATAGGATTCAATGAAATCCGCAAGATGCTGCGCGAAAGATGCCTCTCTCCACTCGGAAAGGAACAGGTAGACAAGATGGCATTCAGCAGCGATGCAGAACAAGTTAACGAATGGCTCATGCAGGTGCGTGAGTTCCGCAGACTGATGGAGGAAGTAGAAGACTTTCCCCTACAATATTTCTATGATGTAAGGGAGAGCATCCTCCGTATCCGTGTAGAAAACAGTCACCTGGAAGAGGACGAGCTGTTTGACTTGCGACGTTCACTGTCTACCATAGCAGATATGTTAAAGATATTGAATCACAGCGATGACGATGACGAGCCGGAAGACGGATGGAAAAGAGAGAAAAAGTATCCCTACCCAGCCCTACATCGCCTTTCACAGGATGTAGTTACTTTTCCACAACTGATTCAGCGCATCGACCAGATACTTGACAAATTCGGCAAGATAAGAGATAATGCAACCCCTGAACTTCTTCAGATTCGCAGAGAACTGGCAAAGACAGAGGGCAGCATCTCACGTACCTTATATAGTATATTGCGCTCGGCACAAAGTGAAGGCATCGTAGAAAAAGATGTCACCCCTACCCTGCGTGACGGCAGACTGGTTATTCCCGTCATCCCTACTCTGAAGCGTAAAATCAAAGGTATCGTACACGATGAGAGTGCCACAGGTAAAACAGTCTTCATAGAACCTACCGAGGTGGTAGAGGCAAACAACCGTGTACGTGAACTGGAGGGTGAAGAGAGAAAGGAAATCATTCGCATCCTCACCGACTTCACCAACAAGGTACGCCCATACTCAAAAGAAATTCTGGACAGTTACCGCTTTCTTGCCATCATTGACCTGATACAAGCCAAGCAAAAACTGGCAGATATCTTCAAAGCCATAGAACCCGAGGTAGAAGACCACCCACACATAGACTGGACCCGTGCGATACACCCATTATTGCAGCTATCTCTACAGAAAAAAAACGAGAAAGTTGTTCCGTTGGATATCATGCTTACACAGGACAAACGCATTCTTATCATCTCCGGTCCAAATGCAGGCGGCAAATCTGTCTGTCTGAAAACCGTCGGATTATTGCAGTATATGCTGCAATGCGGTTTGAGTATCCCTGTAAGTGAGCGTTCAAAGACAGGTATTTTCCAGAACATCATGATTGATATCGGTGACGAACAGAGTCTGGAGAACGACTTGAGTACTTACTCATCTCATCTTCTGAACATGAAGAATATGATGAAGGCAGCCAATGGCGAGACCATCATTCTGATAGATGAGTTTGGTACAGGTACAGAGCCAGGCATAGGTGGTGCTATCGCCGAAGCTGTACTCGACAAGTTCTGCAAGCAGCAAGCTTATGGTGTGATTACCACCCACTATCAGAACCTGAAGCATTTTGCCGACAGCCATGAAGGAGTGGTTAACGGCGCCATGCTCTACGACCGCCATGAGATGAAAGCCCTCTTCCAATTAGCTATCGGCAGACCAGGTTCTTCCTTTGCTATTGAAATTGCAAGAAAGATAGGATTACCCGAAGAAGTAATCAAAGAAGCATCAGATATCGTTGGTTCAGAATACATTCAAAGCGACAAGTATCTGCAGGATATTGTTCGTGACAAGCGATATTGGGAAAACAAACGCCAGAATATCCATCAGCGTGAAAAAGACATGGAGAAAACAATCTCCAAGTACGAAAACGACATTGAGGATATAGAGCGAAGCAGAAAGGCAATTCTCAAAAAGGCAAAAGAAGAAGCCGCAGAACTTCTGAAGGAAAGTAACAAGAGAATAGAGAATGCCATCCGGGAAATCAAAGAAAGCCAGGCAGAGAAAGAAGAAACGCGCCGTATCCGTCAGGAACTTGATGCCTTCAAACAAGAGGTTCAGGAAATTGATTCCAAGGAGGCCGATGACAAAATTGCCCGCAAGATAGCCCAGATTCAACAACGCAAAGAGCGCCATGCCAAGCGCCAGGCTGAAAAGAAAGAGAATCAGGAGAAGGCTGCAGCAGCACTGAGGAATGCACAGAACAAGACTCAAGCAGATAGCAAACGTGATATTCAGATTGGCGATACGGTGCGCATCAAAGGACTGACTACTGTCGGAAAGATAGAAAACATTACTGGAGATACTGCAACTGCAGTATTTGGAGGAATGAGAACCAAGATGCGCCTGAATCGTCTGGAGCATGCCACAACTCCTGTTGAAAATGCAGACAAGACAGAAGAGCGCAAGGAAAATCTGGCTTCATACGGTATCAGTAAGGAAACCAGAAAGACCATTGACTCACATAAATCCAACTTTCATCAGGATCTGGACGTTCGCGGCATGCGAGGCGATGAAGCACTTAATGCGGTACAATACTTCATCGATGATGCTATCCTGGTAGGAATGCCAAGAGTCAGAATCCTTCACGGAAAGGGAAATGGCATCCTAAGACAGCTCATTCGCCAATATCTGAGCAGTGTGCCTAATGTGACCCATTATGCAGATGAACACGTACAATTTGGCGGATCAGGCATTACGGTAGTTGATTTTTAGCAAACAAACGTTAAACAACTGAAGTTTTTCGGCAAAACATTTGGCGGGTTCAAAGAAAAACCGTACCTTTGCACCCGCTTAAAAATTGAGACGGACAAGTCTCATACGACCAGCTCCCTCGGAATCCCCCAGGATGGGAACATAGCAAGGGTACTTGGTTGTAGCGGTGCGATATGAATCGCTTGTCCACCCGCCTCTTTAGCTCAGTTGGCCAGAGCACGTGATTTGTAATCTCGGGGTCGTTGGTTCGAATCCGACAAGAGGCTCAAAAAGGAATCTTCTTTTAGAAGGTTCCTTTTTTTATTTACATACATTTTACTTCTATATTGCATAACATTACAGTTGAAACCTCTATTTCACGAGGATTTATCTTTAATTATATATAAATATTTCCACCCTTTACACCTTATATAATAAAAAAGTTGTATTTTTGCAAATTGATATGTTACATCCGTAGAAATACAATAAAAACAATGAATACAGAAAATAACGAGAATCAAGAAGAAAAGAAAACAAGCCAGCAAATGCATAAGGTTAAAACGATAATCATTGACACAGGCAAGATAAGACAAACCAAAGCATTCGCTCGGCAAGACGGCGCCATCCTCGGAGTTGTCTGGATTGTCAGTTTCGTATGTACCATGCTGGCAGTAGACCCGCAATATCAGATGCTGGGATTTATTTCCAACATTCTCATCATAGCAACCCCATTTGTTGTGGCCAAGCGACTGAAGGCATTCCGTGACTATGCAAGAGACGGACATATCTCTTTCCGTCATGCATTCTACTATTGCATCCAGACATTCTTCAATGCAACCCTTCTGCTTACCCTTGTACAATATCTTTGGTTCCGTTTTATGGATACAGGCCTGTTCATGAACCAACTGCAGACCAACTATCAGATTGTGGCACAAGCGTATCAGTTAACTGCAGAAGAATCTAAAACCCTCCTAGATGCCGTCAGTATGATGAAACCGATAGCCTGGGCTTCGATGTTTATGATTACCGACCTGGTAGCAGGTGCTGTACTCAGTCCGATTATTGCTGCAGTAATGGCTAAGAAGAATAAGCAGCATACAAATAACAATAAATAAGAAACAAACAGATAAATACAAGATAATGGATATTTCAGTAATAATTCCTCTTTTCAATGAGGAAGAGTCGTTACCAGAACTCTTCGCCTGGATAAAGCGAGTAATGGACGCAAACGATTTTACTTATGAAGTCATCTTTGTGAACGATGGTTCTACCGACCGTTCATGGAACGTCATAGAAGAACTTGCTGAGAAGAACGAGCAAGTAAAGGGTATCAAATTCCGCAGAAACTATGGAAAGAGCCCAGCACTCTTCTGTGGCTTCAAAGAAGCGCAGGGCGATGTTGTCATCACCATGGATGCCGATCTGCAGGATTCTCCAGACGAGATTCCGGGACTCTACCAGATGATTAAGAAAGAGGGATACGACCTCGTGTCAGGTTACAAG
The DNA here is from genome assembly GCA_021628325.1 of Segatella copri. Taxonomy (GTDB): domain Bacteria; phylum Bacteroidota; class Bacteroidia; order Bacteroidales; family Bacteroidaceae; genus Prevotella; species Prevotella copri_R. The sequence continues at coordinate 15,567 of JAJXAL010000044.1, read as the reverse complement.
CAGAACCGTAAAGAAGGAGATCCTCTGAGCAAGACCATCCCTACCAAACTCTTCAATGCTACTGCACGCAAAGTAAGCGGCATACACAATCTGCACGACTTCAACTGCGGTCTGAAGGCTTATCGCCTCGACGTAGTTAAGAATATTGAGGTATACGGTGAGATGCATCGTTATATCCCATATCTTGCCAAGAATGCAGGTTTTGCCAAGATAGGCGAAAAACCCGTTCATCACCAGGCAAGAAAGTTCGGCAAATCAAAGTTTATGGGATGGAACCGCTTTGTAAATGGTTATCTTGACCTGATGACTCTCTGGTTCCTGAGCAATTTTGGCAAAAAGCCAATGCACGTATTCGGATTCCTGGGCAGCGTTGTATTCTTCATTGCCTTTCTGTCGCTCATCGGCTTAGGTATCGACAAGGCTATCGATCTGCACAACGGCATCTACGGACATCTCATTACTGATTCACCTTACTTTTTTATTGCTCTTGTAGCAATGGTGTTGGGTAGTCAGCTGTTTCTTGCCGGATTCCTGGGCGACCTTATCAGCCGTCAGAACCCGAACCGTAACGATTATCAAATAGAAAAAGAAATAAGATGCGGAAAATAATACCTTTCGTCGTTTTCATGGTTCTCGCCATGATGGGATGTACATCTCTCGACTGCCCACTCAACAATACGGTATATACCAAATATAAGTTGATGGGCGACAACAAGACGCTAAAAGACACGCTAACAATTTCTACGAAAAAGATAGAAGGAACAGATAGCGTGCTGATCAATAAGGATGTAGACGTAGACAGTTTCAGTCTGCCTATGAGTTACAGCCTGGATGAAGACGTATTGTTTTTCGAGATACATACCCTATCGAAGCAAGTATTCAAGGACACCGTGACAGTATCAAAGGAAAACCGCTCTCATTTTGAGTCGGTAGACTGCAGTCCATCGTTCTTCCATACGATAACCGATGTTAAGACTACTCACAATTATATTGACTCAATAGTCATCAATCAAAAAGAGGTAAATTATGATGCATCCAAAGCACATTTCTACATATATTTTGGCAGCCGCAACTAGTATGCTATCCCTATTTGCTGTTCTCCCCTGTCATGCCCAAAGCAAGAAGAAGAAAATAGAGCAGCAGCCAGATACCATACCTTTTTTTAGAGGCATGGCTGTGGGTGTTGACCTGATAGGTCCCGTACAGTTGATGGTTAGCGACTATGGTCAGTACGAAGCATCTCTCCGTATCAATCTGAAAGACAAGTATTATCCAGTTTTCGAATTGGGTTATGGAAAGGCAGATGCCAGCGATGAGGCAACCCAAATCACCTACAAGACCAGCGCTCCCTATTTCAGATTGGGTGTAGACTGGAATCTTCTGAAGAACAAGCACGACGACTACCGTCTGTTTGGCGGTTTCCGTTATGCCTGCACCTATTATGAATATGACCTGAGCGCCCCACCCGTTACAGACCCAGTATGGGGCGGCGAAACGCCCTATGGCGGAAATGGCATTTCCTGCAACTATCATTGGCTGGAAGGCGTAATAGGTATTGATGCCAAAATCTGGGGTCCCGTCCGTATGGGTTGGAGTTTCAGATACAAACGCCGCCTCTTCAAGAACGATGGAGAATTAGGCAACACCTGGTATGTGCCAGGCTACGGTAAACAAGGAGGTTCCCGCCTTGGCGGAACATTCAATGTAACCCTAGAGATTTAAAGACATCATAATATGAAAAATAAGAAACTTATCTGGCAGATTCCGTTTCTGTTGATACTCATCGTTGGTACCATCGTTATCATACGCCAGCAGCATAACACCCCTTATCAGAAGGATACTGGTTTTATCTTTGGTACCATCTATCACATTACCTATCAGAGTGATACCAACTACCAGCAAGAGATAGAAACAGAACTCAAGAAGGTAGACCAATCCTTGTCTCCTTTCAATAAGACCTCTGTCATCACACAGGTAAACCAAGGTAAAGATATTGAAGTAGACGAAATGTTTACCGAAGTATTCCGCATGGCAGAAAGCATCTCAAAAGAAACCAATGGAGCCTTTGATATCACGGTTGCCCCAATGGTAAACCTCTGGGGCTTTGGATTCAAGCAGGGGGTACCTCCAACGAAAGCCAAGATAGACAGTATCAAAACGCTGGTTGGTTATGAGAAAGTAACTTTGGAAAAGGGACGCATCATCAAGCAAAATCCAAAGATTATGCTTGACTGCTCTGCCATCGCCAAAGGATATGGCAGCGACATCGTTGCCAGATTCCTGAAAAAGAAGGGTATCAGCAACTTTATGGTCGAGATTGGTGGAGAAATCGTAGTAAACGGTGTTAGCGAGAAACAAGTGCCTTGGCATATTGGTATCAACAAGCCAACAGACGATTCTACCAATACAAGCCAGGAAATACAGGATGTACTTGATATTACCGACATAGCCATGGCTACGAGTGGTAACTACAGAAACTTCTATTATAAAAACGGCAAGAAGTATGCACATACCATAGACCCGAAAACAGGCTATCCTGTGCAGCATAACATCTTATCAGCAACGGTTTTAGCTAAAAACTGTGCAACTGCCGACGCCTATGCCACCTCGTTTATGGTGATGGGAATGGAAGGCGCAAAACAGATTCTGAAAAAGCATCCCGATCTCTGTGCTTATCTTATCTATGCTGACGATAAAGGACAAAATAAGATTTGGTATTCACCATCTCTACAAAACAAGATATTAAATAAATAAACTTACATGTCAACCGATAGACTATACGACAGTTTGTTGTCTCTCCCGTTATTCCTGGGAATGACTCGCTATGACTTCCAAAATGTAGCAGGTAAAACCCGTTTTGACTTCCAAAAACTGGAAGCGGGTGAAACTATAGTTGAAGAAGGCACCAGTTGTACACGTCTATATTATTTAATCAGTGGAGATATTACGGTGATAACCCAGGCAGATGACTACGGCTATCAGGTAGAAGAAGACATTTCGGCACCGGAATCATTCCAGCTGGAACGGCTTTTCGGTCTTACCCAGCGCTTCACCCACACTTATGTGGCAAAGAACAACTGCAGCATCATGTCAGTCAGCAAGCAAGAGATCATGAAGTTATCCGATGAATATGAAATATTCCGCATCAATCTTCTGAACTTGGTCTGCACCCAATCCCAGAAGAACAACCGCAGACTGTTCAGAGTTCCTGCCAAGACACTGAGTGAGCGTCTGATCCGTTTCTTCGAGAGCCACAGCGTCCGCCCGGCAGGCGAGAAAATCTTTCATATCAAGATGACCCGTTTAGCAGAAGAGATGAATGTAAAGCGCATCTATGTATCCAAAGCCCTCAACGAACTACAGTCAGAAGGACTTATCCAGCTAGAACGAGGCAGAATCTATATCCCTGCACTGGAAAATCTCATCAAACGCTAAAGAAAGTATAACGACCGATAAATATTAGTTAAAAACGTTTATTATCAAAGCAATAAAGCATTTTTTTGCTAACTTTGCAGCTAAAAAGTAACAATATGCAAGACAATAAAATACAAAATAGAACCAACCCATTCTTCGTGCCTTACAATACACCGCACGATACAGTACCATTCGAACGAATCCGTCTCGAAGATTATGAGCCAGCATTCATGGAGGGAATCCGCCGTGATGACGAGGCTACAGACAAGGTTGTAAACGATCCGGCAGAACCAACCTTTGAGAATACCATTGCAAGAGTTGATCCCGATAAGGGCGAACACTATTACGACCTCTTGAGCCGTGTATCCAACGTATTCTCTTGCATGATGAGTGCTGAAACCTGCGATGAGATGGAAGAGATTGCGCAGAAGATGAGTCCGATTCTCACCAAGCACGCAAATGACATCACGCTGAACAAGAAACTCTTCGAGCGCATCAAGTTCGTTCACGACCATCCAAACAGAGAACTGACTCCAGAAGAGAAGATGCTTCTGGACACCAGCTACGACGGATTCGTACGCAGCGGTGCACTCTTAGATGAAGAAGGCAAAGAGAAGCTTCGCGAACTTACAGAAGAAGCCAGTATGCTCACCCTGCAGTTCTCACAGAATCTCTTAAAAGAAAACAAGGCATTTACGCTCCATATCACAGACGAAGCTCAGCTCGACGGACTTCCAGAAACAGCAAAAGCAGCCGCTGCGCATACCGCCAAAGAGCAGGAAAAAGAAGGCTGGATCTTTACACTCGATTATCCAAGTTATTCTCCTTTCATGACCTACTCTACCCAGCGTGAGCTCCGCAAACAGATGTATATGGCACGCAATACGGTATGTACCCATGATAACGAGCAGAACAACCTGGAAATCTGCAAACGACTGGTAAACCTGCGCAGAGAACTCGCTCAGTTGCTCGGTTTCGAAACCTATGCCGACTATGTTCTTCGCCACCGTATGGCAAGCAATACAGAACATGTATATAAACTTCTCAACGACCTGATAGAGGCATATAAGCCAACGGCAGAAAAGGAAGTGAAAGAAGTGGAAGCCCTTGCCAAGAAGCTGGAGGGTGAAGATTTCGAAATGAAACCATGGGATTTCGGCTTCTATTCTCATAAACTCCAGATGGAGAAATATAATCTCGATGCAGAAATGCTTCGCCCTTATTTCCAGCTGGACAAAGTGATAGACGGTGTGTTTGGCCTCGCCAACAAGCTGTATGGCATCACCTTTAAGGAGAACAAAGAGATACCGGTATACCACCCAGACGTCAAGGCATACGAGGTATTTGATAAAGACGGAAGCTATCTGGCAGTATTCTATGCCGACTTCTTCCCTCGCAAGGGCAAACAAGGAGGTGCCTGGATGACAGAATTCCAGGGACAGTGGATAGACCATAAGGGCAACAACATACGTCCTCACGTAAGTGTGGTAATGAACTTTACCAAGCCAACAGAGGAAAAACCTGCTCTCTTGACATTAGGAGAAGTAGAAACCTTCCTCCATGAGTTTGGTCACAGTCTTCACGGCATGTTTGCCAATACCCGCTTCGAAAGTCTTTCGGGAACCAACGTATGGTGGGACTTCGTAGAATTGCCATCACAATTTATGGAGAATTATGCAATAGAGAAAGATTTTCTCCGTACATTTGCCTTCCACTATCAGACAGGTGAACCATTGCCAGATGAACTCATAGAGCGCATCATGAAGAGTCGCAACTTCATGACAGCCTACGGTTGCTTGCGCCAGGTAAGTTTCGGATTGCTTGACATGGCATACTACACCCAAAAGAAAGAATTTACTGCCGACATCATGCCTTATGAAAAGGAAGCCTGGAAAAAGGCGATGATATTGCCACAGTTGCAGGAAACCTGTATGACCGTACAGTTCTCCCACATCATGGCAGGAGGTTATGCCGCAGGATATTATAGCTACAAATGGGCAGAAGTATTGGATGCTGATGCTTTCAGTGTATTCAAGAAGAATGGAATCTTCGACCAGAAGACTGCTCAAAGTTTCCGTGACAACGTACTCTCTAAGGGTGGAACAGAGCATCCTATGGTTCTCTACAAACGGTTCCGTGGACAAGAGCCAACCATCGATGCACTGCTGGAACGTAACGAAATCAAGGTACAACATAAAGGATAAAAGGATGGCAAACGAACTTTCCAAACAAACCAAGCTCGACCTTCGCTATTTGCGAATGGCACGTATATGGGCTGAAAACAGCTATTGCAAACGCCGACAGGTAGGTGCACTGGTTGTAAAAGATAAAATGATTATCAGTGATGGCTACAATGGTACACCGAGCGGATTTGAAAATGTCTGTGAGGATAACAACGTAACCAAGCCATACGTTCTCCATGCGGAGGCTAATGCTATTACGAAACTGGCCCGCAGCAGCAATAACAGTGAGGGAAGTACGCTTTACGTCACCGCCTCTCCATGTATAGAATGTGCCAAACTGATCATACAGTCGGGCATCAAGCGTGTTGTATATGCAGAGAAATACCGTCTGGACGATGGTATCAAACTGATGCAACGAGCAGGAATCAAGGTAGAATACCTCAATCCTGATGAAAAGACATCTTCTGAAGAAGATTAGAGATAAGATAGATAAAACGTTAGTAAAAAGAGAATTGTTATGAACATGAGTAAGAATAAGACCAACCGCTTTATGCCATTCATCATGGCATTCTGTGTTGTGATAGGTATTATCATCGGAACATTCTTTTCCAACCATTTCTCTGGAAATCGCCTCAACGTTATCAATAGTGGAAGCAACCGTCTGAACAACCTGCTCCATCTTATTGATGACCAATATGTAGATGCCGTGAACATCGACTCGCTGGTAGATAAGGCAATTCCACAGATTTTAGCAGAACTGGATCCACATTCCGTATATATCAGTGCTAAAGACGCAGCTCAGGCCACCGACGATCTGAAAGGCTCGTTCTCGGGTGTAGGCGTAGAGTTTGTCATCCGCCAAGATACAATACATATACAGAATGTGATACAGAATGGTCCTGCCGAGAAAGCCGGACTTTTGGCAGGAGATAAGATTGTAGCCGTAGACGGCAAGCCTTTTGTTGGCAAGATTGTAACCAATCAGGAGGCAATGCATCGCCTGAAGGGTCCAAAGGATACCAAGGTGAAAATCGGAGTTATACGATATGGAAGCAAGAAGGTTCAGACCTTTACCGTAACCCGAGGTGAAATACCGACAAAGAGTGTTACAGCAGCCTACATGCTTAACGATAAAACGGGCTATATCCGTATCAAGAACTTTGGCGAGAACACCTATCCGGAAATGCTGATTGCCCTTGCCAAACTCTCACAGCAGGGATTCAGCAACCTCTGTATTGACCTTCGCGATAACTCTGGAGGTTACCTGACGGCTGCAGTAAACATGGCAAACGAATTCTTGCCAGACAAGAAGCTCATCGTTTACACCCAGGGACGCAAGTCGCCTAGACATAACTATATGAGTGATGGTAAGGGTGCCTACCAGAAGATTCCGATGGTAGTTCTCATCAATGAAGGCTCTGCATCATCTGCAGAAATCTTTGCGGGTGCCATGCAGGATAATGACCGTGCTACCATCATCGGACGACGCTCGTTTGGTAAGGGACTGGTTCAGCAACAGATAGAATTCCCTGACCACAGCCTCATCCGTCTGACCATTGCGCGCTACTATACTCCTTCAGGAAGATGCATCCAGAAGCCATATACTTTGGGCGATGACAAGGATTATGAGCAAGACTTGCTTGACAGATACCAGCACGGAGAGTTCTTCTCACAGGATAGCATCAAGCATACAGGACCAGCTTATCATACAAATAACGGCCGTATTGTCTATGGCGGAGGTGGTATCACCCCAGACATCTTTGTTCCTGAAGATACGCTCGGCATGACATCCTATTTCAAGGAGGCTAGTCTGAGTGGTCTCATCTTGCAGTTTGCCTTCACTTATACAGACGATAACCGTCCGAAGTTGAACAACTTCAAGGAGATGATGGAACTTGCCGATTATCTTGACAGTCAGGACATGGTTGAAAAGTTTGCCAGCTATGCTGATAAACGTGGTTTGAAACGTAGAAATCTTTTAATCAAGAAATCACACAAACTGTTAGACCGTGTCATCGACAGCCGTATCATCTACAATATGTTGGACGAGCAGGCATGGACCCAGTACATCAATCTTGATGATCCAGTCATCAAAAAGACGCTGGATGTATTTGAGAACCATGCAGCATTTCCAAAGAAACCAGAGCCAGCCAAAAAACGCGCTGCGAAGAAAGAAAAGATAGCTATGGCGAATACGCCCTACAACTATTCTTCCTTACACCATAATAATTGTATGATAGCAAATGCTTAAGGCATGGACAAGAAAGAATTAAGAAAAATCATAAAAGACAGAAAGCGACAGTATTCCTCAAGACAACTTGAGGAACTGTCGCTTTCTGTATTATCACGTTTAGATTCCAACCCGCATCTTCAGAATGCCCAAACCATACTGATGTACTATTCGCTTCCTGATGAAGTAGACACCCATCATTATATAGACCAACTTGTTTCCAGGGGAAAACGGGTAATACTGCCCGTTGTGCTGGACGATACGAATATGGAACTGAGAGAATATACCGGAGTTCAAGACCTGAAGGAAGGAGCCTATCATATACTTGAACCGAAAGGCAAGATATATCCGGAAGAGAAATATCCTGAGATAGAACTTGCCGTAATTCCAGGTATGAGTTTCGATATGAAAGGCAACCGGTTAGGAAGAGGAAAAGGCTATTACGACAGATTTCTTACCCAGATTCCACATGCATACAAAATAGGAATCTGTTTCGACTTCCAGAAAATCAAAGAGGAAGGACTCCTTCCTGTTACCCCTACAGATATATGCATGGACGAAATCATATAGCATATAGAGCGGGGAATATTAATAAAAGCGTATATCCGCAATAACCTGTGCACCAACCTGTTCATTCAAACGGCGAACAAGGGTAGCACGGCTCATCGTGAGGTCAGCCCTCAATGCAGCATTCTCTATCTTTACATAGAGAGTCTGGTTCTTGATAAACTTCTCACCACAATATGCAGCAATATTTTCCCCTACAACAGAATCCCAACTCATTATCAGGCGTTTCTGCTGCAAAGGAGTCTCCAAGCCTTCCTTTCTCAGAAATTCGGGCAAGAGTTCTGCTATTGACTTAACTTTTCTTTTAAACATATTCTTACTTCATTATTTCCCCATTCTCTACATAGAATATCGTATGATCTCCCTGCATGTTCTGGAGAATCTTATCCAAATGATCACGGTTCGTATCCGTAATAAAAATCTGTCCGAAATGGTCACCGGCAACCAGTTTCACAATAGCCTCAACCCGCTGTGCATCCAACTTATCGAAAATATCATCTAAGAGGAGCAAAGGAAGTGTATTGGAACTCGTGCGCTGCAGGAAGGTAAATTGAGCCAGCTTCAGGGCAATCACGAAAGTTTTGTTCTGCCCCTGACTTCCCTCTCTCTTCATCGGATAATCACCCAGCAAAAACTCCAGATCATCACGGTGAACACCATGCAGAGAATACCCTACAGCACGATCCTTAAACCGGTCGCGCTGGATAACATCCAGCAAAGGACCTCTCTGGCAATGAGAAACATAGTGAAGACGAACCTGCTCCTTATCACCCGAAATCTGCTGATAAATCTGCTGAAACAGCGGAACCAGTTCGTCAACGAAAGCCTGCCGTTTCCGGTACAGCAATTCACCATTACTCGCCATCTGCTGCTCCCAAAGTTCCAGTAGCGTAATATCAGGCTCCTCCTCCATTTTCAGCAAAGCATTTCTCTGTTGCAAAGCCTTATTATAGTTGGACAAAGCCTCTATATAAGAGTAATCATACTGAGAGATGACCACATCCATCAGTTTTCTGCGCTCTTCACTCCCCCCTTCTATCAGAGAAACATCAGATGGAGAAACCAGAATCAGAGGGATAAGCCCAATATGTTGCGAAAGACGTTTATACTCCTTCTTGTTTCTCTTGAAATGCTTCTTGGTGCCCCGTTTCATGCCACAGTAAACATTCTCTATCTCCCCCTTATCATTATCATAATTTCCCTCCAGCATAAAGAAAGGCTCATCATGAGTAATAATCTGGGAATCGATAGAATTATAGGCACTCCTACAGAAAGAGAGATAGTAGATGGCATCAAGGAAATTAGTCTTTCCCATGCCATTATGTCCTATCAGACAATTGATTTTGGGCGACAACTCCAGATTGGCGCTCTTTATATTTTTAAAGTTAATAATGGAAATATTCTTTAAAATCATAGTCTCTTTTCTGCTTTTATAGTGCAAAGTTAGCAGAAAAAGAGGAAAAAACAAAAAAAATAGGCTAGAAATTTCAATAATTGAATAAAATTGAGTAAATTTGCAGAAGTTTAGCGGCATTCCACAATTTGAAAGCTAACTTTCTATTGAGCAGATTGCCCCAAAACCAGAAACGAAAAAGTATAGAATAATAAAAAAAGCAAAATAAAAATGGCAAACAACAACGTACAGGCTCAGGAAACAGAGAGCCTAAACATTCGTGAGGCCTTCTTCTTGAAGAACAAGAAGGCAATTATCATTGCAGTAGTAGCTATCATTGTTATCATTGCAGGTGTATTCGGTTATGTATCTCAGATCTCAGGTCCTCGTGAGGACAAGGCTAGCACTATGCTTGCTAAGGGTCAGACCTACTTTGCTAACCAGATGTATGAGCAGGCATTGAAGGGTGATGGCGCTGGCTATGTAGGTTTTACTAAGATTGCTGACGAATACAGCAGCACAGATGCAGGTAACTTGGCAAACCTCTATGCAGGTCTTTGCTATGCAAACCTCGGCAAATGGGCAGAAGCTCAGAAGAGTCTGGAATCTTTCTCTTCAGAAGACGACCAGATGATCAGTCCTGCTGCTGAATCTGCCTTAGGTGATGCTTATGCGCATCTCAACCAGCTCGACAAGGCTGTAGATGCTTTCAAGAAGGCTGCTTCTATGGCTGACAGCAAGGCCGAGGATGGTACAAACAACAGTCTTTCTCCTACATTCATTATCAAGGCAGGCGAAATCCTCGAAAGCCAGGGTAAGAAAGACGAAGCTTTGAAGCTTTATCAGGATGCTAAGAAGAAGTATGTTAACGCTATGCTCGTACAGAGTGGCGAAATCGACAAGTACATCGAGCGCGCTTCTAACTAATCTGTACTGATAACAATTCGAAATCAATATGGCAACAGCACTTCATAATTTATCTGAATACGACTTTACTAAAATACCAGACGCCAGTAACATGTGCTTTGGTATCGTTGTAGCAGAATGGAATCCTGAGATAACGGGCGCTTTGCTCGACGGAGCAGTAAAAACACTCGAGAAACATGGAGCACTCACTGAGAATATCCATGTGAAAACTGTTCCAGGCAGCTTTGAGCTTATCTATGGAGCCCATCAAATGGTTTTGAATGGCGGCTATGATGCAGTCATCATTTTAGGTAGTGTGATACGTGGTGAAACTCCTCACTTCGATTACATCTGCGAGGGTGTTACCTACGGAATTGCCCGTCTGAATGCTACTCAGGAAATTCCTGTTATCTATGGTCTCTTGACTACCAACGATCTGCAGCAGGCTAAAGATCGTAGTGGCGGCAAGTTGGGTAACAAGGGTGATGAGTGTGCTATAGATGCTATCAAGATGGCTAAGTTCTAGTCTTCACAACGAGAGTTGATAAACTGAATGTTATATATATAATAAGGTATAAGCATATGAAACTCTACCAGCTATTGCAGTCGTTTGAATTTGAAGAGATATTTCCAACAGTCAATGTGATGTTTCCAAATGCACAGTTGCATCGCGATATTTTTGAAAAAGCATTCGATATGCTTTGCAATATCCAGCCTATCACATCCAAAAAGGTTATCAAGTTTGAACTGATGGAAGATCCTAACTCAAATGATATGTTTGTTGGAGCAAATGATAGCTGTTTCCAGTCCACATGGGATGTATGCCTGGGAAAGGAAGTCAAAAAAGGCAAAGGCGCTGATCTCAATGATGTAGAACTGGCAGCCAACTGCTTACTCAATGTTCTTTTCATTGGACGTCATCCTCAAGGATTTGACAAGGACTATAAAAAGTTATTGAAATAAAGGGTAAAAAGGTAAAAAGGTAAAAAAGTAAAAAGGGTAAAAAGGTAAAAAAGCCTACCCCCCTTCGTGCCCCCGTCCCCAGCGATTCCATCGCTGGTCCCCTAAAAAAAAAGGTAAAAAGAGCACCCTAGCTTAACATTCCGCTAGGCTCTTTTTACCTTTTTACCTTTTTACCTTTTTACCTTTTTACCCTTTTACCTTTCAACATTCAACATTCCCTATTCCGCCCCCGGCTCGCCCAGATATTCGAAGATGGTGGATACCTGGCGGGGAGGGAAATACTGGCTATGCTCCTGGTAGCCTAAACGTTGCAGCTCGCTCCAGAGAGGCACACAACGCTTGATCCAGTCCATGATATGACGGCGCGCTGTTGCCCCGTCGGTTGTGTCGGGAAAGTAGAGCAGACCGAGTTCGGTCTTGCTGTACATACGTTGGGGATAATTCATAAGCTTTATATTTTTTACAATCCTTCTACACCATGATCCTTAAAGAAACCTACCATGGCTGTGGTCATATAGCCACCCGTGTTCATCTTCTTGTTCGAACGCCTGCAGTTGGCTATGTAATAATCCTTTCGCTGGAAGAAGTCCTCCAGGTCGCCAATCATATCTAACCTGAGATAGCCGCTCAACTGCTCAGCCTTCTTCTCGCTCACATCATAATTGCATTGCAGCCGGAGTTTCAGTTTGCTCCGCTGCCCTCTCAGTTCGCTGATCACTTCTCCACCCTCTGCAGTTTCGCCTGAAGTGCGACGGTCGTGCAGGGTAAAGGTGATGTGCTCGGGCAGGTGATGCTTCACTTTTTCACCCTCTTCCAGAAAGAAAGGCTTATAGGTAAGATACTGGTCGATGATGCGGTTTCGGTAAAGGCGCTTGATATCTTTGCAGGCAGTTACCAGACATTTTCTGTCCAGTTCCGACCAGGTCTTGTAATAATCAGCCCTGCCATGCATCAGTTGCTGGAAGTGCGCCGTTTTGCAGATAGTGAATCCCTTTGCACCCCAGCAGTTCATGATGATATATAACTTGATGCTCGATGCGCTGCGGCATTGGTTGATGGCATTGAGGTCGATACGGCTGACTCCCTTGTCGAAATTGTAGAAAAACCGTATCACGTTGTTGTCGAAGCGGAATTTTACCATCCAGTTCTTGTGCCGGTCTTGGTATATCTCACTCTTAAACAGGCATGCAAATTTCCGGTATAATGTCTGTTTTTTCAGCTTGAACGGCAGCAGGATGGGCTGTGATTCTATACGCTTGATGGCATCGCGCAATTGCGGATAATGATGAGCACCATAAGGAAACTCCGACAGTTTCATGATGACATCGGTGTGGTCTGCAGCTCTCTGTTCTGCGGTGAAGCCATTAAAAGTTTGTGAAGTTGTGTGATAAGGCACTACATAGTCTTGAATAACTTTCTGGGCATGCCTGATAATCTGTAGAACGATTTTGAGTTCTACCACCGAATAGTTCTGGTAAGACAATCCCTGAACGCCAAGGATGGCTATCAGTTGTTTCTCTTGTTGATTTGCCTGAGGGAAGGACTGCTGCCCGCCCGGAGGCTGTTGATTAAATTGTTCCATTTCCGTTTTCTGTTAAAATCGTTAGAGGCCTACCGATTGGGGCAAGTCTTGGTTATAGTTTATTGAAAACCGGCATGGAATTGGAGTAAGGAAACAAACAAGATAAATGAACAATCACAAAGGAAAGTTTTCCCATCATCGCTCTTGCTTCCAAAAGTCCTTACTTCGCATCCATGCCGATAAATTTTTATCAAATTTATCAGGCATAGAATGCCCTGTAAGGATTACCTTTTGGTCACTCACCTTTCGGGATGGGAAGTCCTACTCAATGAGCTATGTTCTAATCCTTAACCGAAAGCTATTCCCGGTGTCCTTCATCGGGAGGAGAATCACATTCTCCGCGCTTTCATGATGCAAAAGTAATATTTATTTCAGACTTATGCAAATTTTTTGAAGAGAAAAATGCATTTTAATAGCTGATTTGTCGAAAAAAAAATCTTTTTCTTCCCGTATTACGTATAGTGTAATTGATGTAAATGTATATATATAATATACTTGGTATAGTATAGGAAAGAAAAATTAGCATTTAACTGTCTGATATTCAAAGTCTTGCATTTTTAAGATTTGCCAAGATAGTCATTCGGGCATATCAGAAAACACATGATTGGCCCTGATGGTACCTATTATTGGCCCTCATGGTACCCTCTGAAAGACTAAATTGCCCTGGTAGTCATTGCCCACCCAAATGAGGTGAAAAAATGATGTTCTTCCGTTTACCAACTGATGTGGCTGCGTCGGGTTAAGGATATGGCTGAACTGGGTTACGCAGACGGCTGGATTCGCTTACTCAGACGGCTGGACTCGCTGATTGAGCCACTTGAGTAATCTGACAGAGCCACTTGAGTAAGCTGATTGAGCCACTTGAGTAAGTTAACTGAGCCACTTGAGTAAGTTAACTGAGCCACTTGAATATTCTGCAGCATACGCTTGCGTGCAAAAGTATACATAATTGAGCCAAATAGTGCACAACTGGTACTTATCGTACCAAAGTGGACAACTAGGACTCCGCCGATGTTGTATCTTTGTATCAGCATTCGGGAAGAGACCGGTGCACAACATGATTATTCACAATTTTAAAATTTTATGTATTATGGCAATTAATTACAGTTTAGTAAAGCTTGCGTCAAAATTTGGTGACAAAGCAGGAGTTCCTCTTTTCTACGCCCGTGCTCAGATGAAAGACTCCATTTCGCTCAAGAAGTTCGCGAAGTTGATCTCTATGCAGACCACTGTATCCTATGCGGATGTAACAGCCGTTCTGGTCAGTATGCAGGAGAACATGGTCATCGAGTTGCAGCGAGGCAACCAGATTGATTTCGGCGAGTTGGGCAAGTTCCGCCTCCAGCTTACCAGTGAGGGTGCGGCAACCGCAGCCGAATTTAAGAGCGACATCAACATCAAGGGTGTGAACATCCAGTTTATCCCGGGCAGCGATCTTGCCAACATCTTCGTAGGTATGGAGTTTGAGCAGGTTGCATCACGTGCCGTACAGAAGGCTGCCCTCAAGGCTGAGAAGGAGGGTGCCAAGACCCTCGACATCGAGGAGGCTAAGAAAAAGCCTGCCAAGGACAATGCTGCTTCAGGCGGCGAAACCACGGGTGGCAACACCTCAGGCGAGCAGACTGGCGGCACAGGCAGCACTGGCAATGGTGACACTGGAGACGGATTAGAATAATTAACCTTTTAAAACAGAATAGATTATGACAGAAAAGAACAAGCAGAAATGGAATGAGATTCTCAAGTTTGCAGTAACCGTACTGACAGCTCTCCTCGGGGCGTTGGGCGTTTCGGCAGGTGGACTTTAGAGTGATGCCTATGAGAGACATCGATATGATAGTGGTGCATTGCAGCGGCAGCCGCTGCGATCACCGTTATACGATGAAGATGCTGCGCTACGACCATGTTCATAACAACGGCTGGACTGACATCGGCTACCATTTCTACATCACGCTGGATGGAGTGGTTCATGCCTGTCGCCCGGTAGAGCGTATGGGCTCTCATGCCCTCGGTTACAATGCGCACAGCATAGGCATCTGTTACGAGGGTGGTCTTTCGCCATCGGGTTGCATCAGCGACACCCGCACTCCTGAGCAGAAGGAGTCGATGAAGCATCTGATTCAGGATCTTCACCACCGTTTTCCGGGCATCCGTACCATCCTGGGGCATCGCGATTTGCCTGGCGTTCAGAAAGCCTGTCCGTGTTTTGATGCCACGAAGCTCCAGTACCTGCTGGATGCTTCCTGATTCTCTTCCATTAAGAGGGTTTTTCATTACTAGAAAGTACGTATTTTTTATAAGTGATTGAGAATGAGATAAGTTTTTATCTCAT
>JAJXAL010000263.1:0-1088 GCA_021628325.1 Segatella copri | reverse complement strand
GCATTAGGAGAGATACTGCCCGGGTTGGCGGGGTCGTGACGGTAGAATTCCAAATTCAGCTGACGTGGAGCCAGCTTGGTAACACCACCTGTCTCGGAACCTACCCATATCTGTCCGTTCTTTGAGAAAAGACTGTTGATAAAGTTGCTGCTCAGCGGATTCACAGCCGTAGCAGTATTCCAATGTTCTATCTCTCCGGTCTTATCATTGAAGATATCTACGCCACAGAGCGTTCCGACCAGAAGTTTGTCATCTGGAGAAACGGCAAGGCTCGTCACTACTTCGTGCTGGAGCGAATGGTCGGTAGCAGAGCAATGGAATTCCTGCTTGCCACTATTAAACAATCCGCGATTCGTACCCATCCATATCTTACCATGATAATAAATAAGCGCCCCCCCATACCGACCTTCGAGCGGTGGAAACAGGGATGAGATATTCTTTGCTACGAGCTGATTGTTCTTCACAGAAAACTCGCTCACCACTCCATTGTTGCATAATACAACCGTTCCTCTGCGATAGACATCACAGATTCCAAGATCGGGAGCATTATAAGGATAGGATGTGGACAAGACGCTGCTCACCTCGCCCTTTTCGTTAAAGCCAAAACGGGTAAGCTGGTTGACAGACAGCATCCATATATTACCCTTTGCATCACAATATATTCGGGTGCAAAGGTTCTTGAATACTTTGTTGAGTTGTGCCTCTACCTGGCTGTTCTCACAAGGTGGAACAGCAGGCTGCATCGTTTTGAGGTCGAGCACCTGCGGACCTTCCTCGAAAGCTATCCAAAGGCGCTTGAACGGATCTTCGCAGACATTACGGCAACTGTTGCTTCGCAGACTGATTCCTACAGACCCCAAACCGAAGTTCATGAAATTGAAACCATCGTAGCGCACCAGTCCACCACCATGCGTACTGATCCATACGAAGCCGTAGGAATCCTGAAAGATATCATCAGCAAAATTATTCGGCATACCTGCAGCCATATTGAGATAGCTTACATTATAGCGACTAGGCAGCCCACCTTGCGCCCAACTGCTCAAGGTTATGAAAAGAATGCTTATTATAGAAAGAATGTATCTAATCAT
>JAJXAL010000043.1:0-32529 GCA_021628325.1 Segatella copri | reverse complement strand
CAGACTCGAGCATGTCTCGAATCAAGTCGTTACCCTCACGGGTACGCTCACCTACTCCGGCAAATACAGAGTAACCGTTGTGTCCCTTGGCAATGTTGTTGATCAACTCCATGATAAGCACCGTCTTACCTACACCGGCACCACCGAAAAGACCAATCTTACCACCCTTCATGTAAGGTTCGAGCAGGTCGATCACCTTAATACCGGTAGCAAGCATCTCCTTGTGAGTAGAAAGTTCGTCAAACTTCGGAGCCTCACGGTGGATAGGATAAGCGCCCTTCATGTCCAATTCATTCATACCATCAATAGGCTGTCCGATGACATTCATCATACGGCCCTTGATCTGCTCTCCGGCTGGCATCTGGATTGGGTTACCTGTAGGGATAACCTCCAAGCCGCGCTGCAAACCGTCAGTATTATCCATAGCGACACAGCGAACTGTATCCTCACCGATGTGCTGCTGCACCTCGATGACAAGCTCGCGACCGTCTGGACGTTTTACCTTCAGAGCTTCATAAATTTTAGGAAGCACCTTCTCTGGATTCTCGCCCTTTGTATCGAAGTAAACGTCGATAACAGGACCGATAATCTGAGAGATACGTCCGTTAATTTGTGACATAAGCTTATTAGTTTAAAAGTTATATATATTTATATTATTCTTGACTGCAAAAGTAACAACAATTTATGGAAACCACAAATTAATTAAAAGTTTTATTCGGCTTTTATACCTAATTAAACCATTTTTAGTTCCCTTTAAACCATTTTCCTATGCAAAAGCAAGAAGTCAGGAGTCCAAACTCCCTTCTTCTTACTCCAATCTCTATATATTAGATACTCAACTCGTCCAAAACCTTGATCAGTTTACGGTCGAATGGCTTATCTGAGCGGATGGCTTCAGAAAGCGGAACGTATACCACCTCGTTGTTGCGTACACCAATCATCACATTGCGCTGTCCCTGCATGATAGCCTCGATGGCACCACAACCGGTACGGCTCGCAAGAATACGGTCACGGGCTGATGGACGGCCGCCACGCTGCAAGTGACCCAGGATAGATACACGTACATCAAACTCAGGGAACTCCTTGCGCACACGGTCGGCATAATAAAGAGCACCGCACTTAGGACTCTCTGACACGATGACGATACAACTCTTCTTAGACTTACGGATACCTCGCTCCATAAATTGAGCCAACTGGTCTACGTCGGTTGAATCCTCTGGAATGATAGCTGCCTCTGCTCCACTGGCGATAGCTGAGTTCTGCGCCAGGAAACCGGCATCACGGCCCATCACCTCGATAAAGAAGATACGCTCGTGGCTCTGCGCAGTATCACGGATGCGGTCTACACATTCTACGATGGTATTCATCGTTGTATCATAACCGATTGTATTGTCTGTACCATAAAGGTCATTATCAATTGTTCCTGGCAATCCGATGCAGCATATATCAAACTCACGAGCGAAATTCATCGCACCTGTCAGCGAACCGTTACCGCCAATCACGACAAGCGCATCTATTTCCTCTTTCTGAATCGTTTCAAATGCCTTCTGACGACCTTCCTCGGTCATGAATTCCTTAGAACGGGCTGTCTTCAGCATCGTACCACCAGTACCGATGATACCGCTTACATTCTCTGTAGAAAAGGTTTTAATTTCATCATTGATGAGACCATCGTAACCACGATAGATACCTTTCACAGTGAAACCGTTGTAGATAGCCGAACGGGTAACCGCACGGATAGCAGCATTCATACCTGGAGCATCTCCTCCAGATGTTAAAATTCCAATAGTCTTAATCTTTGCCATAACTATACCTTATTATATTATATATATTTTTAATGTTAGTTTATTATCCTCTCAGGATGATGTTTTTCATCCATTACCCCTACATATACAGTAGGTATCCAAGGGTATACCCCTTGCTTTGTTTGGGTTTATCGATTTAAATAATTAGGTTTGCGGCACCAGCCACCAGGATATGGGAGAGCCAAAGGATAGCAAGTCCGATGACGCCACCCATCAAAGCTTTCCAGCCAATATTGCGGAAATACCACCCCATGTGCATACGTTCCATCTTCATCAGGGCAAGACCGCTGATTGTACCGATACCAAGAACGTTACCACCAGCCATTACGCAATATGCAATCATCTGCCAGTAGATACCATTAGTTTGATAATCAGTAAGCATGCTGAATGAAGGATCATTCACATTTGCCAGATCATGAAGGGAGAAAAAGTTCATGGCTGTAGCAAAGTTGTCAAGTACAGTACTGATGATACCAGCCAAGACGCCATGCAACAGCACGCCAGGACGCTTATCATCCATACCGACAGAGTTGAGAAGAGTAGCAAAATCGTCAAAAGCGCCGGTCTCCTTCACCACTCCGATGGCAAGCATGATACCCATCACGAAGAGAATCATCTGGACGACTCCGTATTGGAACACTCTAGGAGTGCGACGGTCAGCCATCGCATCCATATTCATGAGTTTACGGTTGAATATCTCGTTCACAATCCAAAGTACGCCCAATACGCAGAGCGCACCGAGGAAAGGACTCAATTTCGTAATATTATGGAAGGTAGGGATAAACCACAATCCACCGATGCCCACAAAGAGCATCAGCAAGCGTTGCCATACATTGAGACGGGTATCATCCCCGCGGTATGGCATAGCAATCCATTCTGTCTCTACTCTTTCAGGCAGCATGCGCTGCATCATCAACAACGGAATGAGCCAGGCTGCAAGACATGGCAGCAGAAGCGACAGGAAATAATGAGTAGCCGTTACAGCACCCATATTCCACATCACCAGTCCTTCCGGATTTCCGATAACGGTAAGAGCTCCGCCACAGTTGGCAGAAAGAAGAATGGCACCTCCATACACCATGCGCTGACGACGGTTTGGAATTACTCCATGCATCATCGTAAGCATCATCACTGTTGTAGTAAGATTATCGAGATTTGCCGAGATAACAAAGGTTACGGAAGCGAGAATCCATAGCATTTTCTTGGCGCTTCGGGTACGTAACAACTGGCGTATGAAATCGAAGCATCCGTTGTTATTGAGAATTTCAACTATCGTCATAGTGGCTAGCAGGAAGAGTACGATTTCTGCTGCTCTACCCACATAAGGAAGGAAGATGTTACGGGCAATAAAATACTTCACCGTTGTACTGGTGGATTCTATCTCGTTCCACATTCCGAGATTCAGATAGCGTGAATAATCAGAAGAGTGTTCACTGGTCACGAAGTCCATACCGAAACAGATATAGAGAACCCATCCTACCGTTCCAGCAAAAATGGCTACGGCAGCACGGTTCACCTTGGTAATATTCTCGGTTGCAATGAGAATATATGCCAGTATCAGTATGGCAAGGATGACTAGTGTCATATCATTATTTTATTATATTCATTACATTTTGAACGCAAAGGTAACAATTATTTTGTAATCGCCAACATTTCGATGTCTTTTTTTAATGAATTTAACTCATTTTTCATACAAATGAAAATTTCGCCCGTTTTTTTCTTTCGCCATTATTTTTCTTCCCTCTTCATTTTCATCATAGAATCAGATGAAAACACGGATAACAGAGAAGAACATCACAGGAAGAAATATCGAGGAGGAAGTTATCAGAACATTTTAAAGGGTATGCGCGTATATATATTATGTATTTCCCCAAAGGAACCCTCCAAAAACAGTGATTTTAGTTAAATATTACTAACAAAAAGAAGAAAATCAAGAGTAAATGCCTGTAACTCAAAGAAAATGAGTAATTTTGCGCCCGATTTATACAATTCACATAAAGTCAAACTTTATTAATTTTAATTTTTTAATTATTTTTTATGTCAGATTTAAAGAACGTAAAGCCATTGGACGACTTCAATTGGGATGAGTTTGAGAATGGCACAAGCGCAAACGTCAGCAAAACAGACCTCGAGAAGGCCTATGACGAAACTCTTAACAAGGTAACAGAACACCAGGTTGTAGAGGGTACAGTAATCTCTGTAGACAAGAAAGAGGTTATCGTAAACATCGGTTACAAGAGCGATGGTATTATCCCTGCTTCTGAATTCCGTTACAACCCAGACCTCAAGGTAGGCGACAAGGTTGAGGTTTATGTAGAGAACCAGGAGGACGTAAAGGGTCAGTTGGTACTCTCTCACAAGAAGGCTCGCCTCAGCAAGTCTTGGGAGCGTGTTAATGCAGCTCTCGAGAACGAGGAAGTTATCCAGGGTTACATCAAGTGCCGCACTAAGGGCGGTATGATCGTTGACGTTTTCGGTATCGAAGCTTTCTTGCCAGGAAGCCAGATCGACGTTCACCCTATACGCGACTACGACGTATTCGTAGGCAAGACAATGGAGTTCAAGGTTGTAAAGATCAACCAGGAGTTCCGCAATGTCGTTGTATCTCACAAGGCTCTCATCGAGCAGGAGCTCGAGCAGCAGCGTAAGGAGATCATCGGCAAGCTCGAGAAGGGTCAGATCCTCGAGGGTACAGTTAAGAACATCACTACTTACGGTGTATTCGTTGACCTCGGCGGTGTTGACGGTTTGATCCACATCACAGACCTCTCTTGGGGCCGCGTAAGCGATCCACACGAGGTTGTATCTCTCGACCAGAAGATCAACGTTGTTATCCTCGACTTCGATGAGGAGAAGAAGCGTATCGCTCTCGGTTTGAAGCAGCTCACTCCACATCCATGGGATGCACTTGATCCAAACCTCAAGGTTGGTGATCACGTGAAGGGTAAGGTAGTGGTTATGGCTGACTATGGTGCATTCGTTGAGATTGCTCCAGGTGTAGAGGGCTTGATCCACGTATCTGAGATGTCTTGGAGCCAGCACTTGCGTTCTGCTCAGGACTTCATGAAGGTAGGTGACGAGGTAGAGGCAGTTATCCTGACTCTCGACCGCGCTGAGCGCAAGATGAGCCTTGGTATCAAGCAGCTCAAGGAAGATCCATGGGAGGCTATCGAGACTAAGTATCCTGTTGGCAGCAAGCACACAGCTAAGGTTCGCAACTTCACTAACTTCGGTATCTTCGTAGAGCTCGAGGAAGGTGTTGATGGTTTGATCCACATCTCTGACCTCTCTTGGACTAAGAAGGTTAAGCACCCATCTGAGTTCACTTCTGTAGGCGCTTCTATCGACGTAGTAGTTCTCGAAATCGATAAGGAGAACCGTCGCTTGAGCCTCGGCCACAAGCAGTTGGAGAAGAACCCATGGGATGAGTATGAGGCAATCTACACTCCAGGTTCTGTTCACCAGGGTACTATCACTGAGTTGATGGACAAGGGTGCTGTTGTAGCTCTCGCTGAGGGTGGTGAAGGTTTCGCTACTCCTAAGCACCTCACTAAGGAGGACGGCACAATGGCTAAGAAGGGCGAGACTCTCGACTTCAAGGTTATCGAGTTCGTTAAGGAGACAAAGCGCATCATCCTCTCTCACTCTCGTACATTCGAGGAGGGTAACGAGCCAGTTGCTAAGCCAGCTCACAAGCGTGCAAACGGCGGTCGCAAGAACAACAACGAGACAGCTATGATCAACAACGTTGCTGCTAGCACATCACTCGGTGATATCGATGCACTCGCTAAGTTGAAGGCTCAGATGGAGGGCAAGGCTTAATCTTAAACAGATTAGGTATTTGCTATTCATTAGCTAAATAAACATTCAGGGGACTGAAATTTCAGTAATGAGATTTCAGTTCCCTTTTTTATTATGTGTATAAAAAAAATAAACTATCGGGCACTATCTGCTTACTTCGGTAAACTCATCTCTACTAATTCTTGTCCTAAAACCACTAATTCATGGTATTTTTCTATCATAACATGTCGAAAAACACAAAAACCTTTGGTAGTTTCAAGTTTTCTGCTTATCTTTGCAACCGATAAAGCAATAATTTATATGAGCTAGAGAAATCATTCTCTCAAGAATTATCTGAAAAGAAAGAGAAGCGATTCTCCAGATTACAAAAGGAAAAGAAAGTTCAAGATATGAAACAGTCAAGATTTATAGTAGCCGCTCTATCAATGAGTTGCATCACTACCCTCTCCTCCTGCTTTAAGGAAGAACCACTCAATGCCGAATGCGACATTGAGCAGGCATACATACATGCAGACAACAAGATTTTATTGAACTTATTGTTCACTAATCCATCTGATACATTGGTCAATGTGCAGAGTGATCAGACAAACATCGAGTTCACGATGAGACCATTTGCCGCCCTTACCAAACAGGCACCAATATTCCGCCTCACACCTGGAGCGACCATCTCACCAGAAAGTGGAAGCCTTCAGGATTTCTCAAAAGGACCTGTAACATATACAGTTACTTCTGAAGATAAGCAATGGAGCCGCACCTATCAGGTAAGCATCAAGAAAGGACAGACCACCATGCCAAACGAGATTGAATTCGAATTTGAAAACGCATACCTCAGCAAAGGATACTACAACTGGCAAGAAAATTGGAATGGAGATCTTATCGACATCTGGGCAACCGGAAACTCAGGATTCCAAATGAGTAACAGTTCATCTAAACCGGAAGAATATCCTACCGTGATGATAGAAGACGGGCACAAGGGAAAGGGCGTGAAGCTCACTACTCAGCGCACAAGCAAGATCGCTTATATGGTACACAAGCCTATCGCTGCCGGCAACCTCTTCATCGGACAGTTTGATGCCACCGATGCCCTGCGCGATGCAATGAAGGCAACAAAGTTCGGTCATCCATTCAGCTTCAGTGCCAAGCCTGCTAAGTTAGAAGGATGGTATAAGTATCAGGCTGGCGAAAAATTCACCGATAAGAATAGGAAGGAACTTGACCGCCATGACTACGGAACCATCTATGCTGTACTCTATGAGAACATCGATGAAAAGGGAAATGCCGTATTGCTCTACGGAGATAATGTACAGACCAGCAAACAGATAGTGGCACTTGCTCTGGTAGGTGAAACCCATGATGACAACGGAAAAGTTGCCATTGGAAACACGCGTGAATGGCATCACTTCAGCGTAGATTTCGAGTATAAGAAAACCATTGACCCAATCAAGTTGAAGAATGGTGGCTACAGTCTCACTATTGTCAGTTCATCAAGTTCAGATGGAGCTAACTTCCTGGGTGCCGTAGGCAGTACCCTTTGGATAGACAGTTTCAAGTTGATTTGCAAATAAGCTAAGGAGGAAACTATATAATGAAGAAGATAACAATATTAGCTCTCCTGCTGACATGGGGCACTGCTACATGGGCAGAAGAAAATGAGAATCAGAAGACAGAGGAGCACAAGCAGGTAGAAGAAAGCAAGCGCACCTCGTGGAACAAATATCTCCACGGCTACCAGTATCAGGCTCGCGTGGCGTATAATATTGGAGGCACAGCCCCTATCGGTCTTCCAGCCACCATCCGTACACTACACAGCTATACCCTGCAACCTAACTTCAGTCTGGGTATCGATGCCTATCACCCACTTTCAGGCAAATGGGGATTCGTTGGAGGTCTGCATTTTGAAAACAAGGGCATGAAGATTGATGCAGGCGTAAAAAACTATTATATGAGAATAGTTCGTGGAGGCGATGAGCTGAAAGGTATATTTACAGGCAACGTGGTTACGAAGGTAGACATGAGTCTTATCACAGTACCATTGCAGGCAACATACGATATTTGCGACAACCTCCGTTTCAAGTTGGGTCCGTATGTTAGCTATGTAACATCAAAGAAGTTTGAGGGCTGGGCATACGATGGTTACTTGCGCCGCCAAGAGGAAGGTCATCCTAAGGGCGATCCTACCGGACAGAAGGTAAAGTTGGGTCATGATGAAGGCGAGCGTGGTGATTACGATTTCAGCGATGACATGCGCAACTGGCAGGTGGGCGTAGATTTCGGAATAGACTGGCGCTTGAACAACCGTTGGGGCATCTGTGCTGATCTGAGCTGGGGCTTAAATGGTATCTTCAAGAAAGACTTCGAGACCATCGAGCAGACGATGTATCCTATCTACGGCAGCGTAGGTATCACGTATCAGCTGAAGTAATATATAATATAATGTACGCGTACTTTATTATATAAATAAATAGAAACAATATAATAATTATTTATTAATACACAAAAAATAGAAGAAAAATGAAAAAGTTTATTTATTTAATGGCCATGGTTTGCACCCTTGGCTTCTTCACTGCTTGTAGCAGCGATGATGACAATGATGAGAAAGAATTTGTACGCAATGAGAAGATTGAGGGTACCTGGAATTTGCAAGAGGTTACAAAGCAGGATCTTGGCAACGGAAGTGAGTGGTACAATGGCTCAGCCAAGTTTACCTGGGATTGTCCAGAGGGTACAGTTCTCAACATTGATATGGGCTTAGGTGCTGAATTGCCTATGGACATCAACACCGTAATTTACCCATTGATGAACAACATGGCCAACAGTTATCTTCCTAAGGTATTGAAGGACATCACCTTTACCAAGGATGGCCAGATTAACGCTACTTATGCAGAGGCATCTGACGATGAAAATGCAGTACCAGAATGGAAGACTGCAATGGGTTATGCAAGCTATACTGTTGCTAACGAGAATCTTATTTATGTAACCATTGATGCCGATAAGGCTACTGCGGATATTGACGATGCAGCAGAGAAGGCACAGATCAAGGGTATATTGGAGCAGTTCAAGCAGATTCCTGTTAACATCCGCTGGAATGGCAGCAAGCCATATTTCTTTGTTGACAAGGCTTTTGTTCAGCCATTGATTGCAAATTTGGTGATTATGATCGAAAAGGTTCCTGCTACAGATATGGACGAAGAAGACTTGAACCAGTTTAAAATGCTTAAGAGCATCTTGAATCAGCTGCCAGCAATTATGGAGAAGACCACCAAGTTTGAGGCAGGTCTTGAGTTGATCAAGTAAAGCGGAGAGCTTATAAAGTCCGAAAGGCTGATAAATGAAAGATCCCCAGCTATCTTTTGATGGATAGCTGGGGATTTTTTTTGCTTTTTATAAGTTATTCATCTTGTTTCCAAAAGCTGGATGGGTTCTTTCTCATATCCCAAATATCTACGAAATGAACTTCATCCATCTTTTCGAGATAATAATAAATCAACTTAAAATTATTCATGAAATTAGCGCCTCGCAGCTGGAATGGAAAATCAGGAGCACCATTAAAAGGCGGCCTTCCTTCTGGAAAGACCTCCAAAAAACTCTTGATCTTATCAATTTCCGTCATCCATCTACGAGCCGTTTTTCTACCATAAACCTCATAAGCTTCTTCAACATACTCATGAAGTTTCTGTTCGAAAAGAGAGTGAATGATTACTTTAGCCATGGGAAATCCTGATAAAGACGTTCTTTAAAATCATCGTATGGCTCCCACTTTGTTGGATCATCCGCAATGGTTTTACAATACTCAATGCTCTCCATCAAACTCTCCCAGGAAAAATGATTACCCAACTCCGGAATTTCATCTAAAACCTCTTTATGATTCTCGAAACCACTCATCGGCATAGGCACAGCATGCTCCATCACCGAAATACGATGAGTTGGCGTAGGCTCAGCTACCATATCCTCACCCTCATGCAAATCTATATGATATTTTTTTTCTTTCATAATAGTATGCTTTTAATGAACCTTGCAAATATACGAAGAAATATAATAATATGCAAGATTTTGAGGAATTATTTAATCATTCTTGAGGAATTTTCTATTTTCCGGGCATAAAAAAAGATTGCATCAGCGGAAATACTTCCAACCAATGCAATCTTCAGTTTTCTTTAATCTAGAGGCTAAACACTTTCTTACGAGAAAAATCACGGAAGAAAAGAGCCTAGCGTCGGATTTACTTCACCTTTGCAACGATAGCCTTGAAAGCCTCAGGGTTGTTTACAGCGAGGTCAGCGAGAACCTTACGGTTGATCTCGATACCAGCCTTGTGAAGAGCACCCATCAACTGGCTGTAGCTCATACCATCGAGGCGAGCAGCAGCGTTGATACGCTGGATCCACAATGCGCGGAATGTGCGCTTCTTGTTACGACGATCGCGATAAGCGTAGGTAAGACCCTTCTCCCAAGTGTTCTTAGCTACTGTCCATACATTCTTGCGAGCTCCATAGTAACCCTTAGTGAGCTTCAAGATTCTTGTTCTTTTTGCTTTTGATGCAACGTGATTTACTGATCTTGGCATAATTTTTTTTCTTTAAAAGTTCGACTAAAAAGTTAATAATTAACGGAGGCAGAGCAAGTCGCGAACCTGCTTCAAGTTTGAACGGTCTACGAGAGTCTCACCAAGGAGATTTCTCTTCTGCTTCTTTGTCTTCTTAGTCAAGATGTGACTGTGAAAAGCGTGATGACGCTTAATCTTACCTGTACCGGTGAAACGGAATCTCTTCTTTGCGCCGGAATTAGTCTTTACTTTTGGCATTTTTACTTTTAATTTTAAATTGTTATTTATTATAGCGATGGCAACGCATATACCAGGGCGTTACGCATCTTTTTTCTTAATCCTCTGTTCCTTCTGCGAGTTTCTTCAGAGCATCGCCGCCTTTAGCATTGGCTAGCAAGCCATTCTTCTCAGCATTAGCAGCGCGCTCTGCATCTGCAGCAGCCTTAGCTTCAGCCTCTCGCTTCTCACGGTCCATCTTCTGCTGGCTCTTCTTTGCAGTACCAGCCTTCTTAGGACTCATGTAGAGGAACATCTTCTTACCTTCAAGCTTTGGCATCTGCTCAACCCTTCCGTACTCTTCCAAATCATTGGCGAAACGGAGAAGAAGAACCTCACCCTGCTCCTTGAAGAGAATTGAGCGACCACGGAAGAAAACGTATGCACGAACCTTGTTACCCTCGTTGAGGAACTCCATAGCGTGCTTGAGCTTGAACTGATAGTCGTGCTCATCGGTCTGAGGTCCGAAACGGATTTCCTTGGTCTCCACCTTTACCTGCTTCTGCTTCATTTCCTTTGCATGCTTCTTCTGCTGGTAAAGGAATTTAGAATAGTCAACTATACGGCAAACTGGTGGTTGCGCATTAGGAGATATCTCGACCAAGTCAAGCTCTTGCTGACGAGCCAACTCCAACGCCTTACGTGCTGGCATCACTTCTGCTCCACCATCACTCACTACTCTCACGTCGCGTGCACGAATCTGTTCGTTTACGCGGTACTGATTTTTCATTTTGTCATTTTTCATTAACTATTCGATATATTCTTTTTTGTCTTTTTGATTAAACGGCTGCAAAGTTACGATTATTTTGTGAAACCACCAAATTTTCAATGGGTTATTTTAAAAAAATCCGCAGATTTCCAAAGAAACCTGCGGATTTATATCTCATTTTTACTCTTCAGCGGCCTTCAATTGCTCTGCAACCTCGGCATTGATGCGCTGAGCGAACTCTTCCATGCTCATGGTAGCCTGTTCGCCACCACCCTGCTTACGCATAGAAACGAGGCCCTCGGCACTCTCCTTCTCACCAACGATAACCATGTAAGGAACACGCTTCAACTCGTTGTCGCGAATCTTGCGGCCAATCTTCTCATTACGGTCATCAACGAGAGCACGTACACCCTGCTTGTCAAGATACTGACGTACCTTCTGGGCATAGTCGTTGAACTTCTCAGAGATAGGAAGAATTGCAACCTGGTCTGGAGTCAACCACAATGGGAAGTGACCGGCTGTATGCTCGATGAGAACGGCTGTGAATCGCTCCAATGAACCGAATGGTGCACGGTGAATCATCACAGGAGTCTTCTTAGAGTTATCCTCGGCAGTATACTCTAACTTGAAACGCTCTGGCAAGTTGTAATCCACCTGGATGGTACCCAACTGCCAGCGACGGCCGATGGCATCCTTTACCATGAAGTCGAGCTTAGGACCATAGAAGGCAGCCTCGCCAATCTCCTCACGAGTCTCAAGACCCTTCTCCTTGCAAGCCTCGCGGATAGCATTCTCGCTCTCTTCCCAAATCTCATCAGAACCGATATACTTCTCTGTATCCTTAGGATCGCGGAGAGAAATCTGTGCCTCGTAGTTCTCGAAACCGAAGATCTTGAACACCTTCAGGATTACGTCGATTACATTCTCGAACTCAGCCTTTACCTGATCTGAACGGACGAAGATGTGGGCATCGTCCTGAGTAAATGTACGAACACGAGTCAAACCATGGAGCTCACCGCTCTTCTCATAGCGGAATACAGTACCGAACTCTGCGATACGCAAAGGAAGATCCTTGTAAGAACGTGGCTTGCGAGCGTAGACCTCGCAGTGGTGAGGACAGTTCATTGGCTTGAGCATATACTCCTCATCCTCCTCCGGTGTCTGGATAGGCTGGAATGCATCCTTGCCATAGTGAGCATAGTGACCAGATGTAACATAGAGACTCTTGCCGCCGATACCTGGGCAGATAACCTCCTGATAGTTGTAAGGCTTCAGGAGAGAACGGA
This sequence comes from Segatella copri, assembly GCA_021628325.1. GTDB lineage: Bacteria > Bacteroidota > Bacteroidia > Bacteroidales > Bacteroidaceae > Prevotella > Prevotella copri_R. Next base: position 20,109 of record JAJXAL010000043.1, on the reverse strand, counting down.
GCAACTCCTGCAGGCGCAGACGGAGCTGTGTACCCTTTGGCAACCAGATAGGAAGACCCTTACCTACACGCTCAGAGAACATGAAGAGTTCCATCTCCTTACCGATCTTACGGTGGTCGCGCTTCTTAGCCTCTTCGAGAACAACCAGATACTCATCGAGCATCTTCTTCTTAGGGAAGCTGATACCGTAGATACGGGTCATCTGCTCGCGCTTGGCATCACCGCGCCAGAAAGCACCAGCCACACTTGTAATCTTCACTGCCTTGATAAGGCCAGTGTTCATCAAGTGAGGACCACGGCAAAGATCGGTGAAATTGCCCTGGGTATATGTGGTGATAGTACCATCCTCCAAGTCCTGCTCAATATGCTCGCACTTGTAAGTCTGACCATCAGCCTTGAACTCAGCGAGAGCATCAGCCTTAGCCACCTCCTTGCGAACCACAGGTTCGTTCTTCTTGGCAAGTTCCATCATCTTAGCCTCAATCTTGGCGAAATCATTCTCTGAGATCACCTGACCCTCGGCTGGCATCACGTCGTAGAAGAAACCGCTTTCTACGGCTGGACCGAAACCGAACTGGATGCCTGGGTAAAGCTCCTGGAGAGCCTCAGCCAACAAGTGTGCAGATGTATGCCAGAATGTGTGCTTACCCTGCTCATCCTCAAACTTGTAGAGTTCTACATTTGCATCCTCATTGATAGGACGGTTCAACTCTACTATCTCACCATTAACACCGCAAGATACAACGTTGCGAGCGAGAGCCGGTGAGATACTCTCGGCGATTTGTAAGCCAGTTACGCCCTGTTCATACTCACGAACAGATCCGTCTGGGAATGTGATTTTTACCATAACAACTTAGTATTTTTATTAAATCGTCTGCAAAAGTACGATTTCTTTTTGTAACAAGCGAATAAAAATGCATTTATTTTGCTAAACTTTGCTAATACCTCCTTATATTAAGGGCTTTTAAGACCGGAAATGCTGACATATTGAAGTTTTCATCTGCTTTTCTACCAATATTTCGTAACACTTTGTAAAATTCAGATACATTTTTAGCCAATAAGTTTTGGAGAAACAAATATTTTCATTATCTTTGCATCCGATAACGTGACAAAATGTAAAGAAACATAGAAAATGGCAAAACCAAAGATTCTCATCATCTATACCGGTGGTACCATCGGTATGGGAAAGGACCCGATGACAGGTGTATTGGAACCTCTTGATTTCAATCACCTCGTTTCTTCCATGCCCGAATTCAAGCTCATTCAGGCAGAAATCGATGTGCGAAAATTCGACCCACCTATCGATTCCAGCGACATGGATCCTATGCGCTGGGCAGAAATCGTAAGCATGATATCCAACAACTACAACAACTATGACGGATTCGTAATCCTTCATGGCACCGATACAATGGCTTACACTTCGTCAGCCCTATCTTTCATGCTTGAGAATCTGACCAAGCCTGTAATATTGACAGGTAGCCAGTTGCCTATCGGTGAATTGCGAACCGACGGCAAGGAGAATCTGATGACAGCCATAGAGATTGCTTCTGCCAAGAATGCTGAAGGACGCCCTATGGTGCCCGAGGTATGCATCTTCTTCAACGGCAAGCTGATTCGCGGTAACCGTGCCATCAAGATCAATGCCGAGGGATTTCATGCTTTCGAATCATTCAACTACCCTCACCTCTGCGATGTAGGAATCAATTTCCAATATCACGACCATCACATTCTTACACCGGATTACAGAAAGCCAATGGTTCCACATCTGAAGCTCGATCAGAACGTCATCGTGTTCAGTCTCTTCCCAGGTATCCAGGATAACATTGTGCGCCACGTGATGGAATCACCAGACCTCCGCGGCATCGTGATGCGTACTTTCGGTTCAGGCAATGCTCCTCACACGCCATGGATCATGCGTCTTCTGGATCAGGCTGCCCATCGCGGAGTAAACATCGTGAATATCAGCCAATGTCTTACGGGCAGTGTAGAGATGGAACGCTACGGAGCCGGCTTCCAGTTGAAAGCTGCTCATGTGATAAGCGGATACGATTCTACGGTAGAGGCTATGGTCACCAAGATGATGTATCTACAAGGAAGATATGCAGACAATAAAAAGGTAAGAGAAAAACTGACCGAATCCCTGGCGGGCGAAATCTCTTTATAATATAAGGTGAAATCTTCATCCATACAATGAAGCAATGAAGTAAATGACAGTCTCCCGATAGTGTATACGATTAAACTACAGATTGGCAAACTGTCATTTACTCACTCATTATGAGGTATTTAGCGAAAACAAACAAAAATATTCCACTAAAACAGAATAGTTTTGCAGGAAATATGCAGAAAACCTTTAAAGAAGGTTAAATATCGACAGATTTTTAGCCAAAAAACTTGTTGTATATCATTTTTTGTGTAACTTTGCAGCGTAGAAAAAAAGTAAAAGATCAGTATCCTTAATAGATACCAATCCGTAATATAAATTAATAAATCAACAAACCCTACAAATTATGAACATTAACAAGGTAAAGAAGTATGGTGAGTTCGTAGAAATTACGGCTCCTGTAGAAAGAACAACAGCTGAAGAGTATCCAACAGTATTAGGTGGAGAAATTTGGTACAACTAAGAACTTCCTGCTAAGGATTCCTATCCTTTGTATCAGATAGTTTTCCTTTAGCAGAACAGAAGCAAAAGGCTATTTTTTATTTGATTCAGAACATCTTATAATTTTTAGCAGACACATTATTAGCTCAATGATAAAGGCTCAATCCTCGAATAAAATCGGGAACTGAGCCTTTATTGTGTTTATATCTTACCATCAAGATATACGGAATCGGAGATTAGTGCTTACCGCAGCAGCCGCCCTCTCCGTGCTCGTGATGATGCTCGTGCTTGATACCACCCTCTACAGCCTGATGCTGGTCGCGGAGCAGATCGTTCACGGTCTTCACTGGGTTGAAGGTACCGAGAGGAACCTCTACGAATACTGTATTCCAGTCACTCATCGCACCATTCCAGAGACCTGGCAACTCGAGTGCCTTCAAATCCTTACCATTCTTACTCTTGCTGGAGATGAAACCGGTAGATGGATCAACGAACTTAGGAAGATCGAAGGCATTGCCCTGGTAATCCTTGGTAGCGCAGACGAGATCTACTGGGTTGAAGTGAGTACCCTCGGTGAACATCTTCATATACTCCTCGTTATTCTTGTCAATCTGAGAGCTCTCCAAAATCTGAAGGCTTACAGTGCCATCCTGATTATAGGTAAGGAATGGACCACCACCAGGCTCGCCTACGTTCTTAACGACACCGCAGACACGCATAGGACGGTTCAACTTCTTACGCAGATAGATAACCAGTTCGGCATCCTCCAGCTCCTTGATATCAGCCTTGCGGCAGCAGAGATCGCGCTGAACGAAGCGTATAATCTTCTCCAGCTTCTCATGGTTGTACTGACCAGAATCCAAAACCTTCAGATAATTGAAAGCCTGTTTCTGCAGAGTAACCAATACACCTGCAATCACCTGCTTCCAGGTAACAGTCTCAGCCTTCAGGCGATCAGGAACCACATTGTCTATATTCTTGATGAATACCACATCAGCATCAATCTCGTTGAGGTTCTCGATGAGTGCACCATGACCGCCCGGACGGAACAGCAAAGAGCCATCCTCGTTACGGAATGGAGTATTGTCTGGATTGGCAGCGATGGTATCGGTGCTAGGCTTCTGCTCAGAGAAAGAGATATTGTACTTGATGCCGTAGCGCTGTGCATACTTGTCAACCTTCTCTGCTACCATCTGCTTGAAGAGTTCCAGGTGGTCGTGAGAAACGGTGAAGTGAACATTAGCCTCGCCGTTGCTGCTAGCATAGAGCGCAGCCTCAACCAGGTGCTCCTCCATTGGGGTGCGAACCTCGTCCTCATACTCGTGGAACTGGAGCAATCCCTTAGGCAACTGACCGTAGTTCAATCCCTCTGGCTTGAGGAGATTAGCCACAACAGCCTTGTAATCGCCCTTCTTGATAAGGCACATGATACCCTTCTCGTTGTTTACATGGCACTTATCGCAGAGTGCCTTGCGGAAAGCAAACTTCTTGATATTCTCGAAGAATTGTTTTTCGAAGTCAGTAGTAGGAACATCGTATGGAGCATCGAGGAATGCAAACATGTTCTTGAACATGCGGCTTGCCGCACCTGAAGCAGGTACGAACTTCACAATCTTGTGCCCCTCAGCCTTGTAGTCGTTCCACGCCTTCTCGTAGTCCTCTACTTCCTGAGCTGTAGGAGCCATGATACCCTTACCGATGGCAGCCGCGCCCTCAAGTTTGAGGAAAGGGAAACCATTCTTGATTTGTTCCAACTGATGTTCAATCTGCTGCTCGGAGATACCGCGAGCAGAGATTTGGTTTAGATCTTGCTGATTCATAATACCATATTTATGTTAAATTTACACTATATGTGCTACAAAGATAATAGTTTTTTCTGATAATCAGAAATATTTCCGCTTTTTTTTGTACCTTTGCATTGAAAATTTAACGAAGTAGGCGTTTTTAACGCCGAATCGCCATTGTTTGTCAAATTTAAAATGGAATATTGCGACATGGTTAGTAAATTATCAAAAGAGCACGACAGAAGGTCGGGGCTATCACATTACCTCTATGGGGTATCTAACTTGTTCATCAGCGGAACCGGTATAGGCGGATTATCTCCAATGATTACCGGTGACGAGATGGGTGTATTTAATTACGTCTGCATCATTGCAGGCTCATTGAGCGCTATAAGCTTTGCATTATTTGCGAACAATGTAATGAAGTATAACGATTAAAAACATTATATTATGGAAGGATTTGCTTTAGTAATGTGTATAGGAGCTGTTATTGGTATGAGCTTAGCCATTTGGAGCTACACCAAATCTGGCAGAAAGTGGATAGACAATTTATAATATAAGTTATGGAGTTAATAACAATATTTATGGGACTGAGTGCCGTAATTAGTGCCAGCTTTGCCATCTGGCTTAACACTAAGTCTGGTCAGAAGTGGATAGACGAGTTATAATGACTCTATAAATATATCATCAGCAGGAGGGAACGACAATGAATGAAACAACTTTTAAATTCACAACCGAAGAAAGAGAGCAGACACTCCAGATTCTGGAGCGCCTGAGAACCGCTGTGGGCGACACATTCAAGCCAGGCGATGAGCAGCATCTGCGTGAAGACATACAGCATGCCTTCATCAACCATCAGATTAAGCGCAATGTATTCGGAATGAATCCAATACTCGCTGCCCTGCAAACCGCAGAAATCGCAGTAAACGAAATCGGTTTGAAACGAGATGGCATCATCGCCATCCTGATGCAGACCAGCGTCATCGATGGTTATCAGACCATCGAAGAGATACAGAAGAAATACGGAGATAGCGTAGCCCACATTATCAGTGGTCTGCTTCGCATCCACGATTTATACAAGCGCAACCCTATCATCGAGAGCGAGAACTTCAGAAATCTGCTTATCTCATTCTCTGAGGATATGCGCGTCATCCTCATCATGATTGCCGACCGCGTGAACGTGATGCGACAGATTCGTGATACCGAACAGAAAGAGGCAAAGCATGAAGTAAGTGAAGAGGCAAGCTACCTCTATGCCCCACTCGCCCACAAACTGGGACTCTACAAGCTGAAGAGCGAACTGGAAGACCTCAGTCTGAAGTATCTCGAGCACGATGCCTACTATATGATAAAGGACAAACTGAACGCCACCAAGGCTTCGCGCGATGCCTATATCGCCCGCTTCATCCAGCCAATCCAGGAGAAGCTCGATGCTGCCGGTCTGAAATATCATATGAAAGGCCGCACCAAGAGTATCCACTCCATCTGGCAGAAGATGAAGAAGCAGAAGTGCGCCTTCGAGGGTGTATACGATCTCTTTGCCATCCGTATTATCCTCGATGCGCCAAGAGAGAAAGAGTATATGCAGTGCTGGCAGACCTTTGCCCTCATCACCGACATGTATCAGCCAAACCCAAAGCGTATGCGCGACTGGCTCAGCGTGCCTAAGAGCAACGGTTATGAAAGTCTGCATACCACTGTATTGGGTCCTGAAAACAAATGGGTAGAGGTACAGATCAGAACCGAGCGCATGGACGATATTGCAGAGCACGGACTCGCTGCCCACTGGCGCTACAAGGGCATCAAGCAGGGAGAAGGCGGTATCGACGAATGGCTTGCCAATATCCGTGCTGCCCTGGAAAGCAACGATGATCTGCAGCTGATGGACCAGTTTACCACCGATCTGAAGGAAGACGAAGTATACGTGTTCACTCCAAAGGGCGACCTGCTGAACTTCCAGAAGGGAGCTACGGTACTCGACTTTGCCTACTATATCCACTCCCGCATCGGCAATACCTGTGTGGGCGGAAAGATTAACGGAAGAGCCGTCACCTTCCGACAGGAACTCCATTCGGGAGATCAGGTAGAAATCCTCACACAGAGCAACCAGAAGCCACGCCGCGAATGGCTCAACATCGTGCAGACATCCAAGGCTAAAGCCAAGATTCGTCTAGCGCTGAAGGAAACCCAGAAGAAGGACGGCCTCTATGCCAAGGAACTTCTGGAGCGCCGATTCAAGAACAGGAAACTGGAAATTGATGAGAGCATCATGGCGCGCATCATCAAGAAAATGGGATATAAGGAGAACTCAGACTTCTATAAGGATGTAGCCGAGGAGAAAATCGACGTGAACAGCATCATCGAGAGATACATAGAGGAGCGCGACCACGACCTGAACCTCGCCAATACCAACAAGCCTGCAGAAAGTGCAGAGAATTTCGAGTTTGAGAATCCTACCGAGGAACTGATGAAGCAGAGCGACGATGTGCTGGTTATCGATGAGCACCTCAAGGGCATCGATTTCGAGCTGGCTCATTGCTGCCACCCTATCTACGGCGACCCAATCTTCGGATTCGTTACCATCAGCAAGGGTATCAAGGTACATCGCATGGATTGTCCTAACGCCAAGGAACTGCGCCGCCGTTTCGGTTACCGCATCGTGAAGGCGAAATGGAGCGGCAAGGGAACATCCAAGTATGCCATCACGCTCCGCATCATCGGAAACGACGATATCGGTATCGTGAGCAACATCACCAACATCATTTCCAAGGAAGACAAACTCATCATGCGAGGCATCAACATCTCCTCCAAGGATGGTCTCTTCTCAGGCAATGTTACCGTGATGATTGATGATGCCGGCAAGACCGATGCACTCATCAAGAAACTGAGCGCCGTGAAGGGCGTTAAGCAAGTAACGAGAATATAAAACCGGAATACAGAAATACAGAAAAAAAATCCCGCAGATTTTCTCTGCGGGATTTTTTTATTTCGACTTATTCAAGCGCTTGATCACAGAATAAGCATCATACAAACCAAGTTCTCCTGCCTTTGAAAGATCCTGGATGGCAGTCTGCTTATTGCCACTCTTGGCTCGTGCTATACCTCTATTATAATAAGCCTCTGCAAGGCGGTTATCAATTCTCAAGGCAATGGTATAATCATCTATTGCCTTTGAAAGTTCGTTTCTGCCTGCATGAAGATTACCTCTATTATAATAGATGTAAGCATTGTTGCTGTTCTGGCGGATGGCATCACTGAAATCAGCCTCGGCAGAATGGATGTTCAGAACACCCTTGCCCTCAGCCTTGTTAAATTCATCCATCTCAGCCTGGCAGACTGCACGCTGCCAGTAAGCCAAAGAGTTCTTGTCATCGAGCGAGATATAATAGGTGAAATCACTGATGGCAGCCTCAAAATCACGAAGTACACTATGAGCGATGGCCCTGCGCATCAGGAGACGTTTTCTGGTTTCATTATCGCTCGCCACACTCAACTCTGCCGAAAGTTTATCAATCATCGAGAATATCTTCATAGAACCATTCTCATCGAGCTGCTCCTTACTGCAAACGATATAAACCTTGTCTGCCTTGGTATGCTGATTGAGCGCATCAACCTCCTTGTCATAAGCCTGAACTCCATTTACATTCTGATTGTTTGGAAAATAAGAGAGCTGATACATCGGCAGGAAGGCGGTTTCTACCTGACGGTTCTGAACCTTACCACGATACTCGCTCTTATAGTTGTGTTCATACTTCGGTTCGTCATCTACTACCAACGAAGCAAACTTATTCGGGTCAACCTCAGAACGCTTACGCATCTCCTTCTTGGTCTTTGCGCTCCATCTCGGCTGGATTCCGATATGCTTGTTCATCTGCGCCTTGAAGATACGGAATTCATCCATCTCTGCCTTGGCTGTCATACCCAGGCGTCGGTAACAGCTGGCACGATTAGACAAACCGGTCCAGAAGTTAGGGAACTGATTGATAACCATAGTATAATCCCTGATGGCTGCTCTCAGATTACCGGTCTTGTCATGCAATAGAGCTCGGTTGAAGATAGCCATGAAGTTCTGGGGTTCCATCTTGATAATGAAGTCGAAATCGGTGATAGCCCGGTTATCATCACCCAACTGTACACGCATCAGTCCTCTATTATAATGAGCCAGGAAATTGTTCGGATCCAGCTCAAGGGCATTGTCATAATCGCTCATCGCCCCCCTGAGGTTATTCAGATTAATACGCGCCAAAGCACGGTTAATGTAACTGTTCACATTGTTAGGTTTGAAATGCAGACTCTTGGTCAGCGCCTCATCAGCCGTTTTCCATTCCTTTCTAGCCAGCGCCATATAGGCACGCGTAGTCCAGGCATCCCCATCATACGGATTGAGCTGCAGGCTCTTGTCTAGCCATTTCTCAGCCTGCACGGTATCTTTCTGATGCAGATACACTTCAGCCTTGAGCGAATAAGCATTCGACCAGTCTTTCCATTTTCCCACGATGGTATCCAGTTCCTGCTGCGCCGCCTCATACTTTTTGTTTTCCATCTGGCAGATAGCCCGGTTGAACCAGTAATTTCGGTTGCGCGGTTCCAGTCTGATAGCCTCATTATAGTCAGCTATCGCATCATCAAACCTGTTTTGTCTGATGCGACAGATGGCTCTCAAGTCATAAATATCATTGATATAGGGATTGAGATGCAACGCCTCGCTGGCATCACTTTCGGCACCCGTAAAGTCATCCAGATTAAATTTTGCCACACTGCGGTAATACCAAGGCTCATACAGATAAGGCTTGGCACCGATTGCCAGATTAAAATACTTGATTGAAAGGACGAAATCCTCATAATACAAGGCACTCCGACCGGCCGTAACAAGTCGGTCTACACGGTATTGGGCAGAAGCCGAAATGGCGCCCATCACCATAAAAAGAACTAAGAGAATCTTCTTCATCTGTTCGTAACTCTCTGAAATAAAACCTATTGAATGTAGAATAAAAAAATATAGTAAGCCCAATCGTCACGATTACCATGAAGCTTACTATATTTTCGGAAGAACTATCGACGTATCTTAGTACGATAGGCAGCACGGAAATTGCCCTTGATGATACTCTTGAGCTTTCCTGCTATCATGTTCTTGCGAAGAGGAGACACACGGTCAACAAACATTGTACCCTCCAAATGGTCGAATTCATGCTGCATCACGCGAGCCAGATATCCCCCTATCCACTCATCATGTTCATTAAAATCCTCATCCATATACTTTACATGGATGCGTGTAGGACGAACCACCTTCTCATTGATACCAGGAATAGAAAGACATCCCTCTTCAGAAGAGTCGGTATTTTCCTCATCGCGCTCTAGGATATGGGCATTGATGAAAGCATGACGGAATCCTTTATACTCAGGGTAATCCTCGCTGAGCACATCCAGGTCGATAACAACGAGGCGGATAGGCAAGCCAATCTGAGGTGCAGCCAGTCCGATGCCGTTGCTGGAATCAAGGGTTTCATACATATTATTAATCAACACCTTGAGATCTGGATAATCAGGTGTAATATCTTCAGCCACTTTTCTCAGCACTGGCTGACCATAAATATAAATCGGTAAAATCATTATCTTCTTGATTGCAAATAATCCTGTAATATGATGGTAGCACTTATCTCGTCTACCAATCCTTTATTTTCTTTTCTCACTTTCTTCTTTACACCTCCATCTATCATGGCTCTATGTGCCAGGACTGATGTAAATCTCTCGTCATAATATTCAATTGGAATTTCAGGATGAGCCTTTCGCCAACGGTTGTAGAAGTTTTCTACTCTTGCCAGGTTTTCACTTGGCTGCCCGTTAGGTTGCATCGGTTTTCCGATAACAATGCGCTCCACCTGTTCTTTCTGAATATAAGTTTCGATATAAGTGAAAAGTTCATGTGTAGAAACTGTGGCCAACCCATTGGCAATAATCTGCAATGGGTCGGTCACAGCCAGTCCGGTACGTTTTTTACCGTAATCTATTGATAAAATTCGCATTAATCTACGGATATCTTATCCTTATATAATATCAGATTACTTCTTAAGGAGTAACCAAGCATCAGGATACTTACCAGCGCGAAGCTGATTGCGGCTCTTGACAGCAGCAGCCTTATCAGCAAATGTAGAAGCTACCACGCGATACATGTTACGCTCTGTGTTCAGGGCGATCTGAGCATCGTAGCCAGCACTCTTCAATGTACTAGCCAATCCCTCAGCGTTAGCCTTGAGAGAGAAAGAACCAACTACTACGCTATAGCTTGACAAGCCAGAACCAGAGATGAGAGAAACATCCTCAGAACGAACAGTGGCATTATCAACCTCTGTCTGCTCATCAGAAGGAGCCTGAGTCTCGAGAGGAGCTACAACTGGTTCCTGAGCAACAGGAGCCTGAGCAGCCTGCTGTTCCTGCTGCTGAGCCTTCTCATATGCCTTCTTATATGCACTTTCCTTAGATGTACCACAACTTGCGAGCGCCAAAACTGCGCACATTCCCATGCTTAATACTGTAATTTTCTTCATAATTCTTATTCGTTTTATTGTTTATTATTGTTGTTCATTCAATATAAATTTCGCGTTATGCGTTTTTTACTCTGCGAAAATACAAAAAAATGCCCAAAAAACGAAGAATATGCCGCCTAAAGTTTGTTAAATAAGGCTATTAAAACATTTTTAATGAAAAATTAAGGCTAAAAGGCTTGTTTTTTAAAGAGAATTTAGTATATTTGCATTGTCAAATGAAAATGACAAGAAGATAATCGTTTAACGTTTAAAATTTATAGCATATGAAAACATTAGGTTACATTGGTGCTTTCCTCGGCGGTGCTATCGCTGGAACAGCACTCGGTTTGATTTTCGCTCCTGAGAAGGGTGAGGATACACGTAGTAAGATTGCAGGTGCAGTAGACGATTTCTGCAAGAAGCACGACATCAAGTTGAGCCGTAAGGACGTTGATGATCTGGTTGACGATATCAAGGACGCAGCTCCTGAGGTTTAATCATCACCTATCATGATGTTCTCTAACGATAAAAATGTAGAAACTATCGGGCAGCTCATTGAGGTGCTTAAACATTACATCGGGCTTCAGAGCGAATTTCTGAAGCTCGATATTGTGGATAAGGTGGTACGCCTGCTTACAGTCATTACCATGACCTTGGTACTCCTGGGTTTACTTACGCTTACCCTCATTTACCTATCCTTTGGCGCTGCTTTTGCATTGGCAGACTTAATAGGTAGTCTGACTATCGGATTCTGCATTGTTGCTGCAGTATACCTATTTATATTAATATTATTTGTAATTTTCCGCCATAAGTGGATCGAGAGACCATTGGTCAGATTTCTGGCAAGCCTCTTGATGGGAAAATAACCTCCTTTTCGCAACATGACAAATCATTCAGAAATCACAGAATATAATTCCTTAAATGATATCCGACTCAAGAAAGAGGCGATACGCAAGGAAATTGATGCCGATGATGCCAAGATTCAGACTTTATGGAACTCGCTTTTCACAAAACCTGAAATCCTGTCACGCAATGCGAGCCCGAGCAAGCGACTGCAGAGTTTGCTGCAGGTGGGAGCCGGAGCATTTGACGGAGCACTGTTGGCCTGGAAACTTTACCGGAGATTCAAACCTCGGAAGAGATGAACCATATACCGTTTGGGAGAAAGGAAAGATGCCTTGAAAAAAGGTATTTTTTAGTCACCCAAAAGGGGATAAAAACAAAAAAGGGTCGCCGCTGCGACCCCAATACCTTGTTAACCTTAAATCTAATACTATGAAAAACACACATGCAAATATAGAAATAATCTATGATACTCGCAAATTTTTCTTAGTAAAAGATCTATTATTTTAATTTAATTAACTTTTACCAACCTGTTTTTAAGCCTTTTTCAATAAAAGCTCATCTATTTTCTACATATATCTCCATTCCATCGAAGCCAAATTCAAAGCCTTCGGGCAGCCTTTTATTCGCCTCATCGTGAAAACCTATCTGATGAGTCACATGGATAAAATAAGTATGTTTTGCTCCTATCCTGCGCGACACCTCAATAGCATCAGATACAAGCTGATGGCTGTGATGTGTTTTCTCAAATCTGAGTGCGTTAATTACGAGTGTTTCCACACCATCCAAATAAGCATATTCTTCATCACCCATAGATTTCATATCAGTAATATAGGCAAACTTACCAAACCGATAGCCGAGAATAGGCATCTTATCGTGCATCACACGGATAGGAACAAACTCAATATCCCCTATCTGATAATGCTCATGCGGATGAATGGTATGCAATTTGAGTTTAGGAGCTCCCGGATAGAGTTTTTCTGCATTCTTCGGAAAGCAGTAAGGCATCGTATGAGGCAGCCCAGCAGTAACGATTTCATCGCCATAGATATTAATATCACCAAAGATACAGAAAGGGCGCAAATCATCTATGCCACCAACATGGTCGTAATGGATATGCGTAATCAGGACGCCATCAATCTTCCTGAAAGGCACACGCAACAACTGCTGTCGGATATCAGGTCCGGCATCTATCAGAATACGGGTATTCTCCGTTTCTATCATTGCCGCACTGCGCAATCTTTTATCATGCGGATCCGTACTCCGGCACACTTCACAGTTACACCCCAACGAAGGAACACCGCCCGATGTGCCTGTACCTAATAAAGTTACCTTCATTAATTATCAAATATTTTTCTGAAAACAAACGAATTCTTCACTTCACATTCACCTCCGGATGAATCTCTATACCAAACTTCTGCTTCACATCCTCCTGGATGGTCTTACAGAGTTTTACGATTTCCTCGCCCGTAGCGCCGCCACGATTCACTAGCACCAGTGCCTGCTTATCATGCACACCGGCCCGTCCCAGACTCTTTCCCTTCCAGCCACACTGATCAATCATCCAGCCAGCCGGAATCTTTTCATGAGATTCATCGATGGTATAATGAGGCATACCCGGATAAAGAGCAGCCAGTTCTTCGTACTTAGCCTTCTCTACAATAGGATTCATAAAGAAACTGCCTGCATTACCCAATACCTTAGGATCAGGCAATTTTGCCTCTCTAATTTCTATGATGACATCACGAAGTTGCTGGGCTGTAGGCTCAGCAATATGCTTAGCCTCGAGCGCAGAACGGATATTACCATAATCCAGATCCGGACGGAAGGTCTTCTGCAAACGGTAAATCACATGCGTTACAAGATACTTATCCTTCCACTCATGCTTAAATTTACTCTGACGGTAACTATACTCGCAGTCAGCATTATCAAACACCACTACCCTGCCCGTAGCTATCTCAACTGCTTCCACCTTATATATAATATCCTTGGCTTCCACACCATAAGCGCCGATATTCTGAACCGCACTGGCACCTACTTCACCCGGAATAATACTCAGATTCTCTGCTCCATGATAGCCATGCTCTACGGCATAAGCTACCACATCATCAAACACCTCACCACTACCACAGGAAAGGAATACCCAATCCGGATTACACAAAGCATCATCCCCCTCTGCAGCTGCCACAGTCTTGTTGTCAAGAACTTCAATACCCATAATAGCCGAATGGAGCACAGTACCTGCATAATCACCAGTCAGCAAGAGATTGCTGCCGCCACCCAGAATGAGCAGCGGCTGATCTGCCTCTGTCAGCAAGCCCACTATCTGTCGGGCTTCCTCAACCGATTCATACTCCAGAAATCTGCTGCATTTGGCATCGATGCCAAACGTATTGTGAGCCAAAAGGCTATAATTACGAATATCCTTCATATCTGGTTAAACTATTACTACTAATTAAAAAGCTACATATTCAGTTTGATCAGTTCCCATTTTTCTCCAATCTTTTTGAAAGTAAGAGAGGTTTCCATACCATTGGCAATACCACGAATCACGAAGATTTTCTGGTTGCTCTCGGTATATTTCTGACCATAGATTATATTGTAAATCATGCCGTGAGGCAGTTGAGGCGCAAAGGCAGGCCATGTTTCCGGGTCTATATCGCCTGTCATCGTACTGAAATCATCATCAGGATCAGGACCGGTAAACTTCACCGGATTATGGATATGGCGAGCCTGGAAAGCGGTATCAGTAGCAAAATGTCCGTAAAACTTCAGGAAACTGGCATTATTATTCTGATACATAGGCACGTAGCAGATGCTAGTCATCATCCACTGACCATTGATGCGATTAAACACAAACTGCTGAACTGTCTTTCTACTATAGAACACCTTTTCTATTACTACATGATCGATAGTAGTATCCTTCATCAGTTTCATCTGTTTCTGATTATCAAAGATCAGCGTGTAATAATCCTGGCGCATGAAGAAATGCTCCATCTTCCAATGTTTTTTTTCTATCTTCTTGGTCAGTTTCTTACCGTGATATACCGGCAGCGGGAAGACAATACGACTTTTCTGCAACTTTCTGTTAGCTGCAAAATTAAACACGAAATCATCAAAAAGCTCGTCAGCCGCCTTTGGCATCGGAGTCTCCTCTATCAGCTGTTCTGTAGAGTCCATCGCTTGAGTGTCGGCAATCACCGAGTCGGATGAAGCCGAATCAATGGCAGGCGCAGGCTTCTTGTCTGTGCATCCCACAGACGTGAAACAAACGATGGTAAGCACCGCCATTAACACCGTTAATAAACAGAGTTTTTTCATAAACCTATTAAATTTCTCAAATTTTCCATGCAAAAGTACAACTTTCTTTTGAATTATTTCATCTTTTAAGCAAAAAATGTTATCTTTGCAGTCAAAAAAGATAAAAATATAGATATGTTATTAGAAAAAATAGACGAACTCTTGAAAGAAGTGAGCACTTTGACTGCCCAAAACGCAGAAGAAGTAGAGCAGCTTCGAATCAAGTATCTGAGCAAGAAGGGCGAGATTAACGCCCTTATGGCCGACTTCCGCACAGTGCCAGCCGACCAGAAGAAAGAGGTTGGTGTAAAAATCAACGAACTGAAGAACGCAGCCCTTGAGAAGATCAACGGACTGAAGGAGCAGATGGAAGAAGCCGAGGCATCAAGCGATGATATCGACTTGACCCGTACCGCCTACCCTGTAGCACTCGGTACCCGCCATCCACTCACCGTAGTGAAGAATCAGATTATCGACATTTTCGCTCGCATGGGCTTTACCCTTTTCCAGGGTCCTGAGGTAGATGACGACAAGCACGTATTTACGATGCTCAACTTTGCTGCCGACCACCCAGCCCGCGACATGCAGGACACCTTCTTTATAGAGAAGACCAACAGCGACGACGTTACCAAGAATGTGCTTCTCCGCAGCCATACTTCTGGCGACGAGGCTCACTATATGGAAACTCATGAGCCACCTATCCGTGTGCTCTGCCCAGGCCGCGTTTACCGTAACGAGGCTATCAGCGCCCGCGCTCACTGTTTCTTCCATCAGGTAGAAGGTCTCTATGTAGATAAGAACGTAAGTTTCACCGACCTCAAGCAGGTGCTCCTTACCTTTGCCCGTGAGATGTTTGGTGCAGATACCAAGATTCGTCTCCGTCCTAGCTACTTCCCATTCACAGAACCTAGTGCCGAGATGGATATCTCCTGCAACATCTGTGGCGGTAAGGGTTGCAACTTCTGCAAGCATACCGGATGGGTTGAGATTTTAGGTTGCGGTATGGTTGACCCTCATGATCTTGAGGCTTGCGGTATCGACAGCAATGTCTATACGGGTTATGCCTTCGGTATGGGTGTTGAGCGTATCACCAACTTGAAATATCGCGTGAGCGACCTTCGTCTCTTCTCTGAGAACGATACTCGTTTCTTGCGCGAGTTTGAGTCTGCTAAGTAAAAGATACTCAACATATAAATTAATTAATGACTATGAAGAAAAATTTAACTAAACCTGTCATCGCAGTCCTGCTGGGCGCCTTGACATTCAGTTCTTGCATCGGCTCATTTGGCCTGACAAATTCCGTACTTGACTGGAACAAGAGAGCAACAGACAACAAGTTTGTAAACGAGATTATCTTCGTGCTTATCTCTCCAGCTTACGCAGTATGTTCATTTGCAGACCTTCTCGTTATCAACTCTATCGAGTTCTGGACAGGCGACAAGGTGATTGGCCAGGTAGGAACCACTAAGGACGTAATGGGTAAAGATGGTCGCATGTATGCCATCAAGACATTGAAGAATGGCTACGAGATTACCGACCCAGATGGTGAGAAATCATACTTTGTGTTCGACAAGAAGCACAAGAGTTGGTCATACAGCAAGGATGGCGATATCCGTGAGCTTTTCAGCTTCAACGAGGATGGCAGCATCCAGGCTTGCTTGCCAAGTGGCGAGAAGATCAACGTCCCAGCAGATGCCAATGGTTTATACCAGGTTCGCATGGCTATGAATGATGGTTTGTTCTATGCATTCAACAAGTAAATAATTATAACAATTCCAGCCCGATAAAAGTCTCTTTTTATCGGGCTTTTTCATAATCTCCTTTCTCTTTTCCTAAGCAAGTTCATATTTCTCCGTTCCCAACCAAACTCTCCTTAAAATGTCCAAATGCAAAAAAGTGTTTAAAGAAAGCAAAGAAGTGCCTTCACCACCCTTCACCCGTAACTCTCTGACCATCAAAAGAATCGCCAAAAAGGTGAAGGGTGAAGGTTTGAAAACTCTTTTTTATATATACGCGTGAAGGGTAAGGGTAAAAACCGAAAAAAAGACCCTAGGGTCAAAAATCGGAAAAACCCTAAAATAAAGAATATAATATAAAGATTAAAAATACACCCTTCACCTTCACCTCCCAAAAATCACATCCAAAATTCTGTTCTGCATGCAACAGAAAATCATCTGCAGCAATCTGTGCCGGGATATATAATCAGGAGAAAATTCTCTTTCGGAGATATCATTTTATCCTTCGGAGATATTTTCCTATTTATCGGAGATATTATTTTATCCTTCGGAGATAATTTTCTATTCTTCGGAAATATTTCTTCGAATTTCAAGGCATAAAAATATAATTTTCGCCAACTTTATTTCCCGAATCCACACAATTGTCACAAATCGCATAGCTATGAAACAGAAAAGAATGTATCTTTGCAGCATCAATCATAAAGGTTGATGTAGATATGGTCTCGTCATGACTGCCAAATCGGGCTGACGCAAATGCATTACAACCAGTGACATTCATCAAAACTTGCAACCATCTACAATATTTTTCAGTTTTTCTCGTTAATAAAAGTATGAAAAAAAGATTATTGATACTCACAATATGCCTCATCGCAACCATAAAGATGATGGCGCAGGAGTTTACCCTTCACGGCAAAGTGGTAGACGAGAACAACCAGCCACTGGAGTTTGCCATCGTTTCGGTGGCTAGCCAGGGAAAGACTGCCGTTACTTCGCTCAAGGGAGACTATAGCCTCAAACTGCATTCTGCAGACAGCGTGGTAGTCAAATTCTCATATATCGGCTTCAAGACAAAAACAAAAGTGCTGAGAAGACCGCGAGGAAAACAAACCCTGCAGGTGGTACTTCGCGAAGCATCCACCACCCTCGATGAGGTGAATATCAAGGGAGAAAAAATACAGTCGGACCAGATACAGGAACTGAAGACTAAGGACATGAAGATGACGCCATCAGCCAACGGAAATGGGGTGGAAAGTCTGGTTCAGCAACAGGCTGGCGTGAGTACCCATAACGAACTCTCTTCGCAATACAATGTGCGTGGCGGTGCCTTCGATGAGAACTCAGTATACATCAACAACGTAGAAGTATTCCGCCCATTTCTGGTTCGCAGCGGACAGCAGGAAGGCCTCTCCGTCATCAACCCTTATATGGTAGATAAAATCGGTTTCTCAACCGGAGGATATGCTGCCAAATACGGAGACAAGATGAGTTCGGCTCTCGACATTACCTACAAAACCCTGAAAGCAAAAAGCAAGAAACCAGTGGTTGAAGGCAGTCTGGCTGCCAGTCTGCTGGGTGCTGACGCATACATCGGTCTGGGAACCCAGAAACTTTCATGGCTCAACAGCGTGCGCTACAAAACAACCTCTTACCTGCTCGGTTCGATGGAAACCAAAGGCGAATACAAGCCAAACTATCTGGACTATCAGACCTATCTGAGTTACCAGCCCAACAAACGCTGGAAGCTTGACTTCATAGGCTACATCTCTGATAATCACTACAACTTCGAACCGGAAGACCGAGAAACGAAGTTCGGAACAATGGAAAACGTAAAGAGCTTCAGAGTATATTTTGACGGTCAGGAAAAAGACCGTTTCCTCACCTACTTCGGTACACTCGGCATTACCCGCCAGTTTACCGCCAACACAAGTCTCTCGCTTCTGGGCAGCGCTTTCTACACCAAGGAACAGGAGAAATATGACATTCAGGGGCAATATTGGCTCGATGAGACCGAAACCTCAGAAAACCTGGGTGTAGGTACCTATTTCGAACATGCCCGAAACTATCTTACGGCTCGCGTGATGAGTGCCAAACTGATGCTCAAGCACAAGGTGAAGAAACATCAGATGGAGGCCGCAGTAAGTCTGAAGCGTGAACATATCGAGGAGAATTCAGTAGAATATGAGATGCGCGATTCTGCAGGATACAGTATTCCTCACAATGGCAAAGACCTCTATATGGTTTATTCACTGAAGGCTCGCAATGAACTGAATGCCAACCGAATGGAAGCTTACATCCAGGACACCTACCGTTTTTCGGGAGGAACAGCCGACAGTACCGGTAATGGACAGACACATTACACTCTGAACTATGGTATCAGAATGAGTCATTGGAACTTCAACAGAGAAACCATCGTGAGTCCTCGTCTGTCGCTCGCCATCATACCAGCCAACCATGAGAATACCACACTCCGTTTTGCGGCAGGTCTGTATTATCAGGCTCCATTCTTCAAGGAATTGAGAGATACATCTACGGTGAACGGCATAACCATCGCATCGCTGAACAAGAAAATCAAGAGTCAGCGAAGCATCCACTTCATCGCCGGCTACGACTATAGGTTCAAGCTAGGAGACCAACGCTATAAATTCTCCGCCGAAGCCTATTACAAGGCTTTGGGCAATCTGGTTCCTTATTCGGTTAGTAACGTGAAGGTAGTTTATTACGGACAGAACGAATGCAGCGGTCATGCAGCAGGACTCGACTTCAAGCTCTACGGAGAATTTGTTCCGGGTACCGATTCCTGGCTCAGTCTTTCGCTCATGGATACAAAGATGAAACTGGGTGGCAAGAGCATCCCTTTGCCTACCGACCAGCGCTATGCCGTAAACCTCTTCTTCACCGATTATTTCCCGGGCAGCAAGAAGTGGCGCATGTCTTTGAAACTCGCCTTTGCCGATGGTCTTCCTTTTGCAGCTCCCCACAGAGAGCTGGAGACCAACAGTTTCCGTGCCACCGCCTATCGCCGTGCAGATATCGGTATGAGCTATCAGCTGCTCGACAACAGCCGCCGGGAGAAGAAGACCTTCCTGAAGAATGTGATGCTGGGGGTAGATTGTCTCAACCTCTTCGGCATAGACAACGTAAACAGCTATTACTGGGTGACAGACGTAACCAGCCAGCAATACGCCGTACCTAATTATCTTACCGGCAGACAGCTCAATGCCCGCATTCTTTTGGAATTTTAGGACCAAATAATAGTGATTTTTCACATTATTCTAAATATTTAACCGTAGATAGTTCGCTATCTGCGGTTTTTTTCGTATCTT
>JAJXAL010000183.1:0-3977 GCA_021628325.1 Segatella copri | reverse complement strand
GAATGTATTATTAGTTGATTATCAGTGCTATACGCTCTAAACGGTAGAAAAGTGACCGTATGGATTCTGATTAGATACGAAAAGGTGAATATTTAACGTATTTAACTTCCGATTACATCAGGAATCACGAAATAAGGGTTAGGAGGGGCGCTTTTAACCGACCCCATAATGTGGTGAATGGAAGTTATAGGACGAAATTCATAAAGGGGTACGTTTGAAACGACTCCCTTGAAGGGTGTGATTACATGTCATACCCTTTGTTCTGAAAAGCATTTTTGTGTAGTTTACGATGCTACGTTTTACTGTTTTTTTTACTTGGCAAACGTAGTTTTTCCATTGTTTATGCCGTATTTCGAGATAAAACGCTGTCTTTGCGGTGTAAAATATGATACTAATATCAAAAATAGTATTCTAATTAGTAGAGCTTGGTGGCAAGGATGAGAACGGAAATGGTTCAACCTCGATAGTCCGTAGGCCGTACGCCAAGGTTGTGCGAAACGTAACGGCTAAAATAGGCTGGTGATGAGAATCCGAACATGTCGGAGATTTGCACAAAGGTAAGTGACTTGTCGCGCAACAGACGCGAGATGTCGAGCACCGTGTAGCGGTTGATCCAAAAGTTAGCGGCATAGCCACTGACAGACTTAGACACTTCTGATAGATACTTTGATGTCACACACAACTTGTCTGCATACCAAGTCACTTCCCGGTGAGTGCGATATTCGCCGTTTTCAAGCAAGGAAAGAAAACGGCTCATGAGTGTGGCATATTGTGTGGAAACGTCCTGTTCCTGATAGAGAGAGGCATGGAAATCAAAAAAGTCGATGATGAGCGACTGCACTATATTTATCAACATATTATGATAGAAATGGTGGGCAGTCTGAGCAATGCGTATCTGCAAGTTGTCAAAATTGCGGCGACATTGCTCAAACTGCTCCTCAGTAAGGTGCATGATGGGATTTAGGAACAAGGCCAACTGTCCTTTCATGCCATAGTTGCATTGTGGAGTGCATATTTCTATGAATGGAGCTGCAATATATATCATTATCACACGAAAACGGCTGTCTGCCTTGACCGACTGAACCAGTCTACCTTGACGCACAATCAACAAGTCGCCACGCTTCATCTCAAGCTCCTTGCCGTTGAACATAATATGGCACATGCCATCAAGACATAGCGCATGTCCCAGATAGCCTTTATAAGCTTCTGTTCCTATTCCCGACAACGTGTCGGTAATAATAATGTTTTGTTGCTGTTCCATTCTCACTTTCAGTTAGTCAATCATACTTAATATAACGATAAACATGCGCTTTTATTGTGCTTTGTCGACAATTCTCGAACCACCGAACACATCACTTATCTCCATTGAAGAGAGTGCCTTGTCTATAGCCACGACCTCATCTTGTGAGAAACTGATGTCGGCAGCCCCGATATTCTCCTTCAGTCGGCACAGGCAGCGTGTGCCTGGAATTGGCACAATCCAAGGCTTCTTACTCATCATCCATGCCAATGATACTTGTGCAGGGGTGGCGTGCTTCTCCATGGCAAGTTGTTCAATCATTTCAAACAGACATTTGTTCTTCTCGAAACTGTCCTTTTGATACTGAGGCATTGCTGCACGATAGTCTGTCTGTGCGTCAAACTTCGACTCGGTGTTGTAGCACTCCGAGAGCACACCGTTGGCAAGTGGCGAGAAAGCCACAAAACCCACGCCAAGTTCCTTGCACACGGGGAAAAGACTCTCATGCCAGCGTGCCATCATCGAATAGCGGTTCTGCACGGCGGCAACTGGGCAAACCTTGTGTGCACGTCGCAGATAATCCTCAGTTGTTTCCGAAATGCCCCAATGTAGAATTTTGCCTTCTCTTATAAGCGCAGCCATTGTATCAGCCACTTCTTCGGGTTCAACGTTCTTGTCAATACGGTGCTGGTAGTAGAGGTCGATGTGGTCGGTGCGCAACCGCTGCAGGGAGCCTTCCACCGATTTTCTTATCGCCTCAGGGCGAGAGTCGGTAATGAGCGGATGATTACCTGCCTGTTCGGGGTGATCAAACTGTATGCCAAACTTAGTGGCAATCACCACTCTGTCGCGATAGGGCTTTAAGGCTTCGCCCATGAGTTCCTCGTTGAGGTGTGGATTATCAGGCGTACCATAAACCTCGGCGGTGTCGAAAAACGAGTAGCCCATGTCCACGGCATCTGCCAACAGCGACATAAACTCATCTTCATTGATGGGGGCACCATAGGCATGGCTCAGCCCCATACATCCCAATCCTACGGCAGACACACGGAGTCCGCTCATGCCTAATGTTCTGAATTTCATAGTTTTCTCTTTGATATTTCTGCTTATTAACGACCTTAACGTCTTGTTTATTCAGCAGGCTTAACCAGGCTGCGCCACTCCATGAAGTTTTTCACCATCTGTCCGTCGTGGTGGTCGAAGAATAGACTGTGGGCGGTGTCGAGCGTGGCAATGGTCTGCATGTCATCAGCATCGAGTTCGAAGTCGAAGAGATTCAGATTCTCCTCCATTCGCTCTTTGTGGACGGTCTTAGGGATGATAATCACATCACTCTGCAACAGCCAGCGCAAAGCTATCTGGGCAGCAGTCTTGCCGTGTTTCTTGCCAATCTGGGTGAGAGTAGGGTTGGTGAACAGTCCGTTGAGACCTTCTGCCAGGGGAGCCCACGCCATGATATGAGTGCCAAACTCATCCATGAATTTGCGCGCCTCGTGCTGCTGGTTGAAGACATGGGTCTCTACCTGGTTAACCATTGGCGCAATCTCCATGTTAGACGCAAGATCCACGAAATGGTCAGGGAAGAAGTTGCTCACTCCGATGGCACGAAGCTTGCCAACCTTGTAAGCCTTTTCCATGTCACGATAGGCTCCGTAGCGGTCGCAGAAAGGCTGGTGGAGGAGCATCAGGTCGATGTGGTCGGTCTGCAGTTTGCGCAGACTCTCATCGATGCTCTTCATAGTCTGTCCCTCACTGTAGTTCGAAATCCAGACCTTAGAAACGAGAAAAAGTTCATCACGATTCACACCGCTCTTTTTACATGCGCTGCCCACTGCTTCCTCATTATGATAAGCCTGTGCGGTGTCAATCATTCGATAGCCTACGCTGATTGCATCCATCACACATCGTTCACACTCGTCAGGCGAAACCTGATAAACTCCATATCCCATCTGTGGCATTTCCACGCCATTGCTTAACTTTATCTTATTCATAATCTTTGAGTCTTTATATGGTTTGTTTTGTTCGTTTGTTTTATTCTATTCTTGGCTGCTTTTTTTATAATCTTCTTGATTTTATCTGGATAAATTCTCCTGAATCCATTTCTGCAGCAAGTCGGCAAGAACCACATTGTTCTTCTCTGCAAAGAGGAAGTGGCTGTTGCCCTTGATACCTATCTTCGGCAACACCACGAGCTGGGCTTTGCCACCATGACGGTTGATGCAATCCACAAACATCTTTGCCATATCTACTCTTACTCGCCAATGGTCGAGTGCCCAGTCCTGACTTGTTGTTTCCGGGATATTATCGCCGTAATATATAATAATAGGTATGTGGGTGAGCTGCTCGAAATCTTTGGCAGAGATGGCTTTTGCCTTCAAAACTCCATACGAGTCGTTGCATTTGATAGGTGCCGGAACTTCACCTTCAGGGAATACGAAATCGCTGCCTGGCTCATAGGCTGCCACCGCCTTTACATGGTTGCTCTTGATGGCTGTCAGCCAACCTGGACCGCCACCTTGTGAATGGGTGACAAGGATTCCGTCGCCCGATTTCTCGAACACGGCAGCCACGGCATTGGCAATCACTTCTGGGTCATAATCGCCCGTATTGGGAGTAATCTGACGGAAGAACTGCTCCAAGCTGGCAGAATCGTCAGGAAACTGACTGCCTGCGAAAAGATTTGGCCAATGTCCCATTCTGAAATTCTCAAACCAATACTGGTCTTGCGGCTTAGCAG
>JAJXAL010000182.1:0-3983 GCA_021628325.1 Segatella copri | reverse complement strand
GGCCCATTGACAGAAGGCGGCGAGCTGTGGCTAGCTTTTCTTTTTCCATACCTTTTTCCATACCTATTTCCATCCCTTTCTTTTCATCAAACTTTCTGGTGGCATATATATCACGCATATTCTTGATGTCCTCGTCATACAGCTCTAGTTCCTCTCGGGAGAGCTTGCGGAGGTCGCCTATTTCTGCCAACTTGCGGAAGACTGGATACTTCTCGCTGAATGGCATCTGTTCAAACATGTTCATATTCTTCACTATATAAATCCAACAATCAAATATATCCATACACTCTGCCTCCGTGTGCTTGTCGAATAATGGCAACTGGAGGTACACAATACGCATCCTGTCGGACACCCGCTGGCGTGTCTGCAAGTCGGTAAGCACTAAATCGGTGCGAAACTCCTTTAATATCGGACTTTGCGATACAAAGTCCATGAAACATACCGTATAGACTGGAGCCAAGTGATAGTCCCAGATTCCACGGATGCCTTGCTGCACAATGGCACGTGCCGTGTAATACAATGCCCTGTCGGCAAAGTATTCCTGCTCTTTCTTCTGCATCTCTACGATGACATGCTTGCCTTCGTTTGTGATGCAATAGACATCGAAGACCACACCGCGGTCATCGGGGCGCAAGCCAAGTTTTTCGGTCTTGGCAAACGTCACGTCCTTGATTACCAACTCGTCTTCAAACAGTCCGTTGAGGAATGTTATCAGACATTCTTTCGTGTCCTCGCTTCCAAAGATTCGCTTGAAAGCCCAATCGACACGTGGGTCTATAAATCTTGCCATCTGCTTACGCTTTATAAGGTCGTGGACGCAATATTGCTATTCGTTGGCAAAGATACGATTTTTCCTCGTAACTTCCAAGGTTTTAGGGAAAAAATACTTGAAAAGGGGGAGGAGAAAAAGAAAATAGGCGACTCCCGGAATTGAGAGCCGCCCATTGAATGTTATTACATTATATTTCAATTGCGCAATCATTGATTGCGTAATTGGGATGTTTCCAACTTGAGCCATGGTCAACTCCTTGTTTCATATAGAAGATTGTTTGTTCCAATCTGCAAAGAAAATGCAAAATCATCATTCATCGTCCTTTGCAGGTTCAAATAAGTCCTTATATCCAAAGAAGATGTTTCCATCTGCGGTTTTTGCGGAAATGACAATTCCTACGAAAGGATTGTTCTCAACTTCAATCACTTCGCCCTGTGTCCAGTCTTTGGCATGTGTCAAGTCTGGAGATATTAATACTTTGTCGCCAGTTCTCATATTCACAAAAATATAAATGTTGTACTTATTCGGTGCAAAGAAAATGCAAACGAGCGCAAAGAAAGCTTGCTTTCAATTTGTCGAGTGCAGCTTTTCTTATGCAAAGATACGACTTTTCCTCGTAACTTCCAAGGTTTTAGGGAAAAAATACTTGAAAAGGATGGGGAGAAAGAAAAATAGGCGACTCCCGGAATGGAGAGTCGCCTATTGAATATTGTTGTTTCGATGATGAAACGAAGGGTTATTTATTCTTTGATTTCCCAATGGCCTCCAAATGTAGAAGAACCAACACGCTCTATTCTTTTTTGAGCCTTTAGCTTTTCTATGTGTTTTTGTATTGCACTTGCCTTGATACCTATTTTGTCCACGAGTTCTTGTCTTGTTATATACGGATTGTCTTTTATTAATTCAAAAACTTTTTCAATGGTTTTTGGTAATCCAGTTTGACCACCAGTTTGACCACCAGTTTGACCACCAGTTTGACCACCAGTTTCATTAGGAATAGGTAATCGTAGTTCTACCTCTTGTAACTCGTATTTATCTATTAATTCAGGCTTACCCCAACCTGATTCTTTGAAGCTTTTGCCCTTGCAGGGCGACAGGTTTGCGTCCGTAATTACCTAGGGCGATGCCCTGGGCTAGGGGCTTCTGCCCCTTCGGGGCGTATTCCCTGAAAGCTCAGTCCGGTTCAGGCTTGTTCCTTTAATTTCTGAATTTCCTCCAGTGGGAGTTCGGTGGCTGTTGATACTTGCTCATCAGAAAGGCCCATTGACAGAAGGCGGCGAGCTGTGGCTAGCTTTTCTTTTTCCATACCTTTCTTTTCATCAAACTTTCTGGTGGCATATATATCACGCATATTCTTGATGTCCTCGTCATACAGCTCTAGTTCCTCTCGGGAGAGCTTGCGGAGGTCGCCTATTTCTGCCAACTTGCGGAAGACTGGATACTTCTCGCTGAATGGCATCTGTTCAAACATGTTCATATTCTTCACTATATAAATCCAACAATCAAATATATCCATACACTCTGCCTCCGTGTGCTTGTCGAATAATGGCAACTGGAGGTACACAATACGCATCCTGTCGGACACCCGCTGGCGTGTCTGCAAGTCGGTAAGCACTAAATCGGTGCGAAACTCCTTTAATATCGGACTTTGCGATACAAAGTCCATGAAACATACCGTATAGACTGGAGCCAAGTGATAGTCCCAGATTCCACGGATGCCTTGCTGCACAATGGCACGTGCCGTGTAATACAATGCCCTGTCGGCAAAGTATTCCTGCTCTTTCTTCTGCATCTCTACGATGACATGCTTGCCTTCGTTTGTGATGCAATAGACATCGAAGACCACACCGCGGTCATCGGGGCGCAAGCCAAGTTTTTCGGTCTTGGCAAACGTCACGTCCTTGATTACCAACTCGTCTTCAAACAGTCCGTTGAGGAATGTTATCAGACATTCTTTCGTGTCCTCGCTTCCAAAGATTCGCTTGAAAGCCCAATCGACACGTGGGTCTATAAATCTTGCCATCTGCTTACGCTTTATAAGGTCGTGGACGCAATATTGCTATTCGTTGGCAAAGATACGACTTTTCCTCGTAACTTCCAAGGTTTTAGGGAAAAATGTGGGGATGATGATGATGAAAAAGTAAGTGTTTCTTTTCGGGGCACCTGCATAAACCTGTGTTTAGGCATAAATGTTAGTAAGTCTAAACAGGAAGAACTTGGGAAGCCTTTCTTACGATTGACGTTTTGCGGAGTCGCTTATCATTATATTACGGTTGTACAACTAAAAGGGTTATAGTTGTACGACTATAAAGCTACGGTTGTACGACTAAAGGGTGGATAGTTGTACGACTAAAGAGGTTATAGTTGTACGACTAAAGAGGTTATAGTTGTACGACTAAAGGGTGTATAGTTGTACGACTAAAAGGTGTTGTCACTAGGCTCAGCAGAGGTGCTGACTGCAGTCAGCAGACCTGCTGACTAGGCTCGGCAGAGCTGCTGAGCCTAGTGGCAATGTCTGAGAAGGTATATTCCACAGGGCAGACGCATTAAATATTTTACACCAAAAGATACAAGTTATCACATTATTATATATATATGCATCATCTTTCATAGAAGACAAAGAACGCGAATTGAACAAGCAAGTGCAAAAATCCATCCCATTGTCTGTTGTTATGGACTTTATTTTTCCTGAAAATTTTATACCTTTGTGTCATGAAAAATCAAGGACAATTAGCGTTGGCACAATTAATTCTGCCATCAGAGATACTTTCAAATTTTGAAGTAGTACGTGTAGAAGAAGCGGCATCCCTTATTCGCATCTATCTTGATGAATCAGTTAAAGCTGATTATAAAGAGAACCCTTTGATTGAATCTAAAGGGTTCTGTGATGCCGTAACTATCCGTAACTTCCAAGGTTTTAGGGAAAAAATACTTGAAAAGGGGGAGGAGAAAGAAAAAAATAGGCGGCTCCCGGAATTGAGAGTCGCCTATAATGTATTAATAAAATAAATGCTTATTCTGCTACAGCAATGATAGCATACTCGTTAGTAATATCGTTGAAGAAGATACGATACTTACCTGCAGTTGCAATCTTGATATCTGAGCTGCCACCATCGTTGAACAACTTACCTGTAGAAGTGAACTTCTGATCTGCTGTGTAGCCCCAGTTTCCACCTGCATTCCAACCGTGATTAGCACGAATCTTAAATCC
>JAJXAL010000181.1:0-4052 GCA_021628325.1 Segatella copri | reverse complement strand
TGCTTATCTTTGCACCAAACTTATCAGTATGGAAGAATATCTCATCATATCAAATGCCAACTTCTTGCTCAGAGTGGCTTCCGAACAGATAGCATACGTCTGTTCGGAAGGAAGCTATTGCAATCTTCGACTCACCAACGGCGATGAATACACCTTCTCGTTCAACCTTGTGGCCTTTGAGAAGAAAATAGTAGAGCAACTTGCCCAAACGGCGCACTTCTTCGCTCGTGTTGGCAGAAACTACATTATTAATAGTCAGCACATTTTCAGCATCAACCTCAACACTTCAGAACTAGTTTTGTACAACGAACGTTTTTGCGAGAAATTCACTCTGCACGTCAGCAAGGAACCACTCAAACAATTAAAAGCACTTTTAGACAACTCCATAAAATCGTAAAAGGTATGAAAGAAAAAAACAATCAGGAAGAAACTTATTTCCTGGGCAAAGCACAGGAAACAAGATACACAAAATCTCAAATATATAAAAAGGTATTTGGGATTGCCGCTTGCGTAATAGCAATAATAGGTATAACCCTCATCTTTATGTTCAAACCGCAAAGCGTATCGCAACCTCATGTGTTAAAGACGATAGCTGTTTTGCCGGAAGGAGGTCAGATGCCAATCTTCAACGGCAATGGCGACATCAACGATTTTCTAAGATGGGTGATGACAAACATCCAATATCCTAAAGGATTGGAAGACAAGCCTGCGCGAGTCGTCATCAACTTCACCGTTCAAAAGGATGGAACATTGGGATTGTTTAAAGTTCTCGAAGCTCCAAAAGAAAAAGCCTACGAGCAGACTGTGATTGAACTTCTCAAGAAAAGTCCCCATTGGAAGCCTGCCCGACTCTCCGATGGCGAGGAAGTCAACATGGAGTTTACCTTGCCTGTCGTTTTCACTCCCGAAGTAAGAAAGAAATAATCAGCAAAAACGATGAAACAGTTTAGATTGATCCTTATATTATGGCTATGTATGGCAATGAATGCCAAGGCCAACGAGACCGCAGCTAATCTACTTCAACAAGGAGATAGCTGTTTGAGTAGCTATGATGTATTTCATGCAACCCAATACTACCAAAAGTATCTGGAAGAAAATCCATCTCACCTGGGAGCACGCAGGAAACTGGCTTCCTGCTATCGGAAAGTAGGCAACTACACCGCCTGCATTTCTTGCCTAGACAAGATTCCATCAGATAGCATCAACCACGAAGACATGCGAATGTTCTATTATGCGTATCTCAATCAGAACAACAATGACAAGGTTTCTCTCTGGGGTGAACGCATCGCATTCTTATTCCCATACGACAGTGAAATTATCGCTTCGCTTGCAGTACATTACAATGGAGTGAACAAACCAGACAGAGCAGAAAAAGTGGCGAAGAATTACATTTCTCAATGTGATTCCACGAACTTATATGTCAACAAGGAATATGCCTATTCCCTATTCATGCAATTCAAATACGATGAGGCTATACCCTTGTATGAGAAACTGATAGCGCAAGGATTTGATAATTTCGAATCCAATTTCATCCTTGGTCTCTGTTATGAGGACCAGCCGGACAATGAAAAGGCGCTGAAACATTACCAGAAAGCAGTTCAGTTCAAAAGCGACAATGCCACTTGCCTTTTCCACTTGGCTTTGATAGAGAAATCCTTCTGCATGGATTCACTGTCTATGGCTCATTTCAACCAGTCGTTAGAGGTTTCCTTGCCAAAAGACAGAGCTTTGCGAACCTATAAATGGCTAGCCGACTTACATTTTCAACACAACCGATATGCAGACGCAGCACGTGACTTTGAGTTAAGCATCCTTTACGATGAAGAAGACGACCCGCTCAACTATTACAATGCCGCCCAAATGTTCATCGCTTCCAAGAACAAACTGAAAGCGAAACTGCATCTCCAGATGTTCTTAGCAAATGCAAACAGACTGGAAGATAAAAAAGAGGCAGCACAACTCATATCCAAAGCCAAAGAGCAACTCAAGCAATAACCATCAAACAAACATAAATACATGAAAATAATTTTTATCTTAGGTTCAGCATTATTGCTGAGCCAGCCCCTTTGCGCTCAAAACGAAGAGGCAAAAGACACGCTTACCGCCCAGATGATGATGCAAAACCTGCCAGAGGTTTTCGTCAAGGCGACACGTCCTATCGTCAAGGCAGAAAGAGGACAGTTGGTTTACAACATGCCACTGCTCATAGAGAAAATGTCGGCAGACAACGCTTATGATGCCCTTACCCGAATACCAGGAGTAAACGAACTAAACGGCAACATCAATTATGCAGGAAAGGAACTGACTCTCATCATCAACGGCAAACCAACCACGCTCAATTACGCACAACTGGCAGAGCGATTAAAAGCCATGCCCGCATCACAATTAGCCAAAGCCGAAGTGATGCTGGCAGCGCCAGCACGCTTACATGTTCGTGGAATGGTCATCAACCTGATTACCAAAGACTATGTAGGAAAGAACCTGCTTTCAGGACAAATACAAAGCATCTGGAGCCAAAGCAAATACGGAGAAGGGGAAGGCAAAGCCAACCTGCTGTTCCAAAAAGGAAAATTCGGACTGGATGCCATGTATTCATTTACAGATGGAACATCATACGGAGAGACAACCACCAATGCCAATCATCCGCTTCAAGGGAAACGAGTAGCGTATCATGACAAGACCTCACAGAAGACCCCTGGATTGACTCACAACTATCGCTTGGGACTGAGTTATGCCATTGCTGATAACCACCAGCTATCCCTGGCATATACAGGAAAATGGGACAGCAGTCATCCTCATCATGAAACGATGGGAACAGGCACATCCCAGCAACAGGGCAATGAGCATACCTACCTGCACAATGTAGATGCCAGCTACAACCTGCCCTTTGGACTACAAATAGGCATATCCTATCTCAACTACCAAAATCCCAGCCAGCAATATCTAGCAGGAACGATGCTTGACGAAGAGCGTATTCTATACACAAACAGCAAGCAGGTAATAGACAAATGGCTTTTCACCGCCGATCAATCCCACTCATTGAAGAAGGGTTGGGAGCTGTCGTATGGTATGAAATTCCAAAACTGCAACAACAGAAGCTACCAAGCCACGACCAACAAGGATGGAGCAGACATTCCAGATGCAACCAGCCAGGTGAATATCGAAGAAAGAATCTTGAGTTTCTATGGCGGCATAAGCAAACAGATAAACGAGCGAATCAGCTTGGAAGCCTCTGTAGAAGCGGAGCAGTACCATTCTCCACAATGGAACAAATGGCATATTTATCCCACACTTAATGCATCGTGGAAAGCCAATCCTGGCAACATACTCAACTTATCCTTCAGTTCCAGCTCACAGTTTCCTAGCTATTGGTCAACTATGAGCAGCATTTACTATGCCTCTACCTATATGGAGATATGGGGAAATCCTCATCTCAAGCCTTACTCTACATACGAGACCAACCTGATGTGGACAATCAAAAGTCGCCATACATTGATGGCATTTGCTGAGTTCCAACCCAACTATTCTGTGCAGTTGCCTTATCAGGCTACCGATCATCTGGCAGTCATTATGAAGGAGACCAATTTCGACTATAATCATACTATAGGCATTAGAGCATCGACGACTTTCGGTATAGGCAATTGGATGAACGGAAGTGTTTCGGCAACAGGAATCTACAGACATGACAAGAGTAACGATTTCTTTGACTTGCCCTTCAATCGCAAACATATCTCTGCCATTCTTGCCGGAAATCTATCCGCCCAGCTTAGCCGAAGCCATCACATCCATTTCATACTTAACCCATTCTATCAGTCGAAAGCCATTCAAGGACTCTATGACATCAAATCAGTCTTTCTCCTGAATGCTATGTTGAGATGGGCTTCCGATAATGATAAATGGAGCATTGTGGTTAAAGGCAGCAATATCTTCAACGAGGGATTCTCTACAAAATCAGTACAAGGCAATCAAGACTACCACATGAACATCAAGCAAGATTGGGCATCAGCCTCCATCTCCATCATCTATAAGATAGGCAAGTACAAGGAGAAGAG
>JAJXAL010000262.1:0-1106 GCA_021628325.1 Segatella copri | reverse complement strand
ATACCGAGGAAGAAGAGGATGGTACTCATATCAACACGAGAAAGCAACTTGGTTACTCGCTTCTGAGTACCCTCGGCATCAGCTCCACGATGCAAACTGCGATAGAAAACTTCGGTAGCAGTCCAGAGAACGCCCAATACCAGGAGGATTCCTACGAATGGAGGCAAGTGGGTGATACTCTTGAAGATAGGAACGAAGATCAAACCGCCTACTCCCAACCAGAACACAGCCTTGCGCTGACCTTCGGTGAAATCGCTGACCGATGCATTCTGCTGGGCAGAAACCTCAGGCA
This sequence comes from Segatella copri, assembly GCA_021628325.1. Lineage (GTDB taxonomy): Bacteria > Bacteroidota > Bacteroidia > Bacteroidales > Bacteroidaceae > Prevotella > Prevotella copri_R. The sequence goes on along the minus strand of JAJXAL010000262.1, from coordinate 814 downwards.
TCACGAGTTCGCCCTTCAACATGGTCTGAAGGATGAGGGCAGGAATCACCAAGGAAACCACAGACGGGATGAAGATTTCGGCAATAACGCCGGCAGCAGTAATCAATCCCTTGTTCCAGAGCATGATGGTGGTAACGTCGCCGATTGGTGAGAAGGCACCACCCGAATTGGCTGCGATGATGACGAGGGATGCATAAACCATGCGGTCCTTGTGGTCGGTGACGAGCTTTCGGAGAATCATGATCATCACGATACTGGTGGTCAGATTGTCGAGGATGGCAGAGAGGAAGAAGGTAAGGATAGCGATACGCCAGAGGAGCGCACGCTTCGACTTGGTCTTCATCACCTGGCGAACCCAGTTGAATCCGCCGTTCTGGTCAACGATTTCCACGATGGTCATCGCACCCATCAGGAAGAAGAGTGTTGTGGCAGTATCGCCCAGATGTTCCTGGATGATTCCGGTCACCTTCTCCACCATTCCAGCAGCACCGCCTGTATAATCAGGGTGCATCAACTGGAGATACTGCATTGGATCCATCATGTAGAGGGTCCAACAACCTACCAACATCAACAGGGCAATTGCTGCCTTGTTTACCTTTGTCAAGCTTTCGGTAGCTATGAGTGCATAGCCGAGCACGAAAACGACAATAATAGAAATTGTAAGTGTAGTCATTACTTTTTATTTATTATTAGATATTCTTTTTTCCTTTATGTATGATTTGGTACTCACAATTGCCAAACGGCTGCAAAGATACAAAAAGAAAAGCAATAACCACACGATTCCTTATTATAATTGTATGAAATCGTTTACTTA
>JAJXAL010000042.1:0-33234 GCA_021628325.1 Segatella copri | reverse complement strand
CCATGTTAGCGAGGTCGTTCTTCTTCTCCTCGATGAGGAAGTCGATACCATAGAGCGCTACACGACGGTAGTCACCCACGATACGGCCACGACCGTAAGTATCAGGAAGACCGGTAAGAATGTGGTTATGGCGAACGAGCTTCATCTCTGGAGTATAAGCATCGAATACGCCATCATTATGAGTTTTGCAATACTTGTGGAAGATTTCGTGGAGCTTCTCTGATGGCTGATAGCCATATGTTGTACAAGCCTGCTCCGCCATCTTGATACCACCATATGGCATGAAGGCACGCTTCAGAGGTTTATCAGTCTGAAGACCTACCACTTTCTCCAAATCCTTGGTACCCTCACCAATATAGGCAGCACCGTAAGCTGTCAATCCTGAAACAATTTCTGTTTCCATATCAAGCACACCACCCTTGGCGCGCTCCTCCTTCTGGAGTTCCTTCAACATACCCCAAAGGGTGTTAGTTGCCTGAGTTGGTTCTGCAAGGAACGACTCATCGCCGTCATAACAAGTGTAGTTGTTCTGAATGAAATCACGAAGATTCACTTCACTCTGCCACATGTTTCCTTTGAAACCTCTCCATTCTGTTTTCATCATTTTAATACCTTTTTTTTATAAAGTTAATAATTATATATTTTGCACACACTATCTATTTTGAGTTGGTTTTACACCTATTATATATAGTAAAATAAAAAAGCCCGAACACGTTTGTGCCCGGGTTTTTAAGCACCTTTATCTGAAGGTGCGTATATCATGATGTTCTCGTTCTTTCCGACAGCATCTGTTTTTCCTATATTTCCTAAGTTAATTCCCACTATTAATTTCATGTCTTTTGAATTCATTATTTGTAATTGGCTTGCAACAGTTTTGCAATGCGGATGCAAAATTACAACAATAAAATGAGAAAAGAGAAGAAAACCTGAACTTTCTTCTCTTTTCTATGCAAAATCATCATTTATGAGTATCATTCTACTGATTCTCAAAAAAATGATTGAGATTTTCCATGAATAACCCGAAACACTTGTCATGAATCTGACGTGTCATGGTAACAGGATTCTCCGCATTCAGGATGGTACCGCTCATTGCCACACCGATGCCCAATTCTGCAAGCGGATCTATATCGTCTGGGGTCAAACCTCCGATGGCTACCATAGGCAGAGAGATTTTATTCTCCCTCATCTGCTCAATAATCTGGCGATAACCTTCTATACCCAACACCGGAGAGAGTTTCTCCTTGGTAGTAGTATAGCGGAACGGACCACAACCGATATAGTCTGCCCCCTGTTCATGCAAACGGCGAATATCATCAAATGTATTGGCTGTTCCTCCGATAATGAATTCATCACCCAGGAGCTTACGGGCCTCATCAACCGGCATATCGTTCTTGCCAAGATGTACACCATCTATCTGTAACTTCTTCACCAGTTCTACGCGGTCGTCGAGAATAAAGGTTGCACCGGCACCCTCGCAAGCCAACTTTAACTTTCGGGCTATAGGCTCAACCTCTTCATCGGTAGCCCCCTTCATGCGAAGCTGAACCCAATCACATCCTCCGATAAGTGCCAGATAGGCTCCTTCGAGATAAGAGAAGCGCTCGTTCTGATGCGTGATAAACTGAAAGCTCGTCTGAAAATGAGCTAATGCTAAAGACTTGTTCATACGTACTATAAAATATAAATTCGCTTGCAAAGGTACTACATTCACACGACAAAATCCTACAATTTACCTTTTTTAAACTTCGTCATTTTCGTCAGAAAAAGGCAAAAACAGGCTACATATATGTAAAAATAACGAAAAATCCTCATTATTGAACGATTTGTAAACATCATTAAGAGGATTTTTTATTAATTTTGCAGCCGAATCATTACTTGAAACAAAAAACAATATATATAATATGACATTATCAACTATAATCAAGACACTCGCCTTTGCCTCTATCCTGGCGTTGGCTCCATCGCAGATGATGGCAGCACAGAAAGGCGGTACTTTCACAACTGGAGATAAGACATTTCTCCTTAACGGCAAACCATTCGTAGTAAAGGCTGCTGAGTTGCATTACCCTCGTATCCCTCGTGCTTATTGGGAGCATCGCATCAAGATGTGCAAGGCTCTGGGCATGAATACCATCTGCCTCTATGTGTTCTGGAACATCCATGAGCAGCAAGAAGGAAAGTTCGATTTTACGGGTAATAACGATGTGGCTGCATTCTGCCGACTGGCTCAGAAGAACGGCATGTACGTGATTGTACGTCCGGGTCCATACGTTTGTGCAGAATGGGAAATGGGCGGTCTGCCTTGGTGGCTCTTGAAGAAAAAGGATATCCGTCTGCGTGAGCAAGATCCATACTTCATGCAGCGTGTAGAAATATTCGAAAAGGAAGTAGGCAAGCAGCTGGCTCCACTCACTATCCAGAATGGTGGCCCTATCATCATGGTTCAGGTGGAGAATGAATATGGTTCTTACGGAAAGGACAAACCATACGTAAGTGCTATCCGTGACATCGTTCGCAAGAGTGGCTTCGACAAGGTAAGTCTCTTCCAGTGCGACTGGTCATCCAACTTTCTGAACAATGGTCTCGATGACCTTACCTGGACCATGAACTTCGGTACAGGTGCCAACATCGACCAGCAGTTTAAGCGTCTCGGCGAGGTTCGTCCGAATGCTCCTAAGATGTGTTCTGAGTTCTGGAGCGGCTGGTTCGACAAATGGGGTGCCCGTCATGAGACCCGTCCTGCAAAGGATATGGTAGAAGGAATGGATGAGATGCTGAGCAAAGGCATCAGTTTCTCTCTATATATGACTCACGGCGGAACCAGTTTCGGTCATTGGGCAGGAGCCAACTCTCCAGGTTTCCAACCAGACGTAACCAGTTACGATTACGATGCCCCTATCAACGAATGGGGATTGGCGACACCTAAATTCTATGAGCTTCAGAAGATGATGGCGAAATACAACGACGGCAAGAAGTTGCCAGCCGTGCCTAAGGCTCCGATGGCAATCATCAAGGTGCCGGAGTTCAAGTTCACCGAATACAAGCCTTTGATTTGCGGCTACACCAAGAATACGGCAGAAACCTCGCCAAAGACTTTCGAGGAATACGATATGGGTTGGGGAACGATGATATATACGGTAGCACTGCCTGCCAACGACAAACCATCTACCCTTACTGGCGAATTCCACGATTTCGCTCAGTTCTACCTCAACGGCAAGTATATCGGCAAGGTTGACCGTGTGAAGAACGAGAAGAGCATCAACCTGCCAGCCATGCCTGAAGGAGGAACACTTGCCATCGTAGTGGAGGGCATGGGAAGAATCAACTTCGGTCGTGCCATCAAGGACTACAAGGGTATCATCGGCAACATAAGCGTGACCTCCCAGACTCCTTATGGAGAAACAACCATCACGCCAAGCTTATGGACGCAAACAGCCATCCCTGATGATTACCAGACAGCAGTACGCGCCCTGAGCGGAAAGAGCGGAGCAGATAAAGATATTCAGCAGGCAAATGCTTTCCTGCAAAAGCATGGAAAGGAAGGCAACATCAAGGATTACACCTGGATGGACAAAAAGTCGGGCTACTATCGTGGCTACTTCAACCTCTCGAAGGTGGGCGACACCTTTATTAATATGGAGGCTTTCGGCAAAGGTCAGGTTTACGTGAATGGTCATGCCCTCGGTCGCTTCTGGCAGATTGGTCCTCAGCAGACCCTGTATCTCCCAGGTTGCTGGTTGAAGAAGGGAAAGAACGAGGTTATCGTGCTCGATGTAGTTGGTCCTAAGGGCGAGGCTGGTAAGTCAGGTTCTACTGTGGCTCCAACAGCCTTCTGTCAAGACCATCCGGAACTCGACAAACTGAACCTCGAAAAGAGCAACAAGCACAACGAGCCAGGCCATCGTCCGGATTTGAATTCAGACGCCCCAGCATTGAAGGGAGAATTCAAGGCAGGCAATGGCTGGCAGACTATCAAGCTCGACAAGCCTGTAACCGGCCGTTATTTTGCCATCCAGGCAGAGAGCAGTCAGAGCGGCGACAGTCAGATTGCCATTGCTGAGGTATATCTTCAGGACGCACAGGGCAACAGAATAGACAGGAATAACTGGGTAGCTTTCTACGCAGATAGCGAAAAGGGCAACTCTACCCTCGACAAGATGTTCGACCTTCAGGAGAGCACCTACTGGCAGACAGAGAAGGGAGCCAACTTCCCTCACCTCGGTATTGTAGATATGGGTAAAGAAGCAACTGTTACAGCCTTCGAATATCTGCCACGTGCCGAACAGGGAGCCCCAGGAAGCGTTAAGGGCTTCAAACTCTATGTAAAGAAATAAATAAAAAGAGGGAGAAAGAAAGTCTTCCTCTTTTTTTTATTTTGTTTTTTTATACATTCCTATGCATTTATATGAATTCTTTTCCGTACCTTTGCACTCAAAATACAAAACATTACTTTTTATGTTGACAGATATTGAAATAGCTAAATCAGTAAAAATGCGCCCTATCAATGAAGTGGCAGCAGAACTTGGAATCCATGAAGACCAAGTGGAAAACTACGGCCGTTACATCGCTAAGATTACTACGGACAAGATTGACACCAACAAGTTTAAGAATCACCATCTCATCCTTGTTACAGCTATCAGCCCTACAAAGGCTGGTAATGGTAAGACTACGGTATCTGTAGGTCTCGCCCTGGGTATGCAGAAGATTGGCAAGAAGGCTGTAGTAGCACTTCGCGAACCATCTCTGGGTCCTTGCTTCGGCATGAAGGGTGGCGCAGCAGGTGGCGGTTACGCCCAGGTTTTGCCTATGGATAAGATTAATCTCCATTTCACCGGCGATTTCCATGCCATCACAGAGGCCAACAACATGATCTCTGCCCTTCTGGACAATTACCGTTTCCAGCACGAAGCAGAGGGTTTCAAACTCAAGAAGATTCTTTGGCGTCGCGTCATGGATGTGAACGATAGAGGTTTGCGCCGCATCATCACCGGTATAGGAGATAAGAACGGAATCGAGACAGAATCTGGTTTCGATATTACGCCAGCTTCTGAGATTATGGCTATCATGTGTTTCGCAACAAGCATCGATGATCTTCGTCGCCGTATCGATAATATCCTCCTGGGCATCACCGAGGATGACAAGCCATTTACCGTAAAGGATATGGGTGTAGGTGGCAGTATCGTAGCTCTCCTTCTCGATGCTTTGAAGCCAAATCTGGTGCAGACAACAGAGGGTACACCAGCATTTGTTCATTGCGGTCCTTTTGCCAACATTGCTCATGGCTGCAATTCCGTCATGGCTACAGCTGCTGCTCTTGAGTATGGCGACTATGCCATTACAGAGGCAGGATTCGGTGCTGATCTCGGTGCAGAGAAGTTCTATGACATCAAATGCCGCAAGACAGGTTTACAACCAGACCTCACTGTTCTCGTTGTTACCCTCCAGGCGTTGAAGATGCATGGTGGTGTAGCTCAGGAAGATATCAAGAAGCCAAACATCGCAGGTATGGAAGCCGGTTACTGGAACCTCGACAAGCACGTAAAGAACCTGCAGAGCTTTGGTCAGACTGTAGTGATTGCATTCAACAAGTTTGCAACCGATACAGATGAAGAAATTGAAGTATTGCGCAAGCATTGCGAGGAGATGGGTTGCGGTTTCGCCGTAAACAGCGCCTTTGCCGAAGGCGGAAACGGTGCCATTGAACTTGCCAACCTCGTAGTGAAGACCATTGATGAGCGTCCATCAGCCCCTCTCTATTTTGCTTACGATGATAACGATAGCGTTGAGGAGAAGATAGAAAAGGTTGCATTCAATCTTTACGGAGCAGGCAGCGTGACATTGAGCGATTCTGCCAAGGCGATAATTGAAGAGATCAAGAAGCTGGGTGCTGAAAAGTTCCCTATCTGTATTGCCAAGACTCAGTACAGTTTCTCTACCGATGCCAAGGCATACGGTCCTACAGAAGGTTTCGAACTCCACGTTCGCGACATCACTGTAAATATGGGTGCCGAGATGGTTGTAGTCATCGCTGGTCCTATCATGCGTATGCCGGGCTTACCAAAGAGCCCACAGGCTGAGCGCATTGATGTAGTAAACGGTGAGATTACTGGTCTTTCTTAAGCACTACAGATTTCACAGATTCTTATAAAAAAAGCCCAGGGCGTGATGTCCTGGGCTTTTTCATTTATCTCATACTGAATTCACAACCACAATATAACTGATTATAGAATTCATTGATTCTCAAGAGTTCACCACGGCGATTCTGCAAACCACCCTTTCGCCAGTTCATATCCCACCATTCCACATCAGGATAAGCCTCAACGGCAAGATGACCGGCAGTATCTATCTGCCTGATATTCTTCCAGCGCGAAGATGCCAACGTGGTAGTAAGAAGGTGAAATCCATGCTCCTGCGCATACTTGGCTGCATGAGAGAGGCGGAACTGAAAGCAGACAGAACAACGGCTGCCACGTTCGGGTTCATCCTCTAAACCCTTGATAACAGAAAGCCATTCCTCATGGTCGTACTCATCCTCTACATAAGGTACATTCTGGGCTTCCAGAAATCGTTTCAGTTCATGTTTGCGTACATCATACTCCTGCTGAGGATAGATATTACTGTTACTGAAATATACAGTAGGCTTCATGCCATTACGAAGCATACATTCTACGATAGCCGCCGAACAAGGTGCACAACAAGCATGCAACAAGACAGCCTGACCTTCAGCCTTGCTTCCATCCGGGAGAGTAAGTTTTACATATTTATATTGTTCTTCTACAGGAATTTTCATTATTATCAATATTAAATATAAAATTTAAAATGTGAACAGCTACTTCTGATGTGAAGTATTTTCGCCTTGTTTCAAAAAAACAAATGGAGTACAATCTCACGACACCCCCCATTTGCCCAAATATATGCGAAAACTAGTGCAAAGGTACAATATTTATTCGAACCACCAAATTTTTAACACGTTTTTTTCATCACAATGGTTCAAACGGCTAATATTTAACTATGTTTTAACACTTAAACACCAGTTTCTTTATCTTTAAGAACTATAAATCACGTTTCAGCGTGATAACTGTCAGTTCAGGCCATGCGCCTAGTCGGAAAGGGAAAGAACCACCAATACCCGATGATACATAGAGCATCTGCTCACCAATGCGGTAAGCTCCGCCCCACTCTTTGAAAGCCATGCGGGCAGGCGTCCATTTACCTATTTTCAATTGTCCGGCATGCGTATGTCCCGCCAGAGTAAGTTGTATCTTCTTACCAACTACTTCTCTCCGCCAATGGTGAGGATCATGACTCAAGAGGATTTTAAACATATCTGGATTCAACCCCTTCATCGCTTTCTTCAGATTACTGCGATTGGTGAAAGGAGGCTGACCGGGATTCTCTACGCCTATTACAGCGATAGATGCCATACCATGACTCACCACATGATGTTCGTTCATCAGCTGATGCCACCCCAGACTTTCCTGATAACCATAGAGCATACGGCGGTTTCTCTTCAAAGCGCCAATAGAATGATTGTTGCCATATTCACAATAATCATGATTTCCCCAGATAGAATAGATGCCATCTGGCGCATGAAGCTGCCCCAGCGTATCCAGATAAGGCTCCACTTCGCTGGCTTGGTTATTGACCAGATCGCCCGTAAAGAGAATCATATCGGGTTCTTCATTGTTGGTCGCATCCACCACCTTCTGCACGAAATCATTGCCTGGAGGAAACGAACCGAGATGAAAGTCGGTAATCTGTACCAGGCGGTAACCATCAAAATAAGGTGGCAAATCGGGCGAGGTAAAGGTAATATGTTTCAGTTCTAACCGCTTCCAACCCTCTATAAAGCCGAAGGCAAACCACCCCATTACACCCAAAGCAGGAATCAGAGCAAAGAACCAAGGAAGAAATGCATCGAACAGGATGAAGACTACCTTAGGGAATGCCGAGAAAAGTATGGTAGTAAAGAGTACACGGACTGACAACTTATGGAAGAACCCCATCTGCAACCCCACTTCGGCAAGAACAAGTAACAACGAGGGAACCCACCATAAGATGGCTAGCAGCAAAGGCCACTCACTCACCCCGATATGCCAAAGCCAGAAGTCGGGCAGGAATGCCAGAACCGACATGACTACTATATAAAATATGGATCTAAATACCTTTTTTAATACCTTCTTCATTGTTTTTCTTTATAACTGGGTACAAAGGTACGATAATTCATAGACAATACAAAATAAATTTAAATATATTTTCAATGTTTTGTTATTTGAGAAGATTGCATTATCTTTGCATAGAAAAATTAAATAAAATGGCACGACGACTAAGAAAAAAACGCATAGCAATCATATTGCTTACCTTTACAGCAATCGTAGGATGGACTACACACAGCTGTGTATCTCGCTGTACATCAGCATCAGACAAGAACAAGGCGGCAGATTCGCTCCCTAAGGTTCACATCAACGATTCCATCTCAAATGCCCTGACTGAAGGGAAGGAATATCATGAGATGGACTCGGTAATAGAAAGGTATCTCAAGAGATGGGAAATCAATGGAGCCCAACTCGTCATCACCCGCAACGACTCGCTACTCTATGCCCGCGGATTCGGAATGGCGGATAAGGAGCGAGGCATCAGAATGGAGCCTAACATGCTGATGCGCTTCGCCTCGGTATCGAAACTGATTACAGCCGTAGGTATCATGAAGTTGCAGGAGATGAAGAAACTCAAGCTGAACGAGAAGGTGTTTGGCGAAAAGGGAATCCTGCGCGATACCGTTTACAACAACAGTATCAAGGACAAGCGATATTACGACATCACCGTAGAACAGTTGCTGCGCCATCAGGCTGGTTTCAACAATTATGCCGGTGACCCTGTATCTTCCACCCGCTACATCATGATGCAGAACCATCTCAAAACGCCACCTGATCACCCTACCCTGCTCAAGATTCTCTTGAAGCGCCACTTGGGTTATACTCCTGGCGAAGGCAAATGCTACAGTAATCTGGGCTACATGATTCTCTCCATGATCATAGAGAAGAAGAGCGGAATGAAATATGAAAACTTCATACAGAAGTATGTGCTCCACCCAGCCGGCTGCTACGACATGCATATTGCGGGAACTTACTTAAAGGACCGCCGACCTAACGAGACGAAGTACTACATGCACCAGGGCAGCATCCCTGTATATGAATACAACAACAGTGGACGACTGGTGGAGAAATGCTATGGTGACACCGACCTTCCCCGCCTGTCGGGTGCAGGAGCCTGGTGTGGTTCGGCAGCCGAGCTGAGCCGTTTCATAGCCAGCATCGATGGTTTGCCACATGTCAAGGATATCCTCAGCAAGAAGAGTATCGAGTTTATGACGTGCGAGCAGGCTGACCACCAATACTCTATCGGTTGGAACTATACACCAAAGAGCGACAAACCATGGATTCGTACCGGTTCGCTGGCAGGCACATCAGCCATCGTCCTGAAATATCCGGATAACCAATGCTGGATTCTCATCACGAACACATCTACATGGAAAGGCCACGGCTTCTCTAACGATACTATAGCTTTCTTCGAGAAACTGAGAAAGAAATATATGACAAACATGCCAAAGAAAGACTTGTTCTTATAAAACCAGAAAGAGGGTGAATCACTTACTTATGATTCACCCTCTTTTTATATTAATGATATGTTGTCTGAAAAGATAATTATACCTTAGAATGTATACTTTAAACCAACCTGGCCACGCCAGCGGCTGTAGTATGAGCTAGGATACTTGAGAGGCATATCAGATGAGTTAGCAAACTGGAACACGCCATCACCCTTGTACGTGATAGGAGAAATAATCTCGCTGTTATAACCACTACTGAAGGTACGGCCCCAATCCTTGTTCAGGAGGTTAGCCACGTTCATGATATCCAAAGTAAGTTCCAAAGCATGTACATACTTACCTGTACGGATGCCAAACTTCTGACCGAAGTGGAAATCGAAATGACTTTCGAACGGCAAGTTAGCACCATAACGCTCGAAGTACTCACCACGATGATCCTTCACATAGTCTGTAGTAGCAAGCCACTGCTTCAAATTAGCACGCTGCTGCTCAGCAGTATAAGCATCAGTACCCAAGAACTTCATTTGGTCTACCTGCGCATCTGTAGGGATGAAAATCAAGTCATTACTTGTACCATTATCTCCGTTAATATCTCCACTATAAACAAGAGAGTAAGGAGAACCGCTCTGACCCTGATAGATAAGACCTACAGTAGTGGTAAACAACTTGTTGGTTCCCCAGTTGAAGTGATAGAAAGCAGAAGCCTTCACTGTATGAGGCACATTATAAGCACTATTAGCCAACTCTGGGTTGTTTGAGAAGCGATAAGTATGAGTATTACGCCAGTTGCTCTGAGCAACGGATGAGGTCATACTGCTTACAGACTCTGAGTGAGTGAATGTATAAGATGCATTCAGATCAAGACCGAACGCAAAGTGCTTAGCTGCAGACAAAGACAGGCTGTAGCTGTAGCCCTTGCTGGTATTATACATTGCATAGATGTTGTTAAACGACTTAGCATCTGCCACCTTTGTATAAAGAGGACGGTTATCCCAGTTCATGTAAGAGGTCTGAGACAAGGTCTTACCAGTCTCCTCATAAGCCAAGTTCTTGTAATAAACATCATTCAGACTCTTGCTGAAGATACCCTCAGCAGTCCAGTCGATACCCAGGAGATTGAAATCGAAACCAAGATTAACACGCATAGACTGAGTGAACTTGAAATCCTTGTCAAACACATTGATCAGCTGGCTACCGAGAGCCTTCAGTTTATCTGCATTCTGAGTCTGCTTGTTAGGATCCATGATGAGCTGCACATCAGAATTATTTTTTGCAGAGTAAGAAGATGTCTGCACACCAGTATTCGTAAAGTTGTTGCTCAACCAGACGAAAGGAATACGACCAGTGAATACACCGATACCTCCACGAAGGATATATTTGCGGTTCTTCTCAATATCCCAACGGAAACCTACACGAGGGCTCCACATTGGTGTACTGGCAAGTTTCTGATTGGTTTTGAAACCATATCCCTTACCTGCTGCCCACTCATTGAATTTAGCATTCTCGGTAGGCGTATCAAAGAACAGAGGCATATCCATACGGAGACCATAGGTGAGCTGGAAGCTGTCTGTCACATCCCACTTGTCCTGTACATAAAAGCCCAGCTGAGCTGCGCTAAACTCTGGTGCCCAACGAGGATTACCAGTCACCTCAACATTAGCCTGTGTGAAGTAGAAGTTCTTGATATACTTACCATCCCCTCCAAAACCATCAGCTCCACAACCCTTATAATAATTTAGGAAGTCGTCTGGAGTATCAAAATAATAGCATCCATAGAGATTCTGAAGGAAGAGGTTAGAGAACTTGTAAAGCTCATTATGTGTACCGAATGTCAGTGTATGATTCCCCTTGAACCATGTAAAGTTATCTTCGAGAGTATAAATGTCCTGATTCAATCCATTAGCCATTGAGGAATATTCATTACCGATATTCATGGTACCATTTCCTACCTTATAGATAGTGATAGATGGCGCTGGCTTACCAGAAGTACGCTCATCACGAACACGAACGTAAGATACACGTGCCTCATTGCTCAGGTTTGGAGAGATGCGGCTCTGCAACTCTGCGGCGAAAGAATGAGTTTTAGATTTGAAATCATACAAGTGATCGGTAGTATTCAATGTAGCAATACCACCCAGACCAAGCGTCTGCTTAGCATCAACATAACTCCAACGTATAGAGAACTTGTTGAACTCGTTGATATTCCAATCCAACTTCAAACCAGCTTTCTGGCTCTTCACGTTCTTATCTTTATCTGCCCATGAAGTTGCATAATCATAACCCTGACGGTTAGCCAAGTCATAAATCTTAGACATCAAGTCCTTAGCCAAATCCGGATTAAACTTAACATCTGGAGAATCGATGGTATACTGAGTTGGGTACGACTTTTCTGAATTCTCATAGTTTGCGAAGAAGAAGAGTTTGTTCTTGATGATTGGACCACCGAGCGTAAATCCGAACAAAGTTTCCTTCTCATCATCATAAGGCTGAGCATAGGTACCATCCATATTCTTATAATGACGACCTACCAAATCCTGGTTGTTCCCATAGAAATAGCCACTTCCATGGAAGTCATTGGTACCGCTCTTGGTTACCGCGTTGATGGCACCACCGGTAAAACCACCCTGGCGAACATCGAAAGGAGCGATATTTACCTGAATCTGGTCAATAGTCTCCATAGAAACAGGCTGAGATCCTGCCTGACCACCATTACTGCCATTAGCAGTAAGACCGAACACGTCGTTATTCATCACACCATCAATCTGGAATGAATTATAACGGTTGTTCATACCGGCAAATGACATAGAACCAGACTGTCCGTTCGTAGTAAGCTGTGGATTCAGACGAGCCACATCCGCAATACTGTGCGAGATAGAAGGCATATCAGCTATCTGCTGAGCATTGATACTCATGGCCGCACCGGTCTTCGTACCATTCAGACCAGCCTTACCCGAAACAACAACCTCCTGAAGCTGCTTGGCATCTTCCTGAAGAGAGCAAGAGAGATTTTGGCTTTCACCCAAGTTCAGACTGACATTGTTGAAAACCTTGTCCTTATATCCGATATAAGAGATACTTACCTTGTAAGGACCACCAGGACGCATACCCTGAATAGTATAGCGACCATCTACATTTGTTACAGCACGATACACAGTACCAGATGGCTGGTGTGTAGCAGTAACAGTAGCCCCAATAACGGTTTCGCCATTGGAAGAAATTTTACCACTAATGCCTGAAGTGGTAATCTGAGCCATTGCCGAAGTCACCATGAAGGCGAGCAAAGCCAGAAGTAGTTGCAATCTTTTCTGCATGTTGTTTTGATTCTTTTGTGAATAAATAAAGAGAGAACCGCGCACCTCGTACCGTGTGCATTCACTCTTATAAACAAATATGTTGCAAATATAAACATTTTTTTTGAGACAACAAGCAAAAAACAGAGAAAAATGACAGAATACACCAAAAAATATGCAAATAAACGAAAAAAAAATGCACTTCCCTCGAAAAAGAGAAGTGCATCGCGATAGAATTATTCTAATGGGAACTCTTCCCATGCATCAAACTTATTTCAACAAATCTTTGACCTCTGACAAATTACCATCATTGGCAGCAGGTTTGATTGAAAGGAGATAATTAAGCAAAGGATAAACATCTACGTTTTTAAAGACTTTATCCTTAACATATCCTTTTTTAAAATCAGGGCCAGCTGCACGGAATAGGACATGCATATCGCTATAAGTTGGATCAAAGCCATGATTTCCGGCTAAGACCTCATTCTTATCACTGGGTACCCAACCTATGTCTGTAGTAACAACAATGTCGGCAATGTTCTCATTTGTACCATAATTTAAATAGGCAGGCATTTCTGATTTACGCCATGCTCTAATATGAGGTACCTTAGAAAGAGCTTTCAGTATTTTATTTTCACATCCCTTATTGGTATATATCATCGTAGGGAATCCCATTGCTATGTTTTTGTACCATGACTTATCCAAATAATGGGTCAGATTAATGATACGTTCATTCGAGTTACGGTCCATACCATGGTCTGCTGTCACAATCAGGTTCACATTTTTACCATCGGGCATCTTCTGGATATCTTTCCATAACTGTCCGAGAAGGCAATCTAAGGTCTCTACTTGCATACGGGTTTGCCTACTCTCAGGACCATAAGTATGACCTGAATGGTCAGGCTCGTCAAAATAAGCCATAATAAGCTGCGGGCGTTTATCTTCTGGCATTTTGAGCATACGTTCTATTTCTGCTATTCGCTCAACATAAGTCAGCAACGGCTTCTGCTCATAATTATAATAAATATCAGGATAAGTACCCTGTATGGCTACATCTGAGCCTGGCCAATAAACCACACCTACCCGCTTACCCTGACGCTTGGCAGTAATCCAAACAGGCTCGCCTCCCCAGAAGCGGGGATCCATTTTTGTTATCTTATCACCTAAGCTGAACACTAGTCCACTCTTTTTATCAAGAAATTTATTGGCTATAATTCCATGATGATCAGGAACCAAGCCCGTTGCCAGCGTATAATGGTTAGGGAACGTAACAGATGGAAACGAAGGCTGCATAATAGCTTTTACTCCATCCTGTGCCAAATTGTCAAGAAAAGGCGTATCATACATCTCGGGATAATCCCAACGGCATCCGTCTAAGGAAATTATCACGGTTCGATGTTCCTGTGCCAGACTTACAGAAAAGGGAGCCAGGAAAGAAATCAATAATAATAATATTTTTTTCATCATAATCAGTTTTATTTGAAACCAAAGAGGGGATGTGCTGTCAAACAGAAGCACATCCCCTAAATATAACTGTACTTATGGACTAATACTTAGAATGTATACTTCAAACCAAGCTGACCACGCCAGCGGCTATAATAGTCGTCATAAGAACGCATTTCATAATTACCTGGGTGCAGGAACTGGAACTGTCCGTTACCACTATAGGTAACAGGAGAGTAATATTTAGCTGTACCAGTTGATGTATAGCGTCCCCATTTCTTATTGAACATGTTACCCACATTCAACACATCGAATGACAATTCTACAGAATGAACTTGAGCACCAACTTTGAACTTATAGGTCTGAGCAAGATGGAAGTCGAAGTGACTCTCGAATGGCAAGTTATCAGCATAACGCTTGAAGTATTCACCACGATGCTTGCTCATATAGCCATCATTGGCTATCCACTCTCTGAAGTTTTCCTTCTGCTCTTCAGCAGTATAGTTCTTGTTAGCCTTAAACTGCATCTTATCAATCTGCTCATCTGTTGGGATAAACATCAAATCGTTACCATTAGAACCATCCTGGTTCAAGTCACCATAATAGTACAAACTATAAGGTGAACCAGAAGTTCCTGTATAGATAAGACCTACTGTAGTATTCCAGTGCTCGGCGTAATCCTTATGATAGAAGGCAGAAGCCTTGATCTGGTGAGGCACATTGAATGCTGTGAAACCGAGCTCAGGAGAGTTTGGATTCTGATATGTATAATTGTAGTTATAGTTTGACTGAGCTACAGAAGATGTACCGCAGTTAACAGACTTTGAGCGTGAATAAGTGTAAGATGCTGCCAGATCCAAACCAAAGTCAAAGCGCTTAACAGCAGACAAAGACAGATTGTAACTGTATCCCTTGCTGGTGTTATCCAACATATATACATTGGCAAACTTCTTCAAGTTAGCATCTTCTGTGCTGGTAACCTTTTGGAACAATGGACGATTGTCAAAAGCCAAAGACTTATAGGTCTCACCCAATGTCTTACCAGCCTCAGTACGGGTCAAATCCTTATAATAGATATCATTCAGATTCTTTGAGAGAACACCCTCCAAAGTAAAGTCAATACCTGCTAATGTAAAATCAAGAGCAAGGTCCAGACGCAAGTTCTGAGTAAATTTGAAGTCCTTAGCAAATACATTTACAGTCTGATTACCAGATGCAGCCAGATTAGCTGTATTCTCACTCTGCTTGTAAGGATCAACAATAAGACTTACATCAGTGAGTTTACCAGTTCCCTTCTTATTCTCTGTCAGACCAGTAGAACCATATACATTATATATAGAAGTCTGGATACCAGTATTTGTAAAGTTGTTGCTCAACCATACGAATGGGATACGACCGGTGAAGATACCTGCACCACCACGGAGAATCATATTATGCTCTTTTTCGATATTCCAACGGAAGCCGACACGTGGAGACCACATTGGGGTGCTGCTCAACTTATGGTTTGTAACAACATTCCATCCCTGCTTGGCAGCAGAAGCATTAAACTCAGCATTCTCAGTAGGAGTATCAAAGAACAAAGGGATATCCATACGCAAGCCATAAGTCAACTCAAAATTAGGAGTAACATTAAACTTATCCTGTGCATAGAAACCAATCTGACCAGCAGCAAACTCTGGAGCCCAGCGAGGATCACCGGTTACTGCTACATTGGCAGAACCGAAACGATACTGATTCAATGTGTTGTAATATGTAATTTTACCTGTTTTTGAATCAACAGACTGAGCAACTGTCTGTCCATTAGCAAACATTTTGAAATCATCAAAATTGTTGAAATAATAAGTACCATAATTATCCTGGATAAAGAGGTTCTTAAACTTGTAGTACTCTCCATGAGTACCGAAAGTCAGTGTATGATTGCTCACATACCAGTTCAAATTATCTGTAAAGGTGATGATATCCTGATTCAAAGAGTTTGCTGTAGAAGAACGCTCTGTACCGAGACAGAGAGTACCACCACCCACATTCTTAATCAGAATCATTGGCGCAATACCCTTAGGATCACGATGATCTCTTACAGATACATAAGAAGCCTGGAACTGATTATTTATCTTCTCGCTGAAAGAGCTGTTCAATTCTGCAGTAAAAGTATTTGTCTTTGAGACGAAATCATACTGATAATCAGAAGCATTCAGATAGCCGGCTGTACTGTTGCTATTCAACTGCTTAGCATTAACCATACGCCATCCGAAGGTAGCCTTGTGCTTATCGTTAATATTCCAGTCGAGTTTGATACCAGCCTTGTCGCTCTTAGTATAATTCTTAGGATTATTATATGAAGCATTGTAACCCTTTTCCTTCAGGATAGAAAGCACTTCATCGGCAATATTAAAGCCTTCTGTTCCTAACTTTGAAGCCTCAGAACCATAACCATAGTTATTTGGATATTCCTTGTTTGACTTCTCGTAGTTTGCAAAGAAGAACAACTTGTTCTTGATGATAGGACCACCGAGAGTTACACCATAACGATAGTCTGTTTCATCATCATACTTCTGGCTATCCTTGCCATTCATCAAAGTATACTTAGAACCAATCAAGTCTTTGTTCAACCAGTTACCATATACTGATCCGTGGAAGGTATTGGTACCCGACTTAGTGATGGCATTGATGGCACCACCTGTAAAACCAGACTGACGAACATCAAAAGGAGCCACGCTCACCTGTACCTGATCAATAGTCTCTGTAGAAATAGGCTGAGAACCAGCCTGACCACCATTCTGGCCATTAGAAGTAAGACCGAAAACATCGTTGTTTACGGCACCATCAACCTGGAAGCTGTTATAACGGTTATTAACACCAGCAAAAGACATTGCTCCAGACTGAGAAACACTTACCATAGGATTCATGCGGGTGATATCACCGATACTATGACTGATAGAAGGCATATTGGCAATATCCTTGGCACTATAGCTGGTTGCCGCACCAGTCTTGCTGGCATCCAAGCCCAACTTACCCTTAACAACCACTTCACCTAAAGCATGTGCATCCTCTTCCAACTGAGTTGAAAGGTCTGACATTTCACCAAGTTTGAGTGTTACATTCTTGATTTCCTTGGTTTTGTAACCAATGTAGGAAATCTCTACCGTGTAAGGACCACCAGCGCGCATACCCTGAATAGTAAAGCGACCTACGCTGTTAGTCACAGAACGATAAACAGCACCTGTTGGTACGTGGGTAACAGTAATAGTTGCACCTATTACATCTTCACCATTAGCTTTAATCAAACCTTTGACGCCAGATGTAGTAATCTGTGCAATGGCTGTGGAAACCATAAAGGACAACAAAGCCACAAATAAAAAAAATCTTTTCTGCATACCTTAAAATAAATAATTAAATAATACGGGATATAACCCCCTCTTATATTGTTATCGGTTGCAAAAGTAATAAAAAAATTGCTTTTAATTGTTACAAAAGCATAAAAAAATGTGTTTTATAACATAAAAAAAATCTGCGTTAAGCAAATAACGCAGATTTCCTTTAATTTGTTATTTATAACGAGGGTTTGCTTATAGTTTTTTCGGGGCTAAAAGCGGGGGACTGAGCTTTTATGACAGGCGATGGAATCGCCTGGAACGGAGGCTAGGCTCTCTTACTCCTTTCGCTGCCAGATGCTCATCACCTTGCGACGGATGGCTACGATGTTCAGGATAGAAACTATCAGGAACAGGAGCAGACCTAGGGCGATGGCTGGGAGCATGGTGCCCTCGTCGATATCAGGGAAGAGGGTTTCGATGAAGCCCATGTAGTAATCGCGGAGGAAGAAGAGGATGATCCACGCGATAATGAGTACCACGATATTCAGCGCAATGGTGAGCACCTGATATGGCTTTGCTACATTGTTCGGACTGTAACCTATCAGAAGAAGATTCTCTAACTTAGAAGAGTTCTTCTGAACCAGCAGATAGATGCTGAGCATCAGAATATAGAAACTCAAAACGGAGATAACCAAACCGATAATCATCACCATCGATACCATCATGCGGAGGAAATAGGTAGTCTTCTCTGCATCCAGCTTGTCTGTCTCTACTTCATAACCGTTATCATCCAGGTATTTAGTGATGTTCTCGTCTCCCGGGTTTCCTACCTCTACGATGAGGCGGTTAGGATCGCTCTTCTGGTTTGGAGCGAATTCCTGGTTACTCCAGTCCATGAATGCCTGTGGAACGAGGATGGTGTTGAGTCGCGAAGAGAAACCGATAACCTTTCCCTTGAACTGCTCTTTCTTGCCACCAGCCTGAATCTGGATATTGAAATCAATCATGCCCATCAGTCCATCGCTGATTTTAGGAAGCGAATGACTCTGGGCGAAACCGAAGTTATACATATTAATATATGTACGCGGGAGGATGATTGGCACCTCCTGAGTTCCCGGCGTATATTTCCAGTCCTTGAGCGGCACATCAACAAAACCGTCAGGCACACTCTCGAAGAAGAGTTCGCTATTAAGAACGTTCACGCCGTTTACACCCATCTGGGCATCTACCTTATATTCAGTAGAGGTGAATTTTCCTATCTTCTTTACAAACTTCTGGTCTCCGATTTCATCTATTTCAGAACCGGAGAAGGTATTGGAACGGCCGCTGATGGTATTTCCCATACCTATCTTCTTGCTCATGATGAGGTAGTCGGCTTTCATGAAACTGTCTTGCTGAGTGAAGACAGGCAGCACGTCTTTATAAAACTGAAAGCCGAAAAGAACGATGAGCATACCGAAGAGATTGGCGAAGGCAAAGCCCGCAAACTGAGGTATGCTGATATGCTGACGCAATAATTTCCAAACGAGATTCATTTTTTAAATGTTAAGTGTTGAATGTTAAATGTTAAATTACAACTTAAATGTATGCTCGTAGGGCAAGTCCATGTGCTTACCGATACTGGTAACGATGACGCCAGCCCCCTGCTCCTTCGCTTCGGTCATCATGATATCTGCCATGATGCGCGAATTGTTGTCGTCGAGGTGACTGATAGGCTCATCAGCCAGAATGAAGTCGAAAGGCTGACAGAGCGCACGCATCATAGCCACACGCTGCTGCTGTCCGAACGACATTCTGCCGATTTTGGCATCTACCTTGTCAGCAATACCGAGCATATCAAACCATTTCAGTATCTGCTCACGCGTCTTGAATCCGGTTATTTTGTTTTTGATTTCTACATTCTCCAGGGCAGTAAGCTCTGGGAAGAGACGGAGTTCCTGAAAGAGATGGCTGATATGACGCTTGCGCATCTCAACCCAGTCTTTCACCTTATAGTTGGCGGTAACATCATTGTCGAACATCACGCTTCCGCTGTAGTCGTGACGATAGCCGAGCACATAGCTGCAGAAAGTACTCTTTCCGCTGCCACTCTCTGCCTCGATAAGATAAAGATGACCTTTCTCGAAGGTAACATCCTGCTTCCATATCTCCGAATTCAGGTCATTGCGCTGGGCGAAGACCTGCGGGAGAACGGAATGAAGCTGAATCTTTTCCACTTTTTTTATGTTTAATGTTTAATCTTTTACCTTTTTACCCTTTTACCTTTTTACCTTTAAAGTATAAACCACCGAAGTAAGATTTCCGAAGACTGGGGTGAGCAGACCGGTTACGGTAGAGATGGCATCATCCTTGCCCGAGCCGTCACTATCAGAACTCTTGGCGAGATTGATGACCATTGCCAGTTTCTGACCGACGATGAGCTTCTGAATCTTTGCATCTATCGGATGATTACTTGGTTTCACGGCATATTGCGCCATCAGCTGGTCGCTACCGCTAAAGAACTGCTTGTCATCCGTCACACCGAAATAGAACGAGGTCTTGCCATCGGTATAAAAGTAAGCATTCTTTCCCCAATTGGCTATCTTCGCACCAGCCGGACATGAAGTTTTCCAATAATCAACATCGCCCAACCACTTGGCATGCGACAGTTTAGCAGCCATCGTCATCTGCATATTGTTATCTGTAAGCGAAGGCATCACGATAGCCATATCCCCATCCACACTACGGATGATATTATCCATATCGATAGCCTGGTTGATACCCATCAGGAGGGTCTGAAGGCTGCGGTTGCTCTGCATCATCGGCAGGAACTGCTCGCCCTTTACGTTCATGAAGATACCCGCCAGGGCATCAGCAGGCATCGACTTGACGTAGCTGCCTTTAATCGGACGATAGGTTTGAGCCGCCTTCTTCAGGGCCTCATCTATTTCTTTATTAAAGGAGAAAGTTTCTCCCTTCACCTGCAGGATACCGTCTTTCACGTCCATCTCAGCAGCAATCACTACCTGCGAAGGGTCGGTATCTTTAGGAGTACCAAGGGTAAATGGAGCTACGAACTTCTCCGGCAGCGCCTGAGCCTGAGCCACCATAGCCATAGGCGAAGTGATGGTTTCCAGACGTTCAAACATAGGCGATGCGGTAATACCTTCGTCCTCATCAGCCTTCAGATATTTCACCATCTGCTGCTGGAGCTGGGCCTGCGCATCGGCTACAACCGGTCCCATAACGAGGAGTGCCTGATCAGAGAAGCCGACCAGCCACGAATTTTTCAATACAGAGAAATGAAAGCCTTTACGCTCCTTCACCTCTGTAGCGATATGCTGTTTGGCAAGCGAAGCAAGCCAGTCTTCCACATCGCCCTCATCGCTCACCTTGGCACAAAGTCCGAGGTTGCCATCAGCACTCTCAAAGAGGAATATCTTCTCAGAGATGTCGATGCCACACTTCGATGCATCCTCAACGTGCAACAGAGACTTGAGCATTCCCGCCTTGTCTTCATCGCTCTTGCCGGATGCCATCTGCTGCATGTCAACAGAGATGAGCGCAGTACTTTTCTTTGGAATGGCATTGAGATAGTCAGTGCCCGAGCATGAGCTCAGCAATCCCAATACGACAGCCAAGCACATGAACATCAAACTCTTATACAATCTTTTCATCACACTAGTAAATATTATAAAGCTCTTGCCAGATGGCACATGTTGACAGCCACCAATCCTGCTGTTTCCGTACGGAGGCGACTGGTACCAAGCGAAACACTCTCATATCCGTTTTCCAGGGCCAGTCTCACCTCATCGATAGAGAAATCGCCCTCAGGTCCTACCAGCACGGTGATGTCATCGGCACCCTCCTGGACTGCTCCGGCAGAATCATCAGCTGGGCATGACTTGGAAATCTCGGCAAAAAAGTCTTTCTTTTCTATCTCCTCATAACAATGACAGATAAACTTTCTGCCATTGCGGGGCGTAGTAATAAAATCTTTAAAGCTCTGCAGTTCGTTGACCACAGGTTTCCAAGCCTTGTGGCTCTGCTTGACGGCAGAAACCACAATCTTGTCTATGCGGTCTATGCGGATGACCTTGCGTTCAGAGAACTTGCAGTTGAGGAAAGAGATTTCATCGAAGCCGATTTCCGTAGCCTTCTCTGCCATCCATTCAATGCGGTCCATCATCTTTGTCGGGGCGATGGCCAGGTGAATGTGTCCGCGCCAGGCAGGCTGCTGCGGCATAACCTCCTTCACCTCATAGATGCACCGTTTGTTGGTAGCCAGCGAAACTTCTGCACGGTAGAACACCCCCTTGCCATCCATCAGGAACAATTCGTCCCCCGCCTGGATACGCAAAACCCTGAGTGCATGAGTAGCCTCTTCCTGAGGCAGTTCTGTCTGTGTAGCCGCATCTGGCACATAGAAAAATCTAACTTCTTTCATTTCCTCTTATTGTTACTTTTTCTTCTTAATTTTCTGTTATTCCGTAAGAATATCCTTTAATTATTCACTTTTTTTGCCTTTGCGGCGCTCTATCTCATCGCGGATGGCAGAGGCTGTTTCGTAATCTTCTTCATTAATGGCACAATCCAATGCTTTTTCGAGCATCTGGTCTGGCAAAGCCGAAATAGGTACCGCACAAGAAGCCGAACTCATATCATTTTTATTAAAAGGAGTAGAAATTTCCTTTATAACCAGCTCTGTTGTATACATTTCTATATCCGCAGCCACAGACAGCAACACAGCCTGGTCAGTCTTGATGCTCATACGTTCATTTGTGATTTTATTCACAAGAGTAGCATATACTCCCCTCTCTGGCGTAGCATCGAATTCGAGATAGAAATCGTCTACATTTTGCCTGTCAAATAGTGTCCAAAGTACAGAGATCACATCATTTTTAAAATCAGAAGTTTTCGAATTACATGCCTTCAGCTGCTCTGCTACATATTCATTAGTCATAATAGACAAAGCTCTTTTTTCGGATTCGTCTACCAAACTAATAATACATGTCCCGGAAGCTTCCGGAATGCCAAAGCAGGCAGCGAGTTTAAGTTTGTACAACATCATTATGTACCCTTTCTTTATTTAAATTTATTTATATTCTTACGTAACATTCTGTTTTTACTCTCGCGTTGAGTATGACCTTTTTCTTCCTTATTTCTGTTCTTTCTTCGGACGGAAGAGGACAGCAAAGGCTACAGCTACCACGAGCGCATAACCGGCAAAGATGAACCAGCAGGTTTTCCAGTCACCCATCAGGTAGCCATCATCTGTCCAGTGGCAGTAATGGTTGATGACCATACCTGCGAGAATGGTTCCGATAGATGCTCCCAGACCGTTGGTCATCAGCATGAACAGACCTTGAGCCGATGCTCTTACCTTCACATCACATTTCTGGTCTACAAACAGACCACCCGACACATTGAAGAAGTCGAAGGCTACACCGTAAACGATGCATGAGAGGATGAAGAAGGTAACACCCGGGAATGCAGGATTGCCCAATCCGAAGAAACCGAATCGCAAAACCCATGCCATCATGGCGATGAGCATCACAACCTTGATGCCATAACGCTTCAGGAAGAACGGAATGAGAAGGATGCAGAGCGCCTCGGCCACCTGAGAGATGGATACCAGGAGCGTAGCATTGTTAGCTGCAAAAGTATCGAGCATCGCAGGATCGCCCTTGAAACTGGTAATGAACGGAGTGGCATAGCCATTGGTTACCTGCAGACTCATACCGAGCATGCAAGAGAAGATGAAGAACATCGCCATCTCACGGCTCTTGAAGAGTTTAAAGGCATCGAAACCCCATGTCTCTACCCAGCTCTTTGTCTCTTTCTTCACGATAGGACAGGCTGGCAATGAGAAGCAATAGAGGAAGAGAAGAATGCTGAGCACACCCGATACCAGGAACTGATAATGGGTATACTGGAACTTATGGGCGTTCTCGCTCAACAGGAACGAGAATGAACCGTTGTCCCAGGTAGCACAGTTCACAATCCACATCGTGAGGATGAAGCCCACGGTTCCGAACACACGGATTGGCGGAAAAGCCTTCACGGTGTCGAGCCCGTTGCTCTTCAATATACTGAATGCCGAAGTATTTGACAATGCCAATGTAGGCATATAGAAAGCCACGCTGAAGGTGTAAACGGCAATAAACATTGCCTCATTAGGAGTCTGGCTAGCCTGTCCCATACCGAACAGACCTATCATGGCTGCTCCTGCCAAAAGGTGACAATAGCCCAAAAGACGTTGCGGCTGGATATACTTATCAGCAACAATGCCCATCAATGTAGGCATAAAAATAGATACGATTCCCTGTATGGTATAGAACCAGGAAATCTCAGCACCCATCCCAGCCTTGCCGAGATAGTTGCCCATAGACGTGAGATAAGCTCCCCAAACTGCAAACTCCAGGAAGTTCATCACTGCTAGGCGTACTTTCAGATTCATAGTTTAATGTCTTTTTATTATAAAATATTAGCTGCAAAGATACAAATTTTCGGGTAAAAAGCACACGATTTTGAAGATTATCCGCATGAAAGCTAGCATATTTAACAAATTATGTGTATTTTTGCAGTCGATTTCAACAGATATAAGAGAAAAGTAATATAGAAACAACAGATATGTTAGTAAAATTTTTCCTCACGTGCAATAAAATCGGGGCTTTCACGCTAGGTGGAGGCTACGCCATGATACCGATCATGGAACAGGAATTTGTAGACAAGAACAAGTGGATGGACAAGCAGGAGTTCATGGATATCATGGTAGTGGCTCAGACCACTCCGGGCATATTCGCCATCGACATGGCGAGTCATATCGGCTATAAGCTGAAGGGAGTCTGGGGAGGCATTGTGGGTGCCATAGGCATCGCCCTGCCTTCTATCATCGCCATTCTCATCATCGCCATGTTCTTCCAGCATTTCAAGGACAATTATTGGGTGGGTAAGTTCTTCATGGGTGTGCGCCCTGCCGTGGTAGCGCTCATTGCTGCGCCTTGCTTCAAGATGGCAAAGACGGCAAACATCAACCGCTACAACATTTGGATTCCCGTTGTCTGCTGTCTGCTGATTGCAGCTTTCGGTATCTCCCCTATCTACATCATCATCGCAGCCGGTGTGCTGGGCTGGCTCTATGGAAAGGTAAAAAAGTAAAAAGGTAAAAAAGTAAAAATATAGAGATTATGCTATTTCTAAAGTTATTTCTGATATTTACCAAGATTGGTACATTTAATTTTGGTGGCGGATATGCGATGCTTTCGCTCATCCATAACGAGACGGTAGTGAAGAACCATTGGCTTACCAATGCTGAGTTTACGGATATTGTGGCTATCAGCCAGTCTACACCGGGACCTATCGGCATCAACTGTGCCACCTACGTAGGTTATACCGCCTGCCTTCACGACGGCTATCCTACCTGGGCAGCCTGTCTGGGTTCGGTATTGGCTTCACTCTCCATCATGTGGCTGCCTTTCATCATCATGATTCTCATCAGCCGCTATCTGATTACGCACAAGGATTCTAAAATCGTAAAGGATATCTTTGCGGGACTCCGGCCTGCCATCATCGGACTGATAGCTGCTGCCGCCGTTCTCCTGATGAATAAAGAGAACTTCGGATCACCAACCGACAATCCGTTTGTCTTCGGAGCAAGCATCGTGCTGTTTCTGGCTGCTTTCTACTTCACAAAATTCAGAAAGACCAACCCTATCCTGCTGCTTTTCATCTGCGGTATCATCGGAATGGTTATCTTCTAAACATCGCCCTGCGGTCTGAACCAACGGCCTCCAGCCGATGGGAAAGACAAGGGGCTGATGCCTTCAGATAGGGACAAAAAAAAATTGATTGTCTCACGACAACCAATCTTTTATTAACCTTAATAATCTAATACCATGAAAAACACGATGCAAAGGTACAAATAATCTTGTAACCTGCAATAGTTTATACCTAAAAACTTCAAGAATTTAACTCTCCTTAAAAGTTTTACCATTCCAGTTAAATTTTCTTTGCACTTTTATTGCATTTACAGCCTTCTTATCGTCAGCAGACACGAAAGGTAAAGCCAAGCGCACTACGAGGCTGTTTTCATGTTGCAGGAGCAGAGCACTCACGATTTTGAGTTCAATTTTCCCCTTGAGTTCATCAAACTTAGCCTCGCTCATCGTATCGGGTTTGGCAACAAGTCCGGAAGCCAGTTGCTGCAAAGATTTCCCATCGAAAATCCTGCTGGCATCCTGCTCTTGCCAATCCTGATTAAAGAGATAGAGTTCGCTCTCCTTCTCTACTCCGGCAAAAGTCTTCACCACGCAAAGCAGCGAATCGCCGTTAGCCGATGGCAGTTTCTTCATCTGCAAAGTAGCGCTCTTACTCGTTCTCAACTGAGCGAAATCAGCAGTCAGCGTATCCATCACACTCGTTTCGCCTAACAGATTCTTCACTTCTGCCTTCACTCCCATCTCCTGCAGCTCAGTAAATTCCAGCCGCAGGTTGTGGTTGAGATAAGGCACAACAGAATCGGGCATCGAAACCAGCAAGTCCTTCATCGACTTGGCTTCCATGCCCAAGCTTGCCATCATCAGGCAAGCGCATAATATATATTTTATCTTCTTCATCACTACAATTCCTTAGACCACTTCTTTCCCCAAGGAGTAAAGAGCCATATCAAAAATGCTGTTGCAGGAACCAAGCATATTGCAAAAGTTAAAGCCAATGTATTCATTTTTGAAGCCTTTAAATTATTTACTAAATTTCACAAGTATGCTCCACACGCCCTGAAAGGGCGTGCCGGGAACATTAGTTCAGAACACAAAGGATTCTGCAGCAATACCAACCATTAGAGATCCTCCAAGAATTTCTTACCCCATTTTGTATGAAGCCAAAGTGCCATGGCTCCAGCAACGACCGTAATCGTCGCATAAATCATGACTAATCCTTCCATATTTCTCTATTTTCCGACAAAATTACGGAAAATAAATGTAATTTGCAAATGATTTGCTCATTTTCTTTCGAAATTTAACCTAAAAAAGACGAAAAAGAGGAAAGCGCTTCATTACGAAACACTTTCCTCTAATTATCTAATCATTAATCGTACAATCTTCTTTCAGAAGAGATTTATTCCTCTACAGCAGCCTGCGCCGCAGCAATATTATCAGTATGGGAAGCCCTTTCCGTAGGTTACTCTAAACATAGGATAATATTTCCTTCTGTCTATGTAAAGGCTTTACACCTTATTATATTTATATACATATTTATATATATAGTTAATTCATTATCTATTTTTCATGAAATCGTGATGGATGATTACGCATTCTTTTTCTGCAACGGCATAGGCACATCCACATTTGAGTTCTTGCCACCAAGCATTTGGATAGTTTCCTTCAATGCTTGCACCTGTCCCTTTAGAAATATAATCTCCTGGTCTTTTGCATCAGCAAGGCTCTGTTGTCGTTTCTTATATAGGATTGCTGCATCCTCTTCCTGCGCCACGCCTACAGTTTCTTCTTTAGCAACGTAGCCTTCGCCGCCATTCTTCATGTATTTTGTTCCGCCATAGAAGAAATCAATAGTTACACCGAGAGCATCACAAATTTTCTCCAACATGCCAGATTTAACATCCTGCACCTTGAAGGCATTGCTCAAGTTTGGCTGAGTCATATTTAGTTTTTCTGCCAAATCAACGATGCTCACTTTACTTTTTGATAAAGCCTTACGTAGCTCCAATCCATTCATATTTATTTATATTATAGTTAATTAATCATAAATTTATCAGCCTTTATTAATAATATTATCAGCTTTTTATTATCTTTGCACTCGAAATAACGAAATAGTAACGTTCTTAAAACGAAATACGTTTGCAAATATACATAAAAAATACAATATGAGCAAGAATAACTTTGAAATTTTAACCGAAGTTTATTCAGGAACCTCAATAGGCGAAAGAATAAAAAAGAGGGAGCAAGTCATCAGCGACTACCTCAACGTGTATGGGCAACTCATCCTGAACAAGGTGCTGAAACCAACCCCTGTGATGGAACACCTTGCCAAGAAATACAACTTTTCTCGCTGTGGTGTCTTGAAGATACTGAAGGAAGCAGGAATATATCATGGGCGTTCAAATCCTGTGGTATATCCAAGTGAGTTGAACAATAAAACAGAAATTTATGGAACAGCGAATCGTGTTTGAGGACAAGAATGTCAGTTACAAGACATTTCTTGAAGACTTAGCTACTTTCCTGGCACCAAAGATTGCGCTCTTGATAAAGAATCCTCCAAAAAAGTATTATAGTGAGCGAGAAAGTATGAGAGTGTTCGGTTCAGGGAATGTGCGCCGTTGGATTAAGGAAGGCAAGCTCAAACCTTTTTCCAAGAGAAAGGGAAAGACAGAATACAAAGTCAGCGACCTTCAGGAGTTACACCGAAGAGAGCAAGACTACTTTTAAAGCAAAGAGCAATGTACAGAATCAAAAGATATTATCAAGTAGCAGAGAAGCAACCTTGGCTTATAGACCTCCTCGTGAAGTTGAAGCCTTCGTACTTTGCCCCTTGCCAAGGCATAGAAGAGTGCAAGCTTGCACTCCACAACCTAGGCGAGGACATAAAAAAGCAAGAGCTAAGTTGGAAAAGAGGAAAATTTCTCCTTTCCTACATACGAGACATAACAGAGAAAGACGATGAAATCATCATCAGCTACAAAGGCGGCAAGCCCTGCGTGTCTTTCAAAATAGAGGAATCAAAAGCTTAAGAATCATGAACATAGTAGACAACAGTTGGATCAAGTTGCCCCGCAACTTTGTGAATTGGAGTTGGTACCATGACGCAAACATGGTGCAACTATACCTGTACCTCCTTCTCAACGCAAACGTTTATGATGTAAAGTACAACGACATCACCATCAAACGTGGCGAATGCCTTGTTTCCCTCAACCATTTATCTAAGGAAACTGGGATTTCATTGCAGAAGCTTCGAACAGGGCTCACAAGACTCCAGCGCACCAAAGAAATCGAATATAAGAAGTTGCAGAATGGAAGAATCATCGTTCTTGTCGATTTCAACAAGTTTCAGCCTATCGGAATAGACGAGGCTGCTCCAGATTGGATAAAGTTATATCGTAAGATTTGCGATTGGGGTTGGTATCATGAGCCAAACATGGTGCATTTGTATGTGTACTTCATGTTGAAAGCAAAATTAGTCATAAACAACGACAGCAGAAGTGAAGCATGGCAGCTCAATTCCACCTTGCGTTTATTGACAAAAGCAACCGGCATTTCCGAGAAGAGCATCAGAACTTGTCTAGCCAGATTACAACGAACTGGCGAAATCTCGTATTTACCAGGGGTGGCACATAAGCAAAGCGTCATAACTCTCTGTAATTATGATAGTTACCAAGCTGCAAAAATTTCAACTAACACAGTGTTAACACAAGAGAGGCACAATAATATAGAATCCGTGTCAGAACATAACAACTCACAAATATCGGCACAAAAAGAACGAGGCATAACTCGCTGTAATTATGATAGTTACCAAGCTACAAAAAATTTAACTAACACGGTACTAACACAGGAGCAACATAGTTCTAACACGGTACTAACACAGGAGCAACATAGTTCTAACACGGCTTTAACAACACTAAAAGAATATAAGAATAAAAGAATAAAAGAAATAAAGAATATCGACGACGACATCGCGCACGTGCGTGAGGGGGATTTCGTCGAAGTTTTAGAAGTGACCGAGGTGGAGAAAGAAAACGAGCAAAAGAAATCAAACAAAGAAAATTTTGCCGACCTCGTGAAGTCAGAAACCACATGGTTGACTGCCATTCAGAAGAAATTCAAGCTCCTCACATCAGAGGCAGTGAAGAACAAAGTTGACGAGTTCGAGATTGAACTAGTCTGCCGTGGCAAGGATAAGCATGAGGATATGAAAGACTTCAAGTGTCATTTCTGCGACTGGCTTGAAAAGAATTTGAGAACTATCAACCAACCTCAGGCTTCCAACCGTTCCCCATCACCAACCTCAGAGCGTTGGAGCGGCGAGAAGTTTGTACCAAAAAGTTCGGAAGGAGGCATCTATGAAGGAAATTTCTAACATGGGGTTCACCCCAGAGCTGTGCTTTGAGCATCTGCGCTATCATTTCGCCCAAGAGGTGAAAAAGAGAGAGAAGTCTTTCGTTGCCGAACCATCCCAGATGGAAAGCATGAAAAAAGTCGCCTCGTGGTTAACAACCGGAAAGGAGCACTGCTGGCTTGTCCTCAACGGCATCACAGGCAACGGAAAGACCACCTGCGTGAAGGGGATGCGAAGCTTCATCAACTGCTGCAAGATTCCCGATCCCAGCAATGGAGAAGGCAGCGTGTTCAGCTCCAAGGCAGGAATCTGGCTAGTCACGGCTAGAGAACTCTACCAGATGTTCGTAAGTAACAAGCCCAAGTTTGAGCGATGCGCCAACACCTACATCCTCGCCATCGACGAGCTAGGAACGGAAGAAACGGACTTTTGCGAGTACGGGAACAGATACAAGCCCATCGAGCAGCTGTTGTCGTATCGCTACGACAAGATGCTCCCGACCATCATCACCACCAACTTGCCGATGGCAGACATACGCCCGAAATATGGTGACAGGCTTGCGGAAAGGCTCAACGAGCTGATGGAAGTGGTACACATGCCAGACATCAACTTCCGCAAGATTCACTAAAAAACGTAAAAAAACAACGCTCAGGACGACTTTTCCGAGGCAAGCAATAAATTCCTCACAGAAACAAACAAAACGTCTCAAATCGCAAATAAAGCGGCAAAAATTAGGTTTTACATGGAAGAATACAAAACAATTTTGGAGAAAACAGATGGAGGACTGGATATTTTCAGCTATTATCTGGGTAAGGAGTGCTTGAAGAAAAAGTTCAAGAGCCCCTTCAGAAGTGGCGACAACCGTCCGTCCTGCCATCTGTATCTCAACGAGCCTCCAGGAGAGCAAGCCTACTACTATCTCCAGGACTTTGGCGACAGCAGATGTAGCGGCAACGCCTTTGCAATCGCTGCAAGGGTGCTGAACATGAGCATCCGCAATGATTTCAAGGCCGTATTGGAGAGAATCGACCAGGATCTGTGCCTGGGAGTCTTTGAGGAGAACAAGGGAAAGTATTCCTCAAAGCCCCAGTTCAACAGAGCTGCCATCAAGCAAGAAATCAGCAAGAACAAGACATCAAGTATCAAGACTTTCATGCCTGTCATACAAGAATTTATGTCTTGGGAACTAGAGTATTGGAACAAGTATGGAATCGATGTCAACACCCTACGTCGCTATCATGTTCACAGCCTAAGAAGCGTGACTTTCTATAAAGCCGACGGCAAGAGTTTCAACATATTTGGTTCCAAGGCCATCCCAGCCTACGGCTATTTCTTCAACGACATGAAGGGCATCAAAGTATATCGTCCTAAGGCAGAAAACAGATTTCTGTATGGCGGCGACCTGCCAACGCCATATGTGTTTGGATGGGAACAGTTGCAAGAAAACGGCGACATGGTGTTCATCACTGGTGGAGAAAAGGATGTCCTGTCCCTTGCTTCCCATGGCTACAATGCCATAGCATTCAACAGCGAGACGGCAAAGATACCTGCAGACAAAATAAAGCTGCTTTCCCAGAGGTTCAGAAAAATTATATTTCTTTACGATTCTGATACTACAGGCATCAAGGAATCCAAGAGCAGAGTGGAAGAGCACAATGGCAATTACAACGTTTTCAGATTGGAGTTACCTCTCAGCGGAACCAAGCAAGAAAAGGACATTAGCGACTATTTCGCCTTAGGAAGAACGACACAAGACCTACAAAAGTTAATAAACAAGATGTAGGAACATCATGATGATAAAAGTAAATGAGTAAAACGAATAAATATTTAACAATCATGAACAAGCAAAAGAACGGAAAAGCACTGCATTTGGAACACGCAGCAGAAGAAATCTGCTTTGAGTCCTTGACAGTGAAAGATCAAGAAAAACTGCAAGAATTTGGCATAAATCCTTCCTCGATACCAGAAGAAGTATATTCCATCGACTGTAGCAGCCTGAACAGAGTGTGGCACGGAATAGGAATGAGAAACGTACACGGAGGCGTGGAGTTCATCAGCCTGACGGAGATGAAAAGACCAACGACAATTCATCGCAAGGGCATCACATTGCAACCTTCTAAAAAAGGCTCAGTCGCTAGTTGCTGCCTTTTTAGTAATTTCATGGACTATCTGGCCTATCTCTCTTTGTCGAAGGACGGCAAGATTGCACTCCCCAAGGAATGCGATTGCATCATCCTCAACCACCATTTCAACCTCTCTCACTTTCTCGTAGAAAGCGAGGAGTACGAGGAAGTGAACCTGTTCTTGCCCAACAGTTCAGCAGGAAAGGTGCTAACGAGAACCATCATGGACAGAAATCCGGCCGCAGTGGACTGGTCGGGAAGTTACATACACTTTCAGAGCCTTCGCTCATACGCCTATTACAAGTTCATAAAAAACAAAGAGAGCCTATGAAAATAGTGGGAATAGCATTCGGTGTTGCCGTCATTGGCATCATCATCGCCTTCATCTACGAGATTAAGTTCACTTACAGAGATGGGGACTTATGGAAAAAGTAAATGATATTAAACGCAAACCTTATGAGAAATAACGGAATCCTTAACATTGACGTTGCTAGGGCAGATTTGCCCATGCAACCAGAATATTGGATAGAAGAGACTTACGTATCAAGATACGAGAAACTTCTTAGAGTGATAGAAAAGAAGACCTCTTTTCTGCCATATCGCAACACAAAGGTCATCAGGGAAATTTCCTTTGAGGTTCCAGCATCCACCACACTGGAGCAAATAAAGGAAGTAAGTCTGGCATTTGAAAAAAGATTCAAGGTATCATGTTTTCAAATCAGCATAGATCGCTCTGTGCAGGTAGCCCACCTGTTGTTTGCCTGGATAGACATGGAAACAGGCAAGGCCGTCAAGCTCGATGCCAACACCTTGAAGCGTGCCACAGGTATTTTTCTGAGAAGACTTAAGCTTCCTCATCCCAAGGACTATGACAAATGGATAAGATATGTCCTTATCGATGCCTATGAGGAATGTCCAGATGTCTTCAAGCAACAATACAGAGCCATTTGCAAGGAAGACAAAGAGACTGAAAGCAATTGCATTATCAGAGATGCCCTTGCCTATGCCGAACTTATGTGCAAAGGGCAAGCAAAGTAAAATAGCACCGAAATATTTCAAATAGAGTAGATGTAGGGGATTACTCCCCTACATACTACTCTATTGTTCTATAAAAGCAATCTTTTCCCTTTTATACAGTGAGTAGGCAACACGTCCTACCAAGTCACCCTCATACCTTACCAATTCCTCATAAATGAAGTTATAGTGCTTTGCCATGCTGCCTATTGCTTAGTACACGTTCAAAGATAGCATTAATGCTATTCTCTGTAAATGTTTGACTATAGGTTTTACCTTGGACATGAGTGTCCACGGTAAACCCCATAGGTGAGACATTCTTGTTGTTCTGCCCTATCTTATATTTTCTCATCCTCTCGTTAGCCTTGAGGATTGTCTCTTCTGATACCTTACACATA
>JAJXAL010000180.1:0-4089 GCA_021628325.1 Segatella copri | reverse complement strand
ACCAGTACCATCAAGGATCTCACCATAGTTGTACATCTCCTGATCCACCACATTCGGCATAAAAGAGTCACCCTCAGAAGGCAAGCCGATATGCTTGATAGCATCCCAACGGATACCATCTACGCCACAGGCTTTCAAGTCCTGGATGTATTGTTTGATGATGGCTTGCACAGTAGGATTGTTAGTATCAAGATCCCACATACCTATCTTGCCAAATGTCACCTGATGACGGTCGTGCCAATTACCCACATCGAAAGGCTGATGGTAAAGTCCTTGATCCATCAAACGGTCTGCCACATTAGAATAGTCGGTATGATTGGCTACCACATCCACAATTACCTTGACACCATACTCATGAGCCTTAGCACAGAGAGCCTTCAGGTCAGCTTCAGTACCAAGACCATTACCTATTTTAAAATCGTATGGACGATAAACATCATACCAAACGGATCCTTTACCTGCTCTTTCGTGAACAGGAGAAGTCTGAACGGCAGTAAAGCCTGCCTTGGCGATATTAGGAATTTCTTCCTGGATATCTGCCAACGTCCAGTCGAAACAATGAAGGATGACACCATCCTGAATATTGTCTTTAAGACCATATTTGTTGTCTGCAAAGATGTTGGATGCCATGCTGAAGAGCATCACCAACATCAGAAGACCATAATTGATTGTCTTTTTCATATTCTGCTATTATTTTCTGATGATTACTTTTTTACCATTGTGAATATAGAGTCCTGGCTGAGCAGGCTTGCTGATACGGACACCTGTGATAGAATACCAGGCTTCATCGGTTATCTTCTTCACAGCTGTGATGGTAGTATTCTCTATGGCTGTAACAACCTTACCGTCTACATAAACCGTTTCTCCCTGAAGAGTTGAACCTGCTTCGCCATTATTGATGACGAAACAACCTGTAAGGAAAGCAGCAGGAACCTCCAAAGAATAATAGCCTTTCTTGCCGTTATACTCAGTCTCTTCGTCGAGCTGCATCTTCACGCCAGGCCATTCTACAGAAGCCTCAGTTCCGTTATAAATATAGCAATATACATTCTTCAGATTCTCTATTGAATTATCAAAGAACACCTTTACCTTGCCTGCAGGAGCAGTCTCAATGGTCTTGGTATATTTACCTTCTACGTAATAACCATGATTCTTGAATTCCTGATTACCGCCATTCAGTTTCTGCTCACCATCATGAGTAAAAATCACACCTGTAGGGATTTCAGTTCCAGCTGTATATGTCCATTTAAAGACATTCTTGCCATCTTTAGTTCCCATCAAGGTCATGGCATCTCCAGGCCACTTAGCAGTAGTAAACTGTTTAACCTTGTCATTCCAGGCCCAAATCTTGGCATTGTCATAACTTGTCTCCAAAAACACGGAGATTTCATTTTCCGTTACCACTGGTATATAGTCTGCCGCAAGTGCTGAAACTGGAGCCATGAAGGTCATGCTCAGCAGCAATACCAGTGTACAAATCAACGTATAAAATTTCTGCATAAACAAAATGTATTAAGTTTGAATTATAAGATTTCGTCGGCAAAAATAAGAATACTTGTTGAAAAACTGATGAAGAAAAGTTGAATAAATAGCATAAAAAAAAGACAATCGTTTGCACAATTTGCAAGCGTATGCCTTTTTTTTATGCTATTTACTCAAGTGGCTCAATCAGCTTACTCAAGTGGCTCAATCAGCGAGTACAGCCGTCTGCGTAACCCAGTTCAGCCATATCCTTAACCCGATACAGCCATATCTGTAACCCGACGCAATCGAATCCTTAACCCGATGCAGCCATATCTGCAACCCGATGCTGTCGAATCCTTAACCCGATGCAATCGAATCCTTAACCCGACGCAGCCATATCTGTAACCCGACGCAGCCGCTTTAGTTGGTAAACGGAAGTACATCATTTGTTTACCTCATTTGAGTGCTCAATAACTACCAGGGAGAATTACCTTTTTTTGATGACTACCAGGGCTAATAATAGCTACCATCAGGGAGAATCATGGTTCTTCAGAATATGCCCGAATAACTACCAGGGAGAATCTTGAAAATACAAGATACTGAATATCAAGCAGTTAGTGGCATATTTTTCTTCCCTACACTATACCAAGTATATTATATATATACATTTACATCTTTTACACTATACGTAATACGGGAGGAAAAAGATTTTTTTTTTCAACAAAACAGCTATTAAAATGCATTTTTTCTCTTCAAAAATTTGCATAAGTCTGAAAGAAATATTACTTTTGCAACATGAAAGCGCGGAGAATGCGATTCTCCTCCCGATGAAGGACACCGGGAAATGCTTTCGGTTAAGGATTAGAACATAGCTCATTGAGTAGGATTCAGCCCCAAAAGGTGAGTGATCAAACTGTAATCCTTACAGGGCATTCTATGCCTGATAAATTTGATGAAAATTTATCGGCATGGATGCAGAGTAAGGACATAAGTTTGACAGCAAGAGAAAAGGCTGAAACTCCTTCCATCACGGATTGAGAATTTTTATCTTGTTATGTTATCCTCACTCCAATTCCATGCCGGTTTTCAATAAACAACAACAAGACTTGCCCCAATCGGTAGGCCACTAACAATTAAAAGAGAAAACTAACAATGGAACAATTTAATCAACAGCATCCGGGCGGGCAGCAGGCCTTCCCTCAGACAAATCAACAAGAGAAACAACTGATAGCCATCCTTGGCGTACAGGGATTGTCTTACCAGAACTATTCTGTGGTAGAACTCAAAATCGTTCTACAGATTATCAAGCATGCCCAGAAAGCCATCTTGGGCTATGTTATCCCTTATCAGGTAACTTCACAGACTTTTAATGGATTCACCGCAGAACAGAGAGCTGCAGGCCACACCGATGTCATCATGAAACTGTCGGAGTTTAAATTTGGAGCTGGACATTATCCGCAATTGCGCGATGCCATCCAGCGTATAGAATCCAAGCCCATCCAGCTGCCGTTCAAGCAGGGCGACCAGACCTACTACCGGAAATTTGCATGCCTGTTTAAGAGTGAGATATACCAAGACCGGCACAAGAACTGGATGGTAAAATTCCGCTTCGACAACAACGTGATACGGTTTTTCTACAATTTCGACAAGGGAGTCAGCCGTATCGACCTCAATGCCATCAACCAATGCCGCAGCGCATCGAGCATCAAGTTATATCTCATCATGAACTGCTGGGCTGTAAAGGGATTCACCATCAGCAAAACGGCGCATATCCAGCAACTGATGCATGGCAGGGAAGATTACTACAAGACCTGGTCGGCACTGGACAACAAATGTCTGACTTTTGCCTGCAAAGACCTCAAGCGCCTTTACCGGAACCACATCATCGACCAGTATCTTACCTATAAGCCTTTCTTTCTGGAGGAGGGTAAAAAAGAGAAGCATCACCTGCCCGAACACATCACCTTTACCCTGCACGACCGTCGCACTTCTGGCGAAACTGCGGAGGGTGCAGAAGTGAGCAGCGAACTGAGAGGACAGCGGAGCAAACTGAAACTCCGGCTGCAATGCAATTATGATGTGAGCGAGAAGAAGGCTGAGCAGTTGAGCGGCTATCTCAGGTTAGATATGATTGGCGACCTGGAGGACTTCTTCCAGCGAAAGGATTATTACATAGCCAACTGCAGGCGTTCGAACAAGAAGATGAACACGGGTGGCTATATGACCACAGCCATGGTAGGTTTCTTTAAGGATCATGGTGTAGAAGGATTGTAAAAAATATAAAGCTTATGAATTATCCCCAACGTATGTACAGCAAGACCGAACTCGGTCTGCTCTACTTTCCCGACACAACCGACGGGGCAACAGCGCGCCGTCATATCATGGACTGGATCAAGCGTTGTGTGCCTCTCTGGAGCGAGCTGCAACGTTTAGGCTACCAGGAGCATAGCCAGTATTTCCCTCCCCGCCAGGTATCCACCATCTTCGAATACCTGGGCGAGCCGGGGGCATAAAAAAAAGGGTGTGTCATAAGTCCAGATAATGGCAGCAAGGTCGGGCTGAAAGCCCAAAAGCTCCTAGCCCAGGGCATCGCCCTGGGTAATTACGGACGCAAACCTGTCGCCC
>JAJXAL010000179.1:0-4147 GCA_021628325.1 Segatella copri | reverse complement strand
TTCTTCGCAGCCTCAGCATCGCGGATCTGCTCTACATTCTGCTGATATTCCTTGGCAGAAGCAGCATCGGTTTTGCTGGCGATATAGTTGCGCAGCTTGGCATTGTCGCAAACGAAACCGGAGCATGAAGGCTTATACTTGTTCACCGTCTCGGTATGGAGCTTGGCGATGTCCTTGAGCTGCTGAGGAGTAGCCTTCCACATTCCCTTGCGGGCACTCTCCATCATCACGGCGGTCATCTCCATCAGCGCAGCCGGATTCTGCTTGTCGAAGAACTCCTTGGTTCCGAGATTGTACTTGTCCTTGACATATACATTATAGATCTCATCCCACATTTCCTTGTCAATCGCCTTTGGCTTCATCACATTCCAACCATAGGTATTGGTTACGATTTCGGCGAATGTGCTGGCACTGCTGGCTCCACCCTTCATCTTCTCCTTGATATAGGCAGGGTTGAAGATGGTGGTCCTGCCCTCGATGCCGATAGCCTCCTTCACCTCCTGCATTCTCATATTGCTATGGTTGCGATAGTCGGCGAGATAAGCATCCGGATCTTTACCGGTTACGTTGCGCACAGCGAGGTTCATACCTCCCATAAATTCATATACGTGGTCGAGACTCAAAGCACCCCAAGTGTTGCTCTGTCGTGGCTGAACCACCACATCGGTACGGGTCAGCGCTGCCTCGAAAGCAGCCTTGCGAACGGTCTCCCAGTTCTTCTCATCACCGTAGTAGGCACCCATATTGTTCATATAGACCTCGGCAATCTGGCTCTCCTTATCCCAGCGGTCGCCTGCGGTTACCATCTCTTGGATACCGGTGCCATAGTTGCCGTTTACGCCACCAAAGACACGATACATACTTACCTCGCGTGCCTCCTTTGGCGACATACCCTTCTCTACGAGCACTCGTTCCGATTCAGTAACACCGGCTTTCACCAGGTTGTCGTACTTATCACCCTTGGCATTTGCCGCCATCTCTATCGCCTTGTTGATGAGGAAGAGACGGGATGCTGCCAGGTCGCGGAGCTGACCGGAAGTCTGAACCACGACATCGATGCGAGGACGGCCCAACTGCTTGGATGGGATGAGACGCAGATCGGTAACACGACCGAAGGCATCTCTTACCGGTTCTACACCGAGCATATAGAGAATCTGAGCGATGGTAGCACCCTCTGTTTCGATAAACTCGCTACTCCAGAGCGTGTAGCTCACCTTACGAGGATATTCACCCTTATGTCGCTCACAATACATCTTGATGGTATTGTCGCAAAGTTCCTTTGCCTTCTCCCAGGCATCCTCCGAAGGTGTATTCTCCACATTGATGGAGAAGAGATTCCTACCGGTAGGCAGGGTGTTCGGATTCACAATCAAATCACCACCAGGAGATGGAGCGGTAAAGCCGCCATTCAGGGCATTCATCAGAGAAGACATCTCGTTGAGCGGACTCTGACGAAGCGCCTCCGAATACTTGCCCACATTCTGCAAGGCATGCTCTACGGTAGTAATCGCCTGAGCCAGATGAATCTGCTGACGGGTATATTTAGGTGCTTTCGACATCATCATACCCTTATCTTTAGAAGATTTTCCGGTCAGAGATGACTTGCCCTTGCCGGCTTTCGCCATCTTCGCCTTCTTCAGATCCTCCTGATACCATTTCTGTCCCTTCTTGATGGCTTCCATCATCTTGTCAGGGAAGCGACCGGT
Source organism: Segatella copri (assembly GCA_021628325.1). GTDB lineage: Bacteria > Bacteroidota > Bacteroidia > Bacteroidales > Bacteroidaceae > Prevotella > Prevotella copri_R. The sequence continues at coordinate 2,441 of JAJXAL010000179.1, read as the reverse complement.
CTGCTCCATCTTCTCAAAAGCCTCACGACTCATCTGCGGAATCTTCTTCTTATGAGAAACCTTGGCAGCACGGAGCTCGCTTACCGTACGGTGGTCCACCCTCTTCGGCTTCGCCTCCTTCATTCCACCCATCTGGTCTGCCATCTGCATCATCATCTGGATAGGATCCGGAGCAGCCTGCATCGCCTCAACCTTACGTGCCATCTTGAGTTCGGCAGGAGTGATTCCTACATAACGGCAGATGTATTCATCAGAAACCGAGGCTGAACCCAGAAGCTGGGTCACGGTATTGCGTGCCTTGCTCAGATAGAGACGGTCGAAAAGCTGCTTGTGCTTCTCCACACCTTCCTGAGCACGACCTTTCAGCTTATCTACTGCCAGCATTCCGTAGGCAATAGGATCTGTAGCCATCGCATAGACACTGGTGCGGACATCATCGTTATCGTATGGCACACCCAAAGTATAGAGCTTGCCGGTAATCTTCTCGTTTGCCAACTCTTCCGCAAAGTTCTCTACTCTCGCAATTTCATCTGCAGAATAAGGCTTGTTCATCTGCTTGGCATCGAGCCCCAGTTCACGGGCGATTCCCATCTTCACGGTCAGCGCCTTCACCTTGAGCGACTGTTCGGCAGATGCCTTCTTTTCGTAAGACTGGATGGCATCGCTCAACTGTTTATAGGTCTGTCGCAACTCGCTCTCCTTGAAAGGAGGGGTGAGATAGCTCTGGGTCTGGGCATAGGTGCGGCGCTTGGCAATCATCGCCTCGCCCACATTGCCGATGGTATATATATAAAGATGTGGAACCACACCAATCAATCGGTCACTCCAGTCGTCGCTGCCGAGTGCCACCTGCTTTCTCGGAGTATATTCCAGCGATCCGTGAGTTCCGAAATGGATGAGTGCATCGGCACTGAAACCATAACGAGCCCAGAGATAAGAGGCAACATAGGTGTAAGGAGGTGCCTGGTCGGTGCCATGCACAATCTTGAAGGAGTCGCCTCCCACGCCTGCCATCACCTGTGGAAGCAGAGCCACATTACCGAACTGCAGTCTTGCCACCGCCAACTTACCGTCATCGGTAGCCATATATTTGCCAGGGAAGGAACCATAGAGCTGATTCATCTCCTTGATCATCTTCTTAGACAAAGCCTTCTGGGTCCATCCGGCAAACTGCTGGGCGGTAACCAGGGCAGGATGTCCCGACTGGAGGAATTGGGTATAAGCACCCTCGGCATAGGTTCCGAAGACAGCACCCTGAGCCTGAATCATCTTTGCCAGTTCCTGAGGATTGGCTGGCAACTTGCCTACATTGTATCCCTCATTCTTCAAGCGAACCAGGAGATTGTAGAGCGATGGAACCACTTCCATTCCCGAAGCGGTGAGTGCATTCTGACCGGGACCCTTGAAGTAGAAGATGGCGATGCGCTTGTTGCTGTTCTTCTTGTTCTTCAGATTCACATAGCCCTGCACGCTCTCCACGAAACTCTCCATTCTGTCTGGGATGCCGTAAACCTCCTGCAAGCCCTCCTTGTTGATGCGCTGACCGAAAACCACGTATGGACGGATGGCACCATCAATCTCCGGAGTCACGATGCTCTGCGACATGAAACCGCCGTTCATTCCCTGCTTGTCGTTCTCCCAATCGGTGGTCAAGCGGTTGATATTAAGAGGTGAGAACAGAGGAATATTCTTCTGCTTCAGGAACTCAACGAAGTAATCGCCCAGTCTGCCATGCGCCATATTCACTACGGCATTCGCCTGGATACTGTCGGCATGATGACCGGCAATAAAGCTCTGCAGCTGGTTGATGCGATACACCATGAATCCCTTTTTCTCGAAAGCCTTCTCCATATCAGGAGCCGCACCCATAAAACCGGTGAGCAAGATGGTAGGAGCACCTTTCTTATATAATCCGTTCTTTGCCAGGAATGCATTGTACTCGCGGATGCTGTTGAAACCCAGTTCATCACCCTTCTCATCTTTCGGGTCAAAATGAGTCAGGAGATAGTTTGGTCGCTCATCCACACGTTCCGGTTCTGGAGCCATGAACTTCTTTCCGTCGATAAACTTACGGATGTAAGCGAGCATACTGTGATAATTCTTCTTGCTGCCGTTCTCGATGTACTGCATCAGATAATCGGCATCGAAGTTATCTACCGATACGATATTGTTGGCAGGGTTGGTAGCAGCATGAGTCAGGGTCGGCACCTTGTAGGAAGCCTCTTCCAACTGCTTGCGCTGGTTCTCGTCAATTCGGAGTCCCATACCATTCACGATAATCATATCGTAATCATCCAGATGATCGAAATCATCGGTTGTGATCTCACTCAGTTTAATCATCGCATTGTCGTTGGCATGCGAAATCTGTCCCAGCGCAATAGCCTGATAGTTGAGGAAAGCGATGCGGGTAGTACCCACCCAGGCAGAGTAAGCCTTCGCCA
>JAJXAL010000041.1:0-33321 GCA_021628325.1 Segatella copri | reverse complement strand
GTCTGAAGAAATCAATGGCGAAAAGTACTGGACTTGCGCTTTTGATGGTGTTGAGACCTTCAATGTAATCTTGAATAATAATAGCGGTGCACAGTCTGGTGAATTTTCTGGTATCTCAGGTGATATCTACCTGAAGTATGACGGCGGTGCAAATGCTCAGAAGATTGACGCTCCTGTCAATACTGCAGCCAAGGTTACTTTGAGTCCTAATGGTGGTGACTTCGAGAAGACTGTTACCGTAGCAGCCACACTGAGCAGCAATGCCAAGAGCGGTTGGTATAAGATTGGTAATGGCGAGCAGGTAGCTCTTACTCCTGGTAAGGCTGCTACATTCACTCTCGGTGATGATATGCAGGAAGGCGAAAGTAAGACTGTAACTTGGAGCGCAACTAATGCAGAAGGTGTAACCAAGACAGGTTCTGCAACCTTCAACAAGATTAAAGAGGTAGTTATTCCTACTCCAACAGGTATCTTCGCTTACTTCCTCGCTCCTTCAGATTGGAGTCAGGTAGATTGCTGGGCTTGGAATAATACAGACAACTTTACCGGTGGTAACTGGCCAGGTGTAAGCTGTACCAAGACTAACATGAAGAAGAATGGTCTTGATGTTTGGATGTGGAAGTATGATGGCGATTTGACAACTGCTCCTACCATGATCATCTTCAGCAACGGCAGTGGTCAGCAGACAAAGGATTTGGAATTCGAAAACGGTGCAGTTTATAACTTTGCCGGTAAGACCAATGAGTCTGTCTCAACAGGTATCAACCAGGTAGGTAGCAAGAAGGCTCCTGCTAAGTTGAAGATTTACTCTATCAATGGTGTGAAGGTAGCTGAAGTAAACAAGGTTTCTGATGCAGAATACGTTCTGGCTCCAGGTATGTATATCTGCAATGGCAAGAAGTTTGTTATCAAGTAGTCAATGGTTAGCCGCCATTACTTTTAGAAACATTTAGTTTATCATATTTCATTTATTTTAGGTTTAAGTACTCCTAAATGACTTGAAAAGAGCAATTTTTCAGTCATTTAGGAGTCTTTTTTGTATATATAAGTAGAAAATATATTAAAGATTTTGGGTAAAACCTTTTTTTTTTGTAACTTTGCGCCCAAAAGTAAAAACAATATAAAAATAAAATAGATAATATGGCTAAGAAATTTGCCGAGCACAACGGTCTGAATTTGACTCAGACAAACAATGACGTACTAGCAGCGTGGGAGAAAAACGATATCTTCCACAAGTCTATCGACGAGCGTGAAGGCTGCCCTCAGTTTATCTTCTTCGAGGGACCTCCATCAGCTAATGGCCACCCGGGTATTCACCACGTGTTGGCACGTAGTATCAAGGATACATTCAACAGATACAAGACCATGAAGGGTTTCCAGGTTCACCGCAAGGCGGGATGGGATACCCACGGACTCCCTGTTGAACTCGGTGTCGAGAAGGAACTCGGCATCACCAAGAAGGATATCGACAACAAGGCTTCTGAGAAGTATATCTCTACAGAGGATTACAACCACAAGTGCCGCGAGAACGTGATGAAGTTCACCGCAGAGTGGCGCGAGTTGACCGAGAAGATGGGTTACTTCGTAGATCTCGATCATCCTTATATCACTTACGATAACAAGTACATCGAGACTCTCTGGTGGCTCCTCAAGCAGCTCTACAACAAGGGGTTGCTCTACAAGGGTTACACCATCCAGCCATACTCTCCAGGCGCAGGTACAGGTTTGAGCTCTCACGAGTTGAACCAGCCTGGCTGCTATCGCGATGTTAAGGACCTCACCACCACAGCCCAGTTCCTCATCAAGGATCCTAAGGCAGAGTGGACCAAGTGGGGCAAGCCATACTTCATCGCATGGACCACTACACCTTGGACTCTGCCATCAAACGTGGCTCTCTGTGTAGGTCCTAAGATTGATTATGTAGCCATCGAGACCTACAACCTCTACAATGGCGAGCCTATGACACTCGTGATGGCTGAGGCGCTGGTAGGTTCATATCTGAAGGCTGACCAGGAGTGCAAGGAGGGCGATCTCCTGCCATTCGACAAGGAGAAGAAGCAGTGCCCTTGGCGCATTATCGACCACATGAAGGGTACCGACCTCGAAGGCATGCACTACGAGCAGCTCCTGCCATGGGTAAAGCCATGCGAGAAGGTAGATGCTTTTGCTCCAGCTTTCGTAACAGAATATGCTGCTGCTCATCCTGAGAAGGTATTCGCTTCTGAGGATGGTCGCGATCAGTTCGTCGAGATGGAGAGTGAGGCTTTCCGCGTAATCCTCGGCGACTACGTTACTACCGATGACGGTACAGGTATCGTTCACATCGCACCTACATTCGGTGCCGATGATGCCAAGGTGGCTAAGGATGCCAACATTCCAGCGCTCTACCTTATTAATAAGAAGGGCGAGACCCGCCCAATGGTTGACCTCCAGGGTAAGTTCTATCTCATCGAAGACCTCGATGCCAACTTCGTGAACGCTTGTGTCAACAAGGAGGCATACGCTCATCACGCAGGCGACTACGTGAAGAATGCCTACGACCCACAGTTTAATGTGGATGGCGTCTGGGACAAGAAGGCTTCTGAGAAGGCTGAAGACCTGAACATCGTACTCTGCTACGAGTTGAAGCAGGAGGGCAAGGCTTTCAAGAGCGAGAAGCACGTGCACAACTATCCTCACTGCTGGCGTACCGACAAGCCTATCCTCTATTATCCATTGGATAGCTGGTTTATCAAGGATACAGCCCGCAAGGAGCGCATGGTAGAACTCAACAAGACCATCAACTGGCAGCCTGAGAGCACCGGTACAGGCCGTTTCGGCAACTGGCTCGAGAACCTGAACGACTGGAACCTTTCACGTTCCCGCTTCTGGGGTACTCCATTGCCAATCTGGCGTGACGAGAACCGTGGCGAGAAGTGCATCGGCAGCTTGGAGGAACTGTATGCTGAAATCGAGAAGTCAGTGGCAGCCGGCATCATGCAGAGCAACCCATTGAAGGAGAATGGTTTCGTTCCTGGCGACTACAGTCAGGAGAACTATGATAAGATTGACCTCCACCGTCCATACGTTGACAAGATTGTATTGGTTAACGAGGAGGGCAAGCCAATGTATCGTGAGAGCGACCTCATCGACGTTTGGTTCGATTCAGGTTCAATGCCTTACGCTCAGCTCCACTACCCATTCGAGGGTGAGATGGTACGTGGCACAGAGGCAGACCGCGATGCACTCATCCACAGCACCTACGAGGGATATGCTATTCCTCCTAAGTTCTATCCAGCCGACTTCATCAACGAGGGCGTGGATCAGACCCGTGGATGGTTCTTCACCCTGCACGCTATCGCTACCATGGTATTTGATAGCGTAGCCTTCAAGAACGTTATCTCTTCTGGTCTCGTTCTCGATGCCAAGGGTAACAAGATGAGTAAGCACGTGGGTAACGTGACTAACCCATTCGAGATGATTGACAAGTATGGTGCCGATCCTGTTCGTTTCTATATGATGACCAACAGCGAGCCTTGGGACAACCTCAAGTTCGACCCTAATGGTGTGGATGAGACCCGTCGTAAGTTCTTCGGTACCTTATATAATACCTACAGCTTCTTCGCCCTCTATGCTAATGTAGATGGTTTCGATGCTGAGGCTGCTCAGGTGCCATTCGAGAAGCGCCCAGAGATTGACCGCTGGATTCTCTCTTCACTCAATACCCTCATCAAGGGCGTTGACAGAGAGTTGGCTGGCTATGATCCAACCCGCGCAGGCCGTCTCATCGATGCTTTCGTCAACGATGACCTCTCTAACTGGTATGTTCGTCTGAACCGTAAACGTTTCTGGGGTAAGGAGATGAGCGAGGATAAGCTGAGTGCTTACCAGACTCTCTATACCTGCCTGATGACAGTGGCTAAGCTGCTGGCACCATTCGCTCCATTCTATGCAGACGAGTTGTATCACGACTTGGGCGGCGAGTTGGAGAGCGTACATCTCGATAAGTTCCCTGTAGCTGATGAGGCTGCTATCGATGCCGACCTTGAGGAGCGTATGGCCATCGCCCAGAAGATTACTTCTATGGTATTGGCATTGCGCCGCAAGGTGAACATCAAGGTGCGTCAGCCACTCCAGCAGATCATGATTCCTGCAGTAGATGATGTACAGAAGGCACACATCGAGGCTGTAGCCGGACTGTTGAAGAACGAGGTGAACGTGAAGGAGGTTAACTTCATTGAGGGTCAGGGCATTCTCGTAAAGAAGGTGAAGTGTAACTTTAGAGTGATGGGTAAGAAGTTCGGCAAGCTGATGAAGGGTGTTGCTGCCCAGATGTCAGCACTCGATCAGGACCAGATTGCAGCCTTCGAGAAGGCTGGCAACATCACATTGAATATTGACGGACAGGAAGCCGTGGTAGAGGTAGCCGACGTGGAGATTATCTCTGAGGATATTCCAGGATGGCTCGTTTCTAACGAGGGCAATCTGACCGTAGCGCTTGAGGTAGAGTTGACCCCAGAATTGAAGAAGGAGGGTATGGCTCGTGAGTTGATCAACCGTATCCAGAACCTCCGCAAGGAGACAGGTCTGGAGATTACCGACCGCATCAACGTAACTGTGGCTCCTAATGAGGAGACCAACGCAGCCATCGAGGCATTCGCCGACTACATCAAGGGTCAGGTATTGGCAGACAGCATCGAAATCGGCGACAACGCAGGTGTTGAGACCGAGTTTGATGACTTTAAGTTGAACATTCTCGTAGAGAAGAATTAAATAGTTAGGAGTTAGGAGTTAGAAGTTAGGAGCATTTCCAAACTGCTTGCTTCTAACTTTCTAGCCCTTATTTCCTAAAAACATTAATAAATAACATAATAGATAACATCTATGGCTAACGAAAAACTACGTTATAGCGATCAGGAGCTCGAGGAGTTCCGCGCTATCATTGATGAGAAATTGAAGGTGGCAAAGCAGACTTATCATGATTGTATGGCTCAGCTGAACCACTCAGACAGTAATGATGTGGTAGATACATCACCAACCTACAAGGCTCTTGAGGAGGGTAGTGAAGCACAAAGCAAGGAAGAAATCATCCAGATGGCTCAGCGTCAGCAGAAGTTCATTAAGGGATTGGAAGCAGCTTTGGTTCGTATCCAGAACAAGACCTATGGCATTGACCGCGAAACAGGTGAGTTGATTCCTAAGGAGCGTTTGCGTGCTGTACCTCATGCCACTTTGAGTGTAGCTTCTAAGGAGGCTAGAAAGAAGTAATAAATGGAGAAAACAAGTAAAATTAAATACGGATGGCTCGTCACGGCAATGGTGGTTGTGCTTCTTGTTATCGATCAGATTATCAAGGTGTACATCAAGACCCATTTTTGCCTTGGCGAGTCTGTTCGTGTTACTGATTGGTTTTATATCGAATTTGTTGAGAACAACGGAATGGCTTGGGGTATGTCGTTTATCGGCAAGTTCTGGCTAAGTCTGTTGCGCCTGGTAGCCATCTGTGCGTTGAGCATTTATCTGCATCGCATCATTAAGCGTGGTACCTATCGCTTGTTATACATCATTTTGGTGGCGCTGGTTCTGGCGGGTGCAATCGGCAATATGATTGATTCCATCTTCTACGGACTTATCTTCACCGGTGCTTCACCTTATTATGTATCCTATCTTGTGCCTTTCGGCGAGGGGTATGCACCCGTGCTCATGGGCAAGGTGGTTGATATGTTCCGCTTTCCGTTCTTCACCTATACATGGCCTGAATGGTTCCCTTTTTGGGGTGGACAGCATGGTACATTCTTCGATCCTGTATTCAATTTTGCAGATTCCTGTGTATCAGTCGGCATCATTTCTCTCTTGCTTTTCTGTAGAAAAGAACTGGAAGCTCTCGGAGGTGGTGATAAGGAGAAGAAGGTTAAAGATCCTTCTTTTGTTGAAACCGCTGAAGAAAAGATAAAGTCTCAATCTCAAGAAAATAAGGAGGACAAGTAATCATGAAGAAAGCTTTTCTTTATCTCTGTTGGATAGTAACCTTTTGTGCAGCCTTCGCTTCTTGCAAGCCTTCGCTGCCAAGAGATGTGCTCTCTAAAGGAAAGATGACGGATATTCTCTTCGATTATCACATCGCTCTTGCTATGGCGCAGAGCGAAGACGGTGGTAGTGAGAAGAATAGTCTGGCTTATCGCGAGGCTGTACTGAAGAAACATGATGTCACCTCGGCAGACTTCGACAGTTCGATGGTTTATTATATGCGCCATACAGAATTGCTGCATGATGTGTATAAGGATTTGGCTGAAAGATTGGATAAAGAAGTGGTTGCATTGGGTGGAAACAGTGCAGGAAATAGTGATTTTGACAATCTTACTGCTGTTGGCGATACTGCCAATATCTGGAAGGATGCTACTTCGATGGTATTCTCGCCTGATGAGGGCTTCAACAGTCGCAGTTTTAAAATTGAAGCTGATACTGCTTTCCATAAGGGTGACCGGTTCCGTCTTGATTTCGAATCGCAGTTTATCTTCCAGGATGGTATGCGTGATGGTATCGCTTTGCTGGCTGTTCAGTTCAAGAACGATAGTGTGGCACAGACTGTAATTCATATTCAGAGTGCTCAGCACTATAGTGTAGAACTCGCTGATAATGATAGCCTTGGAATCAAATGTATAAAGGGGTACTTTATGTTGAATGAGGGTGGCTTCAGTTCTGATGCCGGTTCTTTGACGACTCTTAAACTGATGTTTGTCAATAAGATTCGTCTCATCCGTATGCATCCTAAAAAGGTGGCACCGGTTTCTTCTTCTGCAGCATCTTCTGATTCGGCAAAAGTAGATACTGCTCGTAAGACCCGTATACCAGGTCCGAGTGTTCCAGCACGTCCGGATGGAGCTTTGGCGCCTCCGACCAGTGCACCGGTTCCTATGCCTGATAAACCTATTCAGATGACGAGTAATTAGTCTGGATGTTTAAGATATGGCTGAAATGAGAAGATGCGGAGCCCATCAGGTGATATTGCCGGATGGCTCGATATTGCAGCAGGCTGTGGTAGAAATACAAGAGGGCAGGGTGGTGAACTACTTCGAGTTTCGCGAGGAGTTGCCGATGACCGAATGGTTAGGCGGCGAAATCCGGGTGGAACGCGATGAGGAAGGCATCCTCCGTGCCCTGTGGAACGGAAAAGTAATCAATAAACATTAAACATAAACATTAATAATATGTTAAGCGTAGATCAATTAGAAGACAAGTTGATAGACTTGGCATTTGCTGAGGATATCGGTGATGGCGACCACACAACTTTGTGTTGTATCCCAGAAGACGCCATGGGTAAGAGCCACTTGCTTATCAAGGAAGATGGCGTGTTGGCAGGTGTTGAAATGGCAAAGAAGGTATTTGCCCGTTTCGATCCTACCATGAAGGTAGAAGTGTTGCTTCAGGATGGAACCCATGTTAAGAAGGGTGACATTGCAATGATTGTAGAGGGTAAGACCCGTTCTTTGCTCCAGACAGAGCGTTTGATGCTCAATATCATGCAGCGTATGAGTGGCATTGCTACCATGACTGCTAAGTATGTAAAGCGTCTTGAGGGTACAAAGACTCATATCCTTGATACCCGTAAGACGACTCCAGGTCTTCGCATGTTGGAGAAGCAGGCTGTTAAAATTGGTGGTGGTATGAACCATCGCATTGGTCTTTTTGATATGATTCTCTTGAAAGATAACCATATCGATTTCGCCGGTGGCATCGACAATGCTATCGACCGTTGCCATGCTTATCTGAAGGAGAAGGGCCTCGACCTGAAGATTGAAATCGAGGTTCGCAGTTTCGATGAACTTGACCAGGTATTGAAGCATGGTGGTGTCAACCGTATCATGCTCGATAACTTCTCTGTGCCTGATACTAAGAAGGCAGTAGACATCATCGCAGGTAAGTATGAGACTGAGTCTTCTGGCGGTATCACTTACGATACCATCCGCGATTATGCTGAGCAGGGAGTTGATTTCATCTCAGTTGGTGCCTTGACACACAGTGTGAAGGGCTTGGATATGAGTTTCAAGGCTTGCGAATAAGTGAAGAATGAAGAGGGAAGAGTGAAGAATTCAAATGCTCTTCTCTTTTTGTATATATAAACTTTGTATATATAAATTAAGGTATATTTATGAATAAGATTTTCGCTTCAGCCATCATGGCTGTGGCTATGTTGGGCAGTGTCTCTGAGGCTGAGGCATGTACCAACTTTATAGTAGGAAAAAAAGCATCGGTTGATGGTTCGGTGATGTGTTCTTACAGTGCCGACGACTACGGAATGTTCCAGTACCTCTGCCATTATCCTGCGGCTAAGCATGCCAAGGGCGAGATGCGCAAGATTTTCGATTGGGACAGCAACAAGTATCATGGTGAGATTCCTGAGGCTGCCGAGACCTACAACGTAATCGGCAACATCAACGAGTGGCAGGTTACTATCGGCGAGACTACCTATGGCGGTCGTGAGGAGATGGTGGATTCTACCGGTATCATGGACTATGGTTCACTCATCTATGTAGCTCTCCAGCGCAGTAAGACGGCTCGCGAGGCTATCAAGGTGATGACCACCCTCGCCAATACCTATGGTTATAATTCAGAAGGCGAAACCTTTACCATCTGCGATCCTAACGAGGCTTGGATCATGGAGATGATGGGCAAGGGACCAGGCTCAAAGGGCGTGGTTTGGGTAGCTCTCCGTATTCCTGATAATGCAGTTTGTGCACATGCTAACCAGAGTCGCATCGGCAAGTTCAATATGAAGGACAAGAAGAACGTGATGTATGCCAAGGATGTCGTTTCTTTTGCTCGCAGTAAGGGATGGTATCAGGGCAAGGATGCTGATTTCTCATGGAAAATGGCATATGCTAAGCCTGATTTCTCAGGACGTCGTTTCTGCGATGCTCGTGCTTGGGCTCTCTTGAATCATTTCTATGATATGAGTCCTTATCTTGATTGGGCTTTGGGTAAGGATCCTAATGCGAAGGATATGCCTCTCTGGGTGGTTCCAAACAAGAAGGTGAGTGTTGCTGATGTTGAGGCTTGCATGCGTGACCATTATGAGGGTACACCTCTTTCTGTTGCTGATGGCACTGATATCGGAGGTGGTATCTGGCAGATGCCTTACAGGCCAACTCCATTGATGTTTAAGGTGGATGGAAAGCAGTGCTTCAACGAACGTCCGGTCAGCACCCAGCAGACTGGTTTTGTTTTTGTTAGCCAGATGCGTTCATGGATGCCTAGAGAGATTGGCGGTGTTCTTTGGTTTGGTAATGATGATGCCAATATGGTAGCGTTCACACCAATCTACTGTTCTTCTACAGTTCGTCCTGAGTGTTATAACACACCGGGAGCAGATGCTGTAAACTTCAGTTTCAAGAATGCTTACTGGGTGTGCAATATGACCAGCAATATGGTTTATCCTCGTTACAGCCTGATGTTCCCAACTTTGAAGGAGGTTCGTGATAGTCTGGATAACAGCTATTTTGCTGCACAGCCAGGTGTAGAGGCTAAGGCTCAGGAACTGTATGCACAGAATCCACAGGCTGCAGTCAAGTATCTCAATGATTATGGTATTGAGAAGGCACAGCAGATGTTGGCGCGTTGGCAACAGCTCTTCCAGTTTATGGTAGTGAAGTATAATGACATGATTATCAAGCCAACCAAAAAAGATGGCAGTTTCGAGAAGACTCCTTATGGATTAGGTGCAACTCCAGTTCGTCCTGGCTATCCTGAGAAATATGCCAAGGAACTTATGAAGCAAACAGGAGACAAGTTCCTGGTTCCTGAAACAAAGTAACAATATTTATCATCACATAAAGAAAGCCGATTCAAGTATATTACTATACAAGAATCGGCTTTCCTGTTTTCTTGACTTACAATACTAAATAATTGTATTATAATTTTTAAAGTTATGTCTTTTAAAATCTATTACTTGAAGTATCTCTTGTAGAGACCTGCAAAACCTGCACAGTGGCGGGCTTCATCCTTAGCCATCTCATGAACTGTATCGTGGATAGCATCTGAACCCTGCTCCTTAGCAAGCTTGGCAATGCGGAACTTATCCTCACAAGCACCCTTCTCTGCTGCAATACGAGCCTCGAGATTGCTCTTGGTATCACCCAAAACCTCACCGAGAAGTTCTGCAAAACGAGAAGCGTGATCAGCCTCCTCATAGGCATAACGTTTGTAAGCCTCTGCAATTTCAGGATAGCCTTCACGATCTGCCTGGCGTGCCATAGCAAGATACATACCTACCTCGCCACACTCACCATTGAAATGGTCCTTCAAACCCTTGATAACGTCTTCATTAACGCCATCCTTATATGCCTGACCGAGAACGTGAACGGTAGCAAATGTCATATCGTCATCTACTGCATCTTCCATCTCTTTGAACTTGCTGGCTGGAGCCTTGCAGATAGGGCACTTCTCTGGTGCTTCTGTACCTTCGTAAATGTAACCGCAAACGGTGCAAATAAACTTTTTCTTCATAATGTTTTTGTTTTAAATGTTGTTGTATAATTATTGTTTTTTGAATTAGTGAACAGTCTCTGTGAGAGGTGACTTTACGCCTTTTTTAGCGCATTCTGCACAGATTCCTCTGTAGTAGAGCTGTTCTTCCAATACGATGTTTCCTTCAATTTCCTTTCCTGGTTCCACTTTTGGAGCTGGTTCGCCGAAAAAGTCAATTACCTTGCCACAATTTCTGCAATAGAAATGAACGTGGCTTTTAATATTTCCATCATAACATACGCGATGTTCATCGATTGTGATCATCTGAGCCGCATTGTGCTCACTCAACATTCTGAGTGTGTTGTAAACGGTTGTCTTGCTCAATGTTGGGATACTCTCGGCTAATCCTTTGTACACATCCTCGATAGTTGGATGAGTGGGATGCTTGATGAGCCAATCCATAATGGCAATACGCTGGAGTGATGGTCGGATACCTTTCTCCACGAGTCTTTGATAGGCTTCTGTCTGCTTCATAATTACTTGTTTTTATAATTTGTTGATGCAAAGATAAGCAATTCTTTTGTATCTGCCAAATATTTTTGCAAATATTCCAAAGTATTTTTGAATATTTTACAATTGCATAGTTGTTTTAAGATTTGTTGTGCAAAAAGGGAGAGTCTATGATTCGCTTTTGGAAATTATTGATACTAAAACCCTTTTGGAAAAAGTAATTCCCCGTCACGCTACCGGAGTGTTGTGGCGGGGAATCTTATTTGAAAATAAACTTTATACGATATTTCAGGCGATTATCTCAGGTCGATGACTTCAGCTCCTGGACATTCCTTGCTGTTGAAATTGAATGTGCTGTTAGAAACGCTCTTGGCTCTGAAGTTACTTACCGTGATGGTACTCCAGGTATTGCCCTGTCGCATCTTGACAACTGATGGAACATGTGTCTTTTTGTTGATGGTGATATACATTTCGGCTACAGAACGTTTCTGGTTATTGGCAACGAGATGTACTACATAGTTACTGCCTGCTGTCTTGAGCGTTGACTTATAACCAGTCTTATATATATTAATAAAGGTATAAGGGTTCATGGACATCTGCTGAGCCTGTGTAGGGTTGCTGACATTCACCTCGTTGGTTTTCTTTAGATAAGTCCACTGGGTCTTGCCGTTGAACCAGACGATGGCTTGCGGGGTACGGGCGTTAAACTTGTTGCCTTTGATGGCAATACTGCCGCTTGCTGATCCATACTTAGAACTGCTCATCTTGAAGTTGGCGCTAGCTCCACCTTTGTTGCCAATAACGGCAGCGGTCTTATCAAGTACCTGTTGCGCAGTCTGCGCCATGGCTCCGATGCTCATCATTGCAACGAAAGCCAATGCTAAAATCTTTTTCATTTTTATCTTTTCCTTTCTTTTAAAATTCTATGTTATATTATATCTTCTAAAATTTCATACTCTATCATAAAGCCGTAAAAACGTCTTTTCTCTCTTAGACGTTTTCACGGCTTCAGGGTTTAATAATTTAACCTTTTCCAATATTATCTTCTTTCATACCTTTAGTTCTTTACTAAAATTAAGAGTTTCGAAGTGCCATTAACAGATTATTAAGCTGGTTTTCATCCTGTATCAGTACCTCACGAGGCTTGCTGCCCTGTGCTGCACCTACGATGCCTGCAGCTTCCATCTGGTCCATCAGTCGTCCTGCACGGTTATAGCCGATACTGAACCGGCGCTGTATCATGCTGGTAGAACCCTGCTGCGAAAGAACAATCGCATGGGCTGCCTCTTCGAAGAACGGATCCAGTTCGCGGGCACTGATGCTGCCGCTTCCACCTGCGCTTCCTTCATCATTAGCTGGTTCTGGCAACTCCATAGGTTCGATAGGACCAGGCTGTTCGCAGATATACTCGTTGATGCGCTCGATTTCAGGTGTATCAACAAAGGCACACTGTACACGGACAGGTTCGTTGCCGCAGAGATAGAGCATATCACCACGACCAATCAGCTGGTTGGCTCCTGTACGGTCAAGAATGGTCTTTGAGTCGATGGCAGATGTAACCTTAAAGGCGATACGGCCAGGGAAGTTAGCCTTGATATTACCCGTGATGATGCTGGTTGTAGGACGCTGGGTGGCAATAATCATGTGGATACCCACGGCACGTGCCAGCTGGGCGATACGGGCAATAGGAAGTTCTACTTCCTTGCCGGCTGTCATGATCAGATCACCGAACTCATCTATAATCACCACGATGTATGGCATATACTCATGTCCATCTGTCAACTTCAACTTGTGGTTGATATACTTCTGGTTGTATTCTTTGATGTTACGGGCTCCTGCCTTTTTGAGCAAGTCGTAACGGCTATCCATCAGTACACACAGACTGTTCAGGGTTCTAACCACCTTGGTTACATCGGTTATGATAGGTTCGTCCTCATCAGGAACCGCAGCCATAAACTTATTGGCAATACGGGAGTAGACGCTAAACTCCACCTTCTTAGGGTCGATGAGAACCAGTTTGAGTTCGTTTGGATGTTTCTTGTATAATAAAGAGGTGATGATGGCATTCAAACCTACAGATTTACCCTGTCCGGTAGCACCCGCAACAAGCAGGTGAGGAATCTTTGCCAAATCAACCATAAACACTTCGTTGGTAATGGTCTTACCCAAAGCGATTGGTAACTCCATCTTGGTTTCTTGGAATTTCTTTGAGTTTAAAGTACTTTCCATACTAACGATGTTCGCCTTTGCGTTAGGTACCTCAATACCGATGGTTCCCTTTCCTGGGATAGGAGCGATGATACGGATGCCGAGAGCTGCCAGACTCAAGGCTATGTCATCTTCCAGATTCTTGATCTTAGAGATACGTACGCCTTCTGCCGGCTGGATTTCGTAGAGTGTGATGGTAGGACCAACCGTAGCACGGATGGTTTTGATCTGTACGCCAAAGTTGCCCAGCACCTCGATGATGCGGTTTTTGTTGGCGCGCTGCTCTTCCTCATCGATGGATACGCCGTCATCCTCATACTTCTTCAGAAGGTTGAGTACCGGATATTTATATCTGGTGAACGGCTCCTTCGGATTGATCGGAGTATTCAGTACTTCTGCATTGCTCAAGGTGTTGCCTGTAGCCTTCTCGTCGGCTGTGGCTACAGAGATGTCCATACCTATATGCTCAGAAGCTGCAGCAGCCTCGGCAGCTTGCTTTTCCAATGCTTCCTGTTCAGCCCGTTTTGTACGGAGTTCGCGCTGACGTGCAATGAGTGACATATTCTCGTTCTGCGTGCCGTTGGCTATAGCGATGGTTTCATCTTTTTCTGTATCACCTTCTGTTCCTGTAGCTTCCTGTCCGTCTGCCTCTGGTTCAACAGGCGTAGAAGGTGTGTCTGGGTTTGCGAAAGTCTGGTCCGGATCCAGATTCAGGTCGATGACTTTGGCTGGTTCTTCTTCCTTATATTCTTCTTTCTCATCCTCTGTGCCAGGACCATATGCTGCGCTGGCGTATACCTCGTCGATAGCTTCCGTATCTTTCCTGTTCTTTCCATGGTTAGTAATCTCAAATTTCACCTTATTTGATATATAACCGATAGGGTTGAGTGCTTTTCTGATTACCGTAATGGTTTCAGTGGTGAGATAGGTGAGGAATGCTACCGCCACGAAGAAAAGAATGGCAGTAAGTCCTGGAGGACCCATGATGTTCTCCAGATTCTGCACGACAAAGAGTCCGTGCTTTCCGCCCGGATTGAATGTGAGGCTTGGCATGATAGGTGCGATGAACTTGGCGAAGGTTACCGACATCCATAGCATGACCACAATCATGCAGAAGAACCATTTCCACAGGTTCAGCTTGTAGGCATGCATCATCTGCAATCCCACCATAATGACAAAGAATGGGAGCATGAAGGCTGGAAATCCGAAATTGATGGCAATGAGCCAATAGGATACAATGGCTCCCCAGGATCCGCAGTAGTTCTGAAACTGTTTTTCCGTGTTGGTCCATTCGCCCGGCTTCAGATTTTCGAGCAAACTCTGGTCATTGGCTCCTGTGTTGAGAAAGGAGATCATAGCGATGATGATAACCACAGCAATGACTACCAAGGCTAATCCAATGAAAAAGTCGGTGATAGTATTGTTGAAAATATACTGTAAACCAATAGCTTCGCTAAAGGTTTTGGTCTTTTTTTCAGTTCTTTTTTTAGCCATTTTATATATTTTTGAATAATTTATCTGCAAAATTAGCGAAAATAATTGAGAAAACAATTCTTTTTCTCATCTTTTTTTTCTAATTTTGCAACTTGTAAAGAATAAAAAGCATAATGAAGATTATTTTCACTAGTTTCGACAAGGCGGCAATCACGAATTTGCCAAGAGCTTTGTTTCCTGGCAAAATCGTAGTCGTTGACAAGCCTGAAGATACAGAAGCGGCTGTTAATGACCTACTTAGCCATTATATACTGGGTGTGGATACAGAAACGCGCCCATCATTCAAGCGTGGTCAGGCTTACCATGTTTCGTTGTTGCAGGTGAGTACACATGATACTTGTTATCTCTTCCGCCTGCATCATACGGGCATGACTCCTGCCATCATTCGCTTGCTCGAAGATACCACCGTGCCAAAAGTAGGACTTTCCTGGCACGATGACTTGCTGCAGCTCCATAAGCGAGCTGCTTTTAAGGCTGGCTACTTTATCGAGTTGCAGGATGTTGCAAAGAACTTTGGTATCGCAGACATGAGTCTGCAGAAACTGTATGCTAACCTGTTTCACCAGAAAATCAGCAAGGCGCAACGGTTGAGCAATTGGGAGGCTAGCGATTTGAAGGAATCGCAGGCTCTCTATGCAGCTACAGATGCCTGGTGCTGCATTAATCTGTATGAGGAATTCAAGCGTTTGTCTGCTACAGGCGATTACGAGCTCGATGAACTCAGGGCATGATATAAGGTGGTAAGGAATAGAAATTGATAATCGTAAGAAACTTCATATATAAATATGTATAAAAGCGTATATTTAAAGAAAGGTAAGGAAGAATCGCTCAAGCGTTTTCATCCATGGATCTTCTCGGGTGCTATCCAGGCAATGGATGAGGGCATAGAGGAGGGCGACATTGTGAGAGTGTTTACCCGTAGTGGTGAATTCATTGCTATAGGTCATTATCAGATCGGTTCTATCGCTGTACGTGTTCTTTCTTTTAGAGATATTGAGATTGATGAGGAGTACTGGTGTGCCAGATTGGATTCGGCATATAAGATGAGACTCGCTTTGGGTATTGCCGGTAATTCATCCAATACTACTTATCGCTTGGTTCATGGTGAGGGTGATAACTTGCCGGGACTTGTTATCGACTGCTATGGTCCTACTGCTGTCATGCAGGCTCACAGTGTGGGTATGCATGTTTGCCGCATGGAGATAGCCAAAGCCTTGAAGAAGGTGATGGGCGAAGCTCTGGAGAATATCTACTATAAGAGTGAGACAACCTTACCGTATAAGGCTGACCTCAGACAGGAAAATGGCTTTATACTGGGAGGTGATGCTGACGATGTTGCTGTAGAGAATGGACTGAAATTCCATATCGACTGGTTGCGTGGTCAGAAAACGGGTTTCTTCGTAGATCAGCGTGAGAACCGTTCGCTGCTCGAGCATTATGCCAAGGGTAAGAGCGTGCTCAACATGTTCTGCTATACCGGCGGTTTTTCTGTTTATGCGATGAGAGGCGAGGCTAAGGCTGTTCACTCCGTAGACAGCAGTGCCAAGGCGATAGAATTGACCAATGAGAATATTGCGCTCAATTTCCCTGGAGATGCACGCCATGAGGCTATCTGCGAAGATGCCTTCAAGTATCTTGATGAACATGACCAGCAGTATGATCTGATTGTTCTTGATCCTCCTGCTTTTGCCAAGCACCGTGCGGCTTTGCGCAATGCGTTGAAGGGCTATACCCGCCTGAACGTAAAGGGCTTGCAGCGTATTAAGAAGGGCGGCATCCTTTTTACCTTCAGTTGCTCTCAGGTGGTTACGAAGGATCAGTTCCGCAATGCTGTGTTTACTGCTGCAGCGCAGGCTGGAAGAAAGGTTCGCATCTTGCACCAGTTGCACCAGCCTGCCGACCATCCTATCAATATTTATCATCCGGAAGGTGAATATTTGAAGGGATTGGTTCTCTATGTAGAATAACAAATGATTAAAGGATTGATAATGAATAAGTTCAAAACGTTTGCAGCCTTGATGCTCTTGCTGGCTATAGGATTTGCAGGATGTGGCAAGTCGGAAGCAGAACGTCATCGCTTGAGCAAGAAGGAAAAGGCTAGATTGGATAGCCTAGACCGTGCTGCGCTGAAGATAGCGGTGATGCCAACAATGGACTGCCTGCCAATCTTTCTGGCATGTGATGACAGTATCTTCCAGCAGCAAGGTGTAGACGTACATTTGCGTAGATATACTGCACAAATGGATTGTGATACTGCTATCGAGCGCAAGCGCGTAGAGGGAGCCGTGACCGATCTGATTCGTGCTCATCATATAGAGAAACGGGGTACTGCTTTGTCATACCCTATTTCTACCAATCTTTATTGGCAGTTTATCACCAATAAGCGTTCGCGTATATCCGAACTGAAACAACTGTCAGATAAGATGGTGGCAATGACCCGCTACTCTGCAACTGATTATCTGGCTACTTTAGCAATCGATAGCGGTAAGCCTAAATATGATGCTTATAAGGTTCAAATCAACGATTTGAACATCCGTCTGCGTATGTTGCTTAACAACGAGATGGATGCCATGTTGCTGCCAGAACCTCAAGCTACCAAAGCCCGACTTGAACAGCATGTAAAACTCTTTGACAGCAGAGATAAGAACTTGCAGTTAGGTGTTGTGGCTTTCCGCAAGAAAATACTTTCAGAACCGCGCCGTAAAGACCAAGTTGCCAAGTTTATCAAGGCGTATAATATTGCTGTTGATAGCATAAACAGTCGTGGGGTACAGCATTATGCAAGAATCATCACAAAATATACGGGTGCCGATGCTAAAACCATCAGTAATCTTCCAAAACTTAAATATGAACACGCTATGGAACCAAGACGTCGTGACCTGGCTGTAGCACAAAAATAAGCGGCTTATGAAAAAAGAAGATTTTAGCTGGACAAAGTTTTCGCATGAAAATGTCACTATGATATCCAGAATAGAGGCAATTCGCAAGATTATTGACCAGGAAGTGGGGCTCGAATCGTGTCAGCCTGAAATAGCGGAAATTGAACAAAGATATGATGCTTTATATCATGATTATATAGATGGCAAACTTAAACATCGGGAACTTTATGATCTTGCTTCAGATTTGGATATGGATATAGACACGCTCTATAGTAAAATGCGCCACGAATGGATTTTGGCTAATGAGTCTACATTTGTTGCACTTCGCAAAAGAGCTCAGAATCTTACAAGTTTTGATGAGGTACAGGAAACCTTTGAAAAATTTGCTACAGATGAAGCTATGCTAAATTTGAGGGTAGACTTGTCTGAAGAACAGATAGACGAGGAAAGACAAAAGATACAAGAGCAACTTAATGCCTATCGCAATATGGTGTTTTCTTATATTTTGACAACTGATGAATGGAATGATGATTTTGTCAAGAATATACTTGATATCATCGCTTCCGATTTGGTAGATCCATACACCATCAATATGATAGTTTCGGCTGTTTCATTGTCATGCTCTGTATTCTTTGATGCCCCTAGACTTGCAGTCTTGATGCGCTTAATCAAGTCTGACGACAGTACTTGCAGTGTTCGCCAGCGAGCTTTGGTGGGTTTCGTTTTCTGTGCAATAACCAATTCGGGTGAAAAACAGAAATATTGGGATTCTGCTGCTGGCTTGATCATGGATGATGAATTTTTGGCAGCCTGTGTTGATCTCCAACGCCAGATGCGTCTATGTCTTACAAGTAAAAAGGATAGCAAGGAGATGATGCATTCCGTGGTGAAGACCATGTTCACTTCTTTTACTCAGGATTTGGCCGAAAAGATAGACCAAACGGGTGAATTGGGACTTAATTGCTTCTCAGCAGATGGGGAGAATCCTGATGATGCCCTTAAGGGAGCCTTCGACTATATGTTGAATTCAGAAGATATAGGAGTTGATGTCTATTATCATCAGTTTGCCAACCAGAAGAGCTTCGGTCATTTCCATTCACTCTATAATTGGTTTGTTCCTTTCTATGTCCGTAATTCTACGCTCAAGAATGTTCGGGCTACGATGAAACAGCATCGCAATTTCATCAACAATCTCTTGAGAGGCGCCTCTATGTGTGATACCGATCTGTATAGCATCATTCTTTCATTGAATAATACATCTAAGGAATTTATTGAATCATTGGATGTTACCCCGGAAAATATGGTGTCTGGTCCTGTTTTTTATGACGAAGAAGATGAGGTGGAAAAAGAGCAGAATACCGAAGAGCCAGTAGAGGATGAGACTGATTCTACAGAAGCAAAGGATTCTGAAAATGTCACACTGCTTGATTCGGTAATGGAACATGAAGAGAATCTCTCAGAAGAGGAAAAGAAGAAACGTGCAGTTAGGGTTCGTCATCGCTATGTGCAGGACCTCTACCGATTCTATACTCTCTCTCCAATGAGGAAGGCATTTGATAATCCTTTCGAAGTGCAGAAGGAAATTCCTTTCTTTACTACGGGACTGTTTGCTAAACCGGAATATGACAAGTATCGCCTGTCGCTGGCCCGTTTCTCTGCTAAAAGAGGTGACTATGCCTTTGTTAGCAAGATTTTGCGTAATCTGGAAAAATATACCGACGAAGAGCATATGATGCTTGCATTGGCATACAAATCGGAGGAAAAATATGATGAAGCGCTTGAACATCTCTATGTGATTAAGAATACAAGCCCAACTTATAAGGCTGCCACGGAGTTGAAATTAGAAATAGAAGAGGAGATAAAAGACCCGGCGGCTTTAATAACATTGAATTGCTTGATTAAAGAAGAATCAGATGAGAGTAAGCAGTTTAAGCTCAAGCTGAAAAAGACCGATCTCTTATTGAAACTCCATCATTATAAAGAGGCTTTGGAATGGGCTTTCCAGATGGATGAACAGTATCCTAAGGAAGAACAGGTTGAATGCAGACTGGCTTTCTCTTTGCTCTTTTCAGAATCGGAAGGCGATAAAAACATTGACCACGCAATGGCTCTAATAGAACCTTATCTGCAAAATAGTGATGATAATGAAATCAGGGATATATTGAATTCTGACATGACAGATATGGATAAGGATGAAAAGGAACGCATGTTCATGAAAATGTTATCTGCGATGGTGAGCAAAGTTTCCAAGCCACAAGACCACAGATGGGAGTCTATGAAATTTTTCTATTATGGACTCTGCGTTCTCGTGAAAAAGGGAGGAACTGCAGCTATCAGATTTTTGAATGAAGCATCTGGTCATGCAGCTTTTTCCCCTAAGGAAGATATAGATGCACTCGGCCTGCTCGAGATGGGAGATTGGCTCGATAATCGTGGTATTGCGCCTATAGAATTGGAATTTATAACAAAAAAAGTTTTCGAGGAAAGGAAAAAACAATAAAGATGGCGGAGAATAATAAAAATAAGAATAAGGTACAGATAGATCCAACCTACGCCCATTTGCAGCCGCAGGCTGTGAATGTGGAGCAGGCGGTACTGGGTGCCTTGATGATAGATTCTGATGCCTTTTCTGTGGTGTCGGAGTTGCTCAAGCCGGATACTTTTTATGACCCGCGTCATAAGAGAATATATCAGGCTATCCAGGTGATGAACATGGAGGAACGGCCTGTGGATATCATGACTCTTGCCGATCAGTTAGCCAAGACTGGCGAACTGGATAAGGTGGGAGGAGCACAATATCTCATGGATATTTCTGCAGGCATGGCTTCGGCTGCCCATGTAGAGTCGCATGCCCGTATCCTGGCGCAGAAATATATGCAGCGCCAGCTGATTCATTATGCCGGCGACATCGAGACGATGGCGTATGAAGAAGGTGTGGATGTGGATGAACTGATGCAGAAAGCTGAAGGTGAACTCTTCCAGCTTTCGCAGAACAATATGAAGCAGGATTATACACAGATTGATCCGGTTGTAAAGGAGGCCGTTGCCATCTTGCAGCGCGCTGCTCAGAACTCGGGTGGTCTTACCGGTATTCCTACGGGTTATCGTGGGTTGGATGATATAACATCAGGTTGGCAACCGTCCGACCTTGTGATTATCGCCGGTCGTCCTGCCATGGGTAAGACTTCCTTTGCATTGAGTATTGCCAAGAATGTGGCGGTAGATTATGATGTGCCTATCGGATTCTTCTCTCTGGAAATGAATAACGTTCAGTTGGTGAACCGACTCATCTCGAATGTTTGCGAGATTTCGGGTAAAAAAATACTGAACGGACAATTGGAACAGCCAGAATGGGAACGGTTGGATAAAAAACTGAGAAAACTGACAGGTGCACCTATTTATATTGATGATACGCCTGGTCTTTCTGTTTTCGAACTCCGTACCAAGGCGCGCCGACTGGTAAGGGAAAAGGGTGTTAAACTGTTGATGATCGACTATCTCCAGTTGATGAATGCCAATGGTATGAAGTTTGGTAGCCGTCAGGAGGAGGTATCTACCATCTCCCGTTCGCTCAAAGGTATTGCCAAAGAGCTGAACATTCCTGTGCTTGCTCTTTCGCAGCTCTCCCGTAATGTAGAGAACCGTGAGGGTTTGGAAGGAAAGCGACCTCAGTTGAGTGACCTCCGTGAATCCGGTGCCATCGAGCAGGATGCCGATATGGTGCTTTTCGTTCACCGCCCGGAATATTATCACATCTATCAGGATGAAAAGGGTAATGACCTTCATGGTATGGCACAGATTATCATTGCCAAGCACCGTAAGGGCTCTGTTGGAGATGTTCTCCTGAACTTCCGTGGAGAATTTACCCGATTCCAGGATCCGCAGGATGCTGCAGCAGCACCTGTCGAAGAAGGTGGTGAGATTGTAGGCTCTAGGATGAATGGCGGAGGGCAGGATGGTAGTCCGCTACCACCGCCGCCTGCAGAGAATCTGCCTTTCTAAGGTTAGAGTTTGTCAATTTTTTCACTCAAAAACTGGCTTTTTCGCCAAATTCTTGCACAAGATTAACGTTTTTGGGTAAAAAATCCATAAGATTATAGGAATTTGTTATCATTTCTATTAAAAAAGTTATAAATTGTTTGCTAGTATCAAATAAAAGTGTTACCTTTGCATGCGAATTTAAGAATATAACATAATGAGATAGATATGAGAACAACATTGTTGAACATTACAAGCATTATTATTCGACTTCGACTGCAGTTTGTGGGCGGAAGTGATAAGGTGTGCGTATAGTTCATCGCTTAAGATATTAAAAGCCTTTCTACACTTCCGTCTATGGAGTGGGGGAAGGCTTTTTACTTTATCTGATGCTTCTGCACGGATTGCTATATAAATGTAGTGCGTTCTGAATGTGTAGCTCTTATATATAATAAGGTGTAAATTTAAAATTTTAAAGATATGAGTGACAGATTATACATTTTCGACACGACCCTCCGCGATGGCGAACAGGTTCCGGGATGTCAGTTGAACACAGTTGAGAAGATTCAGGTGGCAAAGCAACTGGAGCAGTTGGGCGTGGATGTAATTGAGGCTGGATTTCCTATATCAAGTCCGGGCGACTTCAATTCAGTGGTAGAAATCTCTAAGGCTGTAACCTGGCCTACTATTTGTGCACTTACCCGTGCCGTAGAAAAAGATATTGATTGTGCTGCTGAGGCTTTGCAGTATGCCAAGCATAAGAGAATCCATACCGGTATCGGTACCAGCGACAGTCATATCAAGTATAAGTTCAATTCTACCCGCGAGGAAATCATCGAACGTGCTGTAGCTGCTGTCAAGTATGCTAAAAAGTATGTTGAGGACGTAGAGTTCTATGCTGAGGATGCAGGCCGTACCGATAATGAGTATCTGGCTCGTGTCGTAGAGGCTGTTGTCAAGGCGGGTGCTACTGTAGTGAACATTCCTGATACTACAGGTTATTGTCTGCCTGATGAATATGGTGACAAAATCAAGTATCTCATGGAGCATGTTGATGGCATTGACAAGGCACGCCTTTCTACCCACTGTCATAACGACCTCGGTATGGCTACTGCCAATACCCTGCAGGGTGTTTTGAATGGTGCACGCCAGGTTGAGGTTACCATCAATGGTATCGGTGAGCGTGCAGGTAATACTTCGCTCGAAGAGATTGCTATGATTCTGAAGTGTCACAAGCATATCAATATTGATACCAACATCAATACCACCAAGATTATTCCTACCTCACGCATGGTGAGCAGCCTGATGAATATGCCTGTTCAGCCAAACAAGGCTATCGTGGGTCGCAATGCATTTGCTCATTCTTCCGGTATCCATCAGGATGGTGTCTTGAAGAATGTTCAGACTTACGAAATCATTGATCCTAAGGATGTGGGATTGGATGACAATGCTATCGTATTGACAGCCCGTTCTGGTCGTGCTGCATTGAAGTACCGTCTCCATGTCAATGGTGTAGAGATTAATGATGAGGAGAAGCTCGACAAGATTTACAAGAAGTTCCTCCAACTGGCTGATAAGAAGAAGGAAGTTACTGATGAGGATGTTTTGATGCTTGCCGGTGCTGATTCTGCTGATAAGCATGGTGTTCAGCTCGACTGGTTGCAGGTTACTACAGGTAAGGGCGTGAAGAGCGTGGCAAGTATCGGTCTTGATATTGCAGGTCAGAAGTTTGAGGCTGCATCATCTGGTAACGGTCCGGTAGATGCTGCTATCAATGCTCTCAAGAAGGTCATCACCAAGGAGATGAACCTCAAAGAGTTCACCATCCAGGCTATCGATAAGGGCTCTGATGATGTGGGCAAGGTTCACATGCAGGTGGAATACGATGGTCATGTTTATTATGGCTTCGGTGCAGATACCGACATCGTTACGGCTTCTGTTGAGGCTTACATTGATTGTATTAACAAGTTTAAGATTAGATAAACATATATATAACAAGAGATATTATGAATACATTATTCGACAAGATTTGGGACAAGCACGTTGTCCAGATTGTTCCGGACGGTCCTACACAGCTTTACATCGACCGTCTCTACTGTCACGAAGTAACATCACCTCAGGCATTCGCTGGTATGCGAGCACGCGGACTCAAGATGTTCCGTCCAGACCAGATTTTCTGTATGCCTGACCACAATACACCAACCCACGATCAGGACAAGCCTATCGAGGATCCTATCTCAAAGAAGCAGGTAGATACCTTGGCAAAGAATACCGCTGATTTCGGTGTAACTCACTTTGCCATGAACACAAAGGATAATGGTATCATCCACGTAGTAGGTCCTGAGAAGGGTCTTTCTCTTCCTGGTATGACCATCGTTTGCGGTGACTCTCATACTTCTACCCATGGTGCAATGGGTGCTGTAGCTTTCGGTATCGGTACTTCTGAGGTCGAGATGGTGATGGCTTCACAATGTATTCTCCAGAGCAAGCCAAAGTCTATGCGCATCAGCATCAACGGTAAGCTCAGCAAGGGCGTTACTGCCAAGGACGTTGCTCTCTATCTGATGAGCCAGCTCACTACTTCGGGTGCTACCGGTTACTTCGTTGAGTACAGTGGCGATGTAGTGAAGGATATGTCTATGGAAGGTCGTCTCACCCTCTGCAACCTCTCTATCGAGATGGGTGCCCGTGGTGGTTTCGTAGCTCCTGATGAGACAACATTCGAGTACATCAAGGGTCGTGAATATGCACCTAAGGGTGAAGAGTGGGACAAGGCTGTGGCTTACTGGAAGACCTTGAAGAGTGGCGATGATGCTGTCTTCGACAAGGAGTTGACTTTCGAGGCAAAGGATATCGAACCACGTATCACCTATGGTACCAACCCAGGTATGGGTATCGGCATTACCGAGAATATCCCAACTCTCGATGAGATTCCTGAGGAAGAGCAGGCTGGTTTCAAGAAGAGCCTCAACTACATGGGCTTCCAGCCAGGCGAGAAACTCGAGGGTCATCCTATCGATTATGTATTCCTCGGCGCATGTACCAACGGTCGTATCGAAGACTTCCGTGCCTTTGCTTCATTGGTTAAAGGAAAGAAGAAGGCAGACGGCGTAACTGCTTGGCTTGTACCAGGTTCATGGTTGGTTGATAAACAAATACGTGAAGAGGGAATTGATAAGATTGTTGAGGCTGCCGGCTTCGAAATCCGTCAGCCAGGATGCTCTGCCTGCCTGGCAATGAACGATGATAAGATTCCTGCAGGCAAGTACTCTGTAAGTACATCCAACCGTAACTTCGAGGGTCGTCAGGGACCAGGTTCCCGCACCATCCTTGCCAGTCCATACGTAGCAGCAGCTGCCGCTATTACAGGTAAGATTACCGACCCAAGAGAGTTTATGTAATGTTAAGTGTTCAATGTTAAATGAAAAATTGAAATGAAACAGAAATTCAATGTAATTACATCAAGCTGCATTCCTCTTCCTTTGGAGAATGTAGATACAGACCAGATCATCCCAGCCCGTTTCCTCAAGGCCATCGATAAAGAGGGCATGGGCGACAACCTCTTCCGCGATTGGCGCTACAATGCCGACGGAACTCCAAAGCCAGACTTCGTGATGAACGACCCTTCTTACAGTGGTGTCATCCTCGTAGCTGGTAAGAACTTCGGTTCAGGTTCTTCACGAGAGCACGCTGCCTGGGCTATCGCAGGTGCAGGTTTCCGTGTTGTTATCAGCTCTTTCTTCGCTGATATCCACAAGAACAACGAGTTGAACAACCTCGTATTGCCTGTAGTGGTAAGCGAGGAATTCCTGAAGGAACTTTTCGAGAGCATCGACAAGGATCACAAGACTGAGGTAAAGGTTGATCTTCCTAACCAGACCGTGACCAATCTTGCTACCGGCAAGAGCGAGCACTTCGAAATCAACGGCTACAAGAAGCACTGCCTTGAGAACGGTTTGGACGATGTAGACTTCCTCGTTCAGAACCGCGACAAGGTTGAGGCTTGGGAAAAGAAGAATAAATAAGTAATGTTGAATGTTGAGTGTTGAATGTTGACTTGCAGGGTAATAAGCAGGTTGATAGGGCGTATGCCTAATTTAACACTTAACATTTAACACTTAACATTAATAATAAAGATGAACGTTAACGCAAAGAGAGATAATTCCCGCATCAAGGAGATTGAGATCATGGACTGCACGCTGCGCGACGGCGAGCAGACCAATGGTGTCAGTTTCCTTCCTCACGAGAAGTTGATGATAGCAAGAATGCTGTTGCACGACATCAATGTAGATCGCATTGAGGTGGCTTCAGCGCGTGTGTCAGAAGGTGAAAAGGATGCTGTCGCTCGAATTTGCCGTTATGCTAAGACTATAGGTAAACTGGATTCCGTTGAGGTATTGGGATTCGTGGATAACAACAAGAGTGTGGATTGGATTGCTGAATGCGGCGGTCATGTCATCAACCTCTTGGCTAAGGGTAGCTACAAGCACTGCACCCAGCAACTCAAGATGTCGCCTGAGGAGCATCTCGCTCATATCAAGCAGACCATCGACTATGCTTTGAGCAAGGGATTCACCGTGAATCTCTACTTGGAGGACTGGTCGAGCGGTATGCGTGACAGTCGTGACTATCTCTTCATGATGATGGATGAGTTGGTAAAACTGCCTATCAAGCGCTTCCTTCTTCCTGATACGTTGGGTATCCTGAACCCATTGCAGTGTGTGGAGTATATGCGCCAGATGGTGCGCCGGTATCCGAATTCTCACTTCGACTTCCATGCCCACAACGACTACGATCTGGCTGTGAGCAACTCGCTGGCTGCCGTATTGAGCGGCGCCAAGGGTCTTCACGTTACCGTGAATGGTCTGGGTGAGCGTTGTGGCAATGCACCATTGGCAAGTGTTCAGGTGATTCTGAAAGACATGTTCGAGGCAAAGACCAATATTAAGGAAGACCGTCTGAACGATATTTCCCGATTGGTTGAAGGATATAGTGGCATTGCCGTGGCTCCGAATACTCCGGTAGTAGGAGACAATGTCTTTACCCAGGTAGCTGGTGTGCATGCCGATGGTGACAACAAGGACAAGCTTTATTGCAACGACCTGGTACCTGAGCGTTTCGGCAGACATCGTGAGTATGCGTTGGGTAAGAACTCTGGTAAGGCGAATATCGTGCAGAACCTCAATGAACTGGGATTGGAACTGACGCCTGAGCAGACCAAGGCGGTGACCAAGCGAATCACAGAACTCGGCGACCGCAAGGAACTGGTAACCCAGGACGACCTGCCATACATCGTGAGTGATGTATTGAAGCATGGAGCTCCAGAGGATAAGGTGAAACTGGTCAGCTACATGGTATCAACCTCGTACGGTTTGAAGCCTATAGCCAGTGTAAAGGTAGAAATCGATGGCAAGGAGTATGAAGACCAGAGCTCCGGTGATGGTCAGTATGATGCTTTCGTGAAAGCCCTCCGCAACATCTACAAGGTGAAGCTCGGCAAGACCTTCCCTAAGCTCGACAACTATCAGGTAACCATCCCACCTGGTGGCCGTACCGATGCCCTCGTTCAGACTGTCATTACCTGGCGTGAAGGTGACCGTATCTGGCGCACCCGAGGCTTGGATGCCGACCAGACAGAAGCAGCTATCAAGGCAACGCTGAAAATGATTAATATGTATGAGGCAGATAAGAGCGACGAACAGGCTGTATCGCCTCGAAATCTGGATATGGAATAATATCTCCGAAGGTTACGAAAATATCTCCGAAGGTTACGAAAATATCTCCGAAGGTTATAAACAATAAAACAATTAAAAAATCAAATAAGATGAAATTAAACATTGCAGTTCTCGCCGGTGATGGTATCGGACCAGAGATTATGAAGCAGGGCGTAGCAGTTATGCAGGCCATTGCAGAGAAGTTCAACCACGAGTTTACTTACAACGAGGCTATCTGCGGCGCTCACGCTATCGACGAGGTAGGTGATCCATTCCCAGAGGAGACCTTCAAGACTTGTATGGATGCTGATGCTGTACTCTTCGCAGCCGTTGGTGACCCACGTTTCGACAACAACCCTACAGCCAAGGTTCGTCCTGAGCAGGGCTTGCTCGCTATGCGTAAGAAGTTGGGACTCTTCGCCAATGTTCGCCCAGTGGCTACATTCGATTGCCTGCTCCACAAGTCACCATTGAAGGATGAACTCCTGAAGGGTGCTGACTTCGTAGTTATCCGCGAGTTAACTGGCGGTATGTACTTCGGTGAGAAGTATCAGGATAACGATAAGGCATACGATACAGATATCTATACCCGTCCTGAGATTGAGCGCATCCTGAAGGTAGCTTTCGAGTTTGCCATGAAGCGTAACAAGCACTTGACAGTAGTAGATAAGGCAAACGTATTGGCATCTTCTCGTCTCTGGCGTCAGATTGCCAAGGAGATGGAGCCACAGTATCCTGAGGTAAACACCGATTATATGTTCATCGACAACGCTTCTATGCGCGTATTGACTGAGCCTACATTCTTCGATGTCATCGTTACAGAGAATACCTTCGGCGATATCCTGACCGATGAGACTTCTTGCATCACCGGTTCTATGGGCTTGCAGCCATCCAGCTCTCTCGGTGAGCACACACCATTGTTCGAGCCTGTTCATGGTTCATGGCCACAGGCAGCTGGCAAGAACCTGGCTAACCCAGTAGCTCAGATTCTTTCTGCAGCCATGTTGTTGGAGCACTTCGGTTTGAGCGAGGAGGGCGCCTTGATCCGCAAGGCAGTAGATGCTTCTCTCGATGCCAATGTCCGCACACCTGAAATTCAGGTTGAGGGTGGTGCTCACTATGGCACAACTGAGGTTGGCGCATGGATCGTTAACTGGATTAAGAATGCTTAATCTGTAAATGGATTTTTCGGCGCTGGGTGAATTTTCTATCCAGATGCTTTATAGATAAAAGCCTTAAGAGGAGTGTTTCTTTCTCTTAAGGCTTTCTTGTTGATTGTCCTGTCTTTCTGAAATTTAGTTCTTTTTGTAAACTCAAATAAGTTTTATAGTTTTTTATTTGGCAGTTTGCAAAAGTCTTCTTAACTTTGCACCATGAAAAGTTTTTATACATTATTATTGGCATCGATGGTTTCTTTATCTGTATCTGCGCAGAACGTAGATGCCGACAAGGAACGTGCTGTTCAGAATAAAGCCTTGCGCGATTCACTCTCCAAGGCTACAGAAATGCTTGCATATCATCCCGACAGTATCGATCTGCGACTGAAAAAGGCTGCTTGGAATATCCAGCTGGAGCAGTGGCAATATGCCAAGGATGATCTTGATAAGGTACTCTTTCTGAATAATACCAATATCGCCGGTTTGTTCTATCGTGCCTTTGTCAATGAGAAGTTGCTCCGTTATAACTTTGCGCGTCTAGATTATCAGAATCTTCTGGTACTTGTTCCTGGCAACTTCCAGGCGCAACTCGGTCTGGCTTTGCTCAATGAGAAAGATAAGCATTATACTGAGGCTTACGACGGCATCAATAGCCTGATAGAGCAATACCCTGACAGTGCGATGGCTTATGCTGCAAGAGGTGGCATGGAGAAGGAGAGGGGGATGCTTGAGCTGGCAGAGTTTGATTACGCCAAGGCGATGGAGTTGGATGCCGGTAATGAGGATTTTGTTTTCAATCATGTAGACATTCTGATTCAGCTTGGAAGAAAGGACGAAGCTTATCGTGATTTGAAGAAACTGCTCGATGCCGGTTGTCAGCCTGGCAGGTTGCAAGGTTTCTATGCAAGGTTGAAAAAGAAGAAAAAGTAGTATTTAAGAGTTATAAAAAAGAGTTTTTAAAGATAATAAGACAAGAATGCATAAAATTATTCCCTATATCCTGGCTGCCTGTTGTCTCTGTATGGTGGCATCCTGCGATACCGTCTTCGATGTTCATCCGTATGATGTGCAAATCGACGGCGATAGAAATCTGAATGTTACCAATATTCAGAAGATTGAGGCTGCAGTAAAGTCGAAAGATACAATCCGTTTTGCTATGATCAGCGATTCGCACCAGTGGTTGGATGATTTGAAGAGTGAGGTTAATGATATCAATCGCCGCAGTGATTCCCTCGATTTCGTGATTCATTGTGGAGACCTTACCGACTTTGGTGCTACCCGTGAGTTTCAGTGGACCCGTGACCATCTTCAGAAGTTGAAGATACCTTTCGTGGCTCTGCTGGGTAATCATGACTGTTTGGGAACAGGTAACCAGGCTTATGAGAAAATCTTTGGTAATCCCGATTTCAGTTTCATCGCCGGTAAGGTAAAGTTTGTCTGCCTCAATACCAATGCCATAGAGTTCGACTATTCCCGCCCTGTACCTAATTTCGATTTCATGGAAGAGCAGGTTAAGGCAGATGCAGATGACTTTTCGCGTACCATTGTCTGTATGCATGCTGCCCCTTATTCAGAGCAGTTTAATAATAATGTGGCTAAGGTCTTCAATTTTTATACGCATCAGTTCCCGGGTTTGATGTGCTGTCTTTACGGTCATGGTCATCATACCGAGCAAAATGACATTTATGGCGATGGCATCATCTATTATCAGGTGGCTAATGCCGCTAAGCATCAGTACTATATATTCACCATTACTCCTAAAGGTTATCGTTATGAAATTATTGAGTTTTAAGCATATATTCATTCTGGGAGCTTTGCTAGCTGCAGGTTCTGTACAGGTTCATGCTGCCGATGAGGTTACCGGGAAAAGTGAGGAGTTGGAACTGACGGATAGTATCGTTCATGATACGCTGGTGTTGGCGGATGGCAAACTGACCCGATATGACCGCCGCATTATGCGCTACCGTAAGCATTGGAATTTGCTGATACCTACTAGTGGTATCATTCAGACCTGTGGCAATATGGGTATCATTTCGCTGGGTATCGGATGGGAATATGGTAAGCGCCGCCAGTGGGAAACGCAGCTCTTGTTTGGCTACATCCCGAAGTTCAGTTCTGACGATGAGAAGTTAACCATGACGCTCAAGGAAAATTTCATTCCTTGGCGTCGTAATATCGGTAAGGGCTGGTGGTTTGAACCGCTGGAGTGCAGTCTGTATTTCAATACGGTGTTCGGACATGATTTCTGGACTAAGCAGCCTACCAAGTATGAAAGCGGCTACTATCCGTTCTCTACCAGAGTCCGTCCTAATATCGCCTTGGGTGAACGTTTTAAGTATGATATTCCGCACAATAAACGTAAGCGTATCAAGAGTATCACGTTTTTCTATGAGTTGGGTACAACGGATATCTATTTTATGCGTTTCTACCGTAACGGCAATGCCGGTTTCTGGGATGTCTTCGGCCTCTCTATCGGTGCCAAAGTGCAGTACCTTTAAACCAAGAACTGGTTGATGAGTTTGCTTACTCTGATGATATCTTCATCGTTGAGCGATGAGTTGCAAGGCAGACTCAGTTCTTCGTCAGCTATTCTCTTGGCTACCGGAAATTCCAGATGATTCATTTCCGGATAGCATGGCTGCAGATAGGGTGGGCGGAAGTAATGAATCTTTGTGCCGACCCCATTCTCAGCCAGGAAAGCTTTCAGTTGGTCTCGCTTCGGGGTAAGGAAAGGGAAGACGTGGAAAACATTTTCATGAGCAGGAGAGATGAGTTTCGCAGCGATGCATCTGTCCTTGATGCTGTCATCCAGATGCTCCAGATATAGCTGTACCTGTCTGTATCTCGCTTTCTGTTCGTTCTCAGGATATTGCAGTTTCACATTCAGTACAGCAGCCTGAATCTCATCCATGCGCGAGTTGACGCCCTGGTATCTGAAGATGCCGTCTTCTATCTTTCCATATTCGTGTAGTGACATGATGGCTTCCGCCAATTCCCTGTTATTGGTAGTTACAGCTCCCGCATCTCCCAATGCTCCCAGATTCTTGCTAGGATAAAAACTGTGGGCGGCAGCATCCGAAAGATTTCCGGTATATCTTCTTTTCGATGGTTTTTCAGAAGAATCAGATAGAGTAGTGGAGCATCCGAATCCCTGCGCATTGTCTTCGAAAAGCAAGAAATGATGCTTCTTGCAGATTTCAGCAATCTTCGGAGTCCATGCCAGTTTGCCATAGAGATGAACAATCATGATGGCTTTGGTCTTCGGTGTGATTCGGGCTTCTATCAGTTGGTCATCTATCTGTAATGTATCGATATTGGCATCCACCAATACAGGTGTCAGTCCTACGCTGCTGATGGCAAGTACGGTAGCGAAATAAGTGTTGGCAGGCACAATCACTTCATCACCTTTCTGTAACTTTCCGATAGCCAGTTCGCCCATCATCATCAGTTTGAGCGCATCCGTCCCATTAGCGCAGCTGATGCAGTATTCTGTACCGATAAACTGTGCATACGATTTCTCAAACTTCTTTACGGCTTCGCCTTGCAGATACCATCCGCTGTTGACCACCTTGTTGATAGCATCCTTTATCTCCTTCTCGTAAGGCTCATTGATAGCCTTCAGATCGAGATAAGGTATCTTCTTAACTTCTGTTTCCATTGTTTCTTCTGTGATGATTTATACAAGTGATAAGACTTGTTTCTATAAATAAAAACGGATGTTTTGCGGTATTTATTATATGTGGAGGTATAAAAAAGACAAGAGCAGCTATCTTCTCAGACAACTGCTCTACATTCAATAGGTATTAGTTTTCTTTAAGGTAAAAAGATTGTATTCAGGATAACGTTTGCAAAGGTACTAAAAAAAATTGAAATAAAAAAATAAAATGGCAACAAAATTACCATTAACTTAAAAAAAAGTTTTAAAAACCCTTTGCAGAGTCTTTTCTGTTTGTACGAGAAAACAGATTTTTATATAAATAATGCCAAATAAAAAGCTGTGAAATGGAAAAACTGTCACGAAACCGTCTTTTTCCCTTTCACAGCGTTCGATGTCTAAAATATTTTGCCAAACAGGATGTTCATCATAGTTCTGATTCGATATGCTCTCTCTAAAAATGGTTACCATCAATATCTAGTCAATATGCTATGTTGGGTATGATTCTTCCCAACAGTTAGATTAGGTGTCTTCCAACTCCAAATTCTGCTGCAACTTGCGAGAATAGGATATATTTTTTAGTCTTTATCGTTTAAAAGATTCTAAAAAACAGTAATTATCGTTTACGAGTTCCCACTAGTGGGAACTCTCATTTATTTTATTTTTTGTATCTTTGCACCGTGTGACACAGATTAGAACCTTATTACCTACTTTAGAGACGCCTCGACAAAAACAGTAATGTACGGATCTCTACTTCCGAAAGCCAACGGAGGCGGAGACAGGAGAGATTATGCCCATAGCAAGAGAGCTATACAGAGCATTCTCAGCTCAGTGTTCATGGTGACAGGGTGACACGATGACACTAGTTTTTCAACATTTCGCCTCGCACGCGGGCAGGCAGGAAAAATCAGGCCGAAAGTTCCTGCCTGCCCGCGCGAGAGTAAATCTTCAGAATTCCCTGTCACCAGTGTCACCCTGTCACCCAGAAGTCGGTTGTTTCCGAGACGGAAATCAAAGACTTACGATGCAAAAGTCAGTTGCTTACGCTGCAAAAGTCAGAGACTTACGCCCCGTAATCCACTGGCTTACGAAGCGAATAACAGCGATACCTGTAACCACGCTAACATGGTGGTATCATTTGAGTGCTCTAATCACTATATGGCTGCGGTAATTAAGAAAAGTTGAAAATGTTTGGCTGTTTCATATAAAAGGCGTATATTTGCAGAAAAATGAGTGTGTCCTGAGACAGAATAGAGTCCGATATTGGCTATATTTGATAGATT
>JAJXAL010000178.1:0-4220 GCA_021628325.1 Segatella copri | reverse complement strand
GTCTTGATCAGCATTGGAGGTCCGCAGAGATAGTACTCGCAATCCTCTGGTGCCTCATGATCCTTCAAGTAGGTATCACGGATGCAGTTAACAGCAAATCCCTCGTAGTACTTCACGCCCTGAGCATCTGCCACTGGGTCCTTGCGGTCCAATGAAAGATGGAAGTGGAAGTTAGGGAATTCCTTCTCAAGCTCCCAGAAGTCCTCCAGGAAAAATGCCTCACCCAAAGCACGAGCTCCGTAGAAGAAGTGCAGCTCACGGTCGGTAGTGTGCAAAGTCTTGGTCATGTGCATGATCTGAGCACGCAATGGAGCCATACCGGCACCACCACCAATCCAGATCATCTCCTTGCCAGAAGTGAAGTTAGGATGGAAGTCGCCGTAAGGACCACTCATCATTACCTTGTCGCCTGGCTTCAATGAGAAGATGTAAGAAGAAGCAATACCTGTTGGTACGTTCTGGAAACCTACCTGTGGACGTGGCAAGAATGGAGTTGTGGCGATACGTACGGTCAGAGTGATGATGTCACCCTCGTCAGGATAGTTCGCCATAGAGTAAGCACGAACGGTAGGCTCTGGATTGTGAGCCTTGAGAGAGAAGATGTTGAACTTCTTCCATGCTCCGATGTACTCCTCGCCAATGAGATCCTTGTCGAAATCCTTGTCGTAATCGATGCAGTCGTATGCAGGAATCTTGATCTGAGCGTAAGAACCCGGAACGAAGTCCATGTGCTCGCCTGGAGGCAATGCCACCTTGAACTCCTTGATGAATGATGAAACGTTCTTGTTGGAGATAACCTCGCACTCCCACTCTTTCACGCCCATCACGCTCTCAGGCACCTTGATCTTCAGGTCGCCCTTCACCTTGCACTGGCATCCCAGACGCCAGTGGTCCTTAATCTGCTTGCGGGTGAAGTGAGGCTTCTCAGAATCGAGAATCTCGCCGCCGCCTTCGAGCACCTGAACCTTACACTGGCCGCAGCTTGCCTTACCGCCGCAGGCAGAAGGCAGGAAGATGCCGTTCTCATTCAGCGTAGTCATCAAACTGCTGCCCTGAGGCACGTTGATGGTCTTGTCGCCATTGATTTCGATATTTACATTTCCGCTAGGGCTCAGATACTTCTTAGCCACGAGCAGGATGATAACCAGCAGGAGAATCACCACGAGGAAAACTCCGATACTAGCCAATATAAATGATGTATTACCCATATCTATAGTCCTCCTATTTTAGATTTTCAAGCCTGAGAAGCAAAGCATAGCCATTGCCATGAGGCCTACTGTGATAAATGTGATGCCGAGTCCCTGCAATGGCTTTGGCACGTCGCAATACTGCATCTTCTCGCGGATGGCTCCCATCAGCACGATGGCGAGAGTCCAACCCAGACCGGAACCTACGGCATAAACGATGCTATCCCATACTGAGGTGATAGCCTGAGTATTGGCAGGATCCATCAGGATGCGCTGCTGCATGAAGAGCGATGCACCCATGATGGCACAGTTTACGGCAATCAATGGCAGGAAGATACCCAGCGCTGCATAGAGCGATGGTGAGAACTTCTCTACAATCATCTCGACCAGCTGCACGATACCGGCGATGACGGCGATGAAGAGGATGAAGCTCAGGTATGTGAGGTCAACACCCAGGATTCCATCGGCGCTAAGCACCTTGGTCTGCAACAGGTAATCTACAGGCACGGTGATGAGCAACACGAAGGTTACAGCTAAGCCCAAGCCCAAAGAGGTCTTCACGTTCTTGGATACTGCCAAGTATGAACACATACCCAGGAAGTAGGCGAAGATCATGTTATCGACGAAAATCGAACGGAAAAACAAACTTATTGCGTGCTCCATCTTACTTCTCCTCCTTATAAATATAGGCACGATGTACCCAGATTACACATCCAACGAGAATCAATGCCATGGCTGGCATGGTCATCATACCGTTGTTAACATATCCAAAGTCGTAAGCTCCCTCTGGTATCAGCTGGAAACCGAGCAATGAGCCGCGGCCCAGGAACTCACGAACAGCACCCATAATCACGAGGATGAGGGCGTAACCCAAACCATTACCTACACCATCGAGGAATGATGGCCAAGGCTTGTTCATCATGGCGAACGCCTCCAAACGACCCATCAGGATACAGTTGGTGATGATAAGACCCACATACACTGAGAGCTGCACGCTCACGTCGTAGGCAAAAGCCTTCAGCACCTGGCTCACGATGGTAACCAGGGCAGCAACTACCACCAGCTGGACGATGATACGGATGCGCTGAGGGATGGTGTTGCGGATGATGGAAATAATCACGTTAGAGAATGCCGTGATGATAGTAACGGCAAGTCCCATCACAATGGCTGGCTTCAGCTGGGAAGTAACAGCCAGGGCACTACAGATACCAAGCACCTGGACGAGGATAGGGTTGTCGCCGTTCAGTGGCTTGATGAATGCCTCCTTATTTTGTTTACTAAATAATGCCATAATTTCGCTTAATTATTTAATGAATTTAGCAAGACCTTCCTTGAGCATTGCATCCACACCATTGGATGTCAATGTAGCACCGGTAACGGCATCCACATTGTTAGGGTCGCCGGCAGGAGCGTCTTTCTCAACGCCCAGAGCGATGCCCTCTACTCCATCCTTGTGAATCTTCTTGCCCTGGAACTTCTGCTGCCACTTCAGGTTGTCCTTGATTTCAGCACCCAGTCCGGCTGTCTCGCCTTCGTGGTTGAAATATACGCCATAGATGGTGTTGTTGTCGGCATCCACGGCGATGAAGCCTGAAATGCCGCCCCAGAGACCCATACCCTTTACAGAGTAAACGGTCTTCTTCTGACCATCAATCTCGCACTCGTAATACTTCATGCCGTCCTTCTCCTTCTCGTCCTTCACCACCTCTTTATATTTGGCAGCCGCAGTAGCGTTGTCAAGGTCGCGCAGGTTCAGAGAGTTTAGAATCTGCTTCTGAGTATCAAGAGCCACGTTGGCATCCTGTTTTGTCTTCAGCGAAGAAGACACGAACGCGAGCAGGAATGCCACGATTACCACGATGATAACCGAATAGATAATAGTATAGCTATTTGAATTTGTCTTCATATCTACATTCCTCCTACATTATTTAATAGCACGTTTAGCACGGCGAGAGATGTTGCTCTGAACTACACAGTAGTCGATGAGTGGAGCAAACATGTTGCCGAAGAAGATAGCGAGCATCATACCCTCTGGATAACCTGGGTTCATCACACGTACGATAACGGCGATGGCACCGATGAAGAATCCGTAGAAGTACTTACCCTTCTCTGTACGGGCAGAGGTTACAGGGTCGGTAGCCATGAATACGGCACCGAAGCAGAAACCACCGAGAACGATGTGCTCATACCAGGCGATAGGTGTCATGCCGAGAGCCTGGAAGATAAGCGCCATCACGATGCCGCCTGCGAATACGCTGCCCATGGTCTTCCAAGATGCGATGCCTGTCCAGAGAAGGATGATGGCACCGATGGCGATGGCGATGACTGAAGTCTCACCGATACAGCCAGGAATGAAACCGATGATAGAATCGCAGAGACTAGCTGAAGGCATGCTGCCCTGAGCCAGCTGACCGAGAGGAGTAGCAGCTGTGAAGCCATCAGGCAGGGTGTTACCCAGGCCGAAGATAGCGTCCTTAGCTACCCAAACCTTATCACCACTCATAGCCAATGGATATGAGAAGAAGAGGAACATACGGGCACCCACAGCCACATTGAAGATGTTCATACCGGTACCACCGAAGATCTCCTTGCAGAAGATAACTGCGAAGGCGCACGCCAGGGCGAGCATCCACAACGGTGTAGAGATAGGAATGATCAATGGGATGATGATACCGCTGACGAGGTAACCCTCCTGGATTTCCTCGTGCTTCCACTGAGCCCAGGCAAACTCGATGCCGAGACCCACGATGTAGCTAACCAACAACTTAGGAAGGACAGCCAGGAATCCGAAGCCGAAGACCTCGATGAAGCTGGCAGCATCCAGTGTACCTGCAGCCTTGAAATTCTGGTATCCCACATTATACATACCGAAGAGCAAAGCAGGAATCAGGGCGATTACCACAAAGCTCATGATGCGCTTCGAGTCGATGGAATCGTGGATGCTGGCTCCGCTCTTCGCTGTCGTATTAGGCACGTACAGGAAGCTCTCAAAACCGTCAAACACGCTCTCGAAGGCATGCAGCTTACCTCCCT
>JAJXAL010000177.1:0-4314 GCA_021628325.1 Segatella copri | reverse complement strand
AGATTGCCCAGCTGGTACTTATACAGACTTGGTAACAGGCAAGACTTACACAGGTCCTACTATCACCGTTGATGCTCCTAGTAATCAGGGTCAGGTTCGCGTACTCGTGAAAGACTGGAAGGGTGGCAAGCTCATTGATGATGGTGCTTTTATCTATGCTTCTACTGCTCAGCATAAGAGTGGTCAGGACTATGATGGTAATGAAGAGGCTGGTACAACTTGGGTTGACGAGACTCCTCTTCAGCCAGTAAGCGTTTCTCTTTCTCCAGCTGGTGGAAGTTTCCGCACCAATACGGTAACAGTTACTGCTGAACTCTCAGAAGATGCTTTGTCTGGTTGGTACCAGATTGAGGGACAGGACAAGGTAGCTTTGACCCCTGGTAAGCCTGCTACCTTCACTATCGGTGACGACATGAACTTCAATCAGACCAAGACTGTGACTTGGAGCGCTACAAGCTCTGAAGGCGAGAAGACTGGTAAGGTTACTTATACCAAGGTAGATCCTAACGCAGCTATCACCGTATATGTAAAGGCAGACAAGGCTCCTTACATCCACGCTTGGATAACTGGCGGCAAAAATCTGACAGGTGAATGGCCTGGTAAGGTAATGGATGGTCCTGTGGAGATTGATGGTGCTAAATACTGGACTTATGATTTCGATAACGTTGAGAGCTTCAATGTAATATTGAATAATGGTAGCGGTGCTCAGTCTGGTGAAATCTCTGGTATTACAGGTGATACCTACTTGGAGTATGATGGTAGTAGAAGTGCCAAGAAGATTGACGCTCCTGTCAATACAGTTGCTACTGCCAAGGTTACTTTGAGTCCTAACGGTGGTGACTTCCAGAAGACTATCTCCGTAACTGCCACATTGAGCAACAATGCCAAGAGCGGTTGGTATAAGATTGGCGATGGCGAGCAGGTAGCTCTTACTCCTGGTAAGGCTACTACCTTCACTCTCGGTGACGATATGCTGGAAGGCGAGAGCAAGACTGTAACTTGGAGTGCAACTAATGCTGACAATGAAACCAAGACAGGTTCTGCTACCTTCAACAAGCAGAAAGAGGTTGTAATTCCTACTCCAACAGGTATCTTCGCTTACTTCCTCGCTCCTTCAGACTGGACTGATGTTCACGCTTATGTTTGGACTGATGGTGACAAATATGCTGGTGAATGGCCTGGTGTAGCTTGTACCAAGACTGGTGAGAAGAAGAATGGTTTGGATATCTGGATGTGGAAGTATGATGGTGATAAGACTGAACTTCCTGCTAAGATTATCTTCAACAATAATGGTAATGGTAACAACCAGACTGGTAATTTCGATTTCGTAAACGGTGCAGTCTATGACCGCAACGGTAAGACCAATGAGTCTGTCTCAACAGGTATCAACCAGGTAGGTAGCAAGAAGGCTCCTGCTAAGTTGAAGATTTACTCTATCAATGGTGTGAAGGTAGCTGAAGTAAACAAGGTTTCTGATGCAGAATACGTTCTGGCTCCAGGTATGTATATCTGCAATGGCAAGAAGTTTGTTATCAAATAAACTTACCGCTACTTTGGGACTTAAACAAGCACTTCGCCTGCTCTGTAAGCGGGTAGTGTGAGTTTGTCCCCGTGCGGTTAGCAGTTTATGTACATGATATCCTCTGAATGAGGCTGATTTTTGCAAATATCCGTTTTGCGAAATTCAGCCTCTTTTTCTTTGTTGTTGCGAAAACGATTGCACAGAAAAAACAATAGAAAAGTGAATTGTTTTATAGTATTTATAAAAAGAATTCGTAATTTTGCGGTGTAATTATTCAACTATTCAATTTTAAACTTAACAATTTCATTATGAAAAAACTTGCCGCAAAATTATGGGCGGTTCTTATGCTCATGTTGGTCTCTATGCAGACGATGGCTACGGACACGTTTACCAGCGATCGTACTGACTTCCGAGACGAAAGTATCTATTTCATGATCACCACCCGTTTCTACGATGGAGATCCTAAAAACAATGTGCTCTGCTGGGACAACCAGGCAGCGCAGATTGAAACAAAAGACCCTTGCTGGCGAGGTGACTTCCAGGGTGTCATTGATAAGCTCGACTATATCAAGGCGCTTGGTTTCACAGCCATCTGGATTACTCCTGTCGTTCAGAATGCGTCTGGTTATGACTACCACGGCTATCATGCCATGGATTTCTCTAAGGTTGACTGCCGCTATCAGAGCAGTGATGGTAAGAGTGGTGACGTGATGTTCCAGGAACTCATCGATAAGGCTCATGCCAAGGGTATCAAGATTATCCTCGACATCGTGCTCAACCACACCGGTAACTTCGGTGAGGAGAAGCTCTGCAAGCTGTTCGATCGTGACACACAACTTCGCAACCAAGCTTACATCGATGCTTGTATGACCCCTACAGAAACTTTGGGTAGTGACTACCTGACCATCCTTCCAAAAGATCAATACCAGCGTCGTCTTACCATGATGAAGAATATGAATGGTCAGAACCAGGATATTCACAACTACTGGCATCATTATGGTCAGTTCAGCTGGGATGATCCATCCCGTTGGTGGGGGCAGATTGCTGGTGACTGTGTTGACCTCAATACAGAGAACGACGAGGTAGCTAAGTATCTCGTAGATTGCTATGGTCAGTTCATCAAGATGGGTGTGGACGGTTTCCGTATCGATACATCTGGTCACATCTCACGACTCACTTTCAACCATCAGTTCGTTCCACAGTTTGCTGCCCTCGGTAAGCAGTACGAGAATAAACGATTGAATAGAGCTCCTTTCTTCATGTATGGTGAGGTTTGTACCCGTGGTCACGAGGCAACCTACAGAGGTCAGGCAAATCTTTCTTGCTACTTCTATACATGGAAGTCGGATGAGTCTTTGATGAATCAGTGGGATGGAAGCCAAAGCTTCTGGGACAGTCAGGTATTGCCAGAGGGTTCTGGTCCTATCGGTCCTCAGGCACTCTGCGGTAAGGAAACATTTGGTGACAAGAAGAGTGAAAATGCCAAGATGATCAATGGCGCATGGCATGAGCCAGACTATTCTGAGGCAAGTGGTTTTAATGTCATCGACTTCCCAATGCACTATAGCTACAATACAGCTAATGATGCATTCCGTGTCGCTCAAGAAGATGAACTCTATAATGATGCTACATATAATGTAGTATATGTTGACAGCCATGACTACAGTCCAGGTCCAAACGATACTAACCGTTTCGGTGGTACAGATGCTCAGTGGGCTGAGAACCTCTCTCTCATGTTTACCTTCCGTGGTATTCCATGTATCTACTATGGTTCTGAGGTTGGTTTCCGTCGTGGTGTAAGAATCGACCCAGGTCCTAACGGCCCTCTTTCTAACACTGGTCGTGCTTACTTCGGTGGTTATATCACAGGTGATGTAACAGCAACAGACTTCGGT
This sequence comes from Segatella copri, assembly GCA_021628325.1. GTDB lineage: Bacteria > Bacteroidota > Bacteroidia > Bacteroidales > Bacteroidaceae > Prevotella > Prevotella copri_R. Next base: position 897 of record JAJXAL010000177.1, on the reverse strand, counting down.
GAGTATAAGGCTTCAGGTAACGTAGCTGCTTCTTTGAATCACGATGTAGCTCAGCACCTCATCCGTTTGAACAAGATCCGTCAGGCTGTTCCTGCTCTCCGTAAGGGTCAGTGGACAACAGATGGTTGTAAGGCAACAGGTAAGAATGGTATCGCTTTCAAGCGTGCTACTAAGGATTGCTATGCGCTCGTAGCCCTCAATGGTGGTGCTACCTTCACAGATTGCCCAGCTGGTACTTATACCGACGTGGTAACTGGTAAGACATATACAGGTTCTACTATTGAAGTAGAAGCTCCTTCTACTCAGGGTCAGCTCCGTGTTCTTGTAAAGGACTGGAAGGATGGCAAGATCGGTGAGGATGGTGCTTTCATCTACGATACTACAGCTAAGTCTCTGGACGGTCAAGACTATGATGGTAATGAGGAGGCTGGTACAATTTGGAACCAGCAGGGTCCTATTCAGCCAGCAAGCGTTTTATTCTCACAGGCTGGTGGATCATTCCGTACTGAGACTATTAACCTGACAGTTACTCTCTCTGAAGACGCTAAGTCTGGTTGGTATCAGATACAAGGTCAGGATAAGGTGAACTTGACTCCTGGTGTGAGTGAGAACCTTACCATTGGCGCAGGTATGAACTTTGGCGACACCAAGACTATTGAGTGGAGCGCAGAGGCCCAGGACGGTAAAGTAAAGACCGGTAGCTTGACCTTCAAGAAGGTGGACCCTAATGCTACTATCATGGTTTACGTACAGGCAGAAAATGCTCCTTATATCTATGCTTGGTCAAAAGGTTCTTCTATTAAGAAATTGAAAGGCGATTGGCCTGGTACAAAGATGACAGAGTCTGAAGAAATCAATGGCGAAAAGTACTGGACTTGCGCTTTTGATGGTGTTGAG
>JAJXAL010000176.1:0-4326 GCA_021628325.1 Segatella copri | reverse complement strand
GATGGTTAAGATTGTTTATGCATTCTTTTATGCAATATCGCTGCTGCCTTTCAGGCTGCTCTATTGCATTGCCGACTTCGAGTACTTCATGATGTATTACGTCATCAAGTACCGCAGAGGCATTGTGCGTAAGAATCTCACCACCTCCTTCCCTGAGAAATCAGAAGAAGAGATTGTTGACATCGAGAAGAAATTCTACCGCTGGTTCAGCGATTACTTCTTCGAGGCGGTTAAACTTCTGAGCATCAGCGATAAGGAACTTCGCCGCCGATTCAAGGTATATAACAGCGAAGAAGTGGAACAATGTTTCCAGGAAGGTCAGGATGTGGCAGCCATCCTCGGTCATTACTGCAACTGGGAGTGGCTCTCATGTGTAGGCATCGAACTGCCCAAAAGCCGCATCATGGGCCTCATCTATCATCCACTGTACAATAAAGCTTTTGATGAACTCTTCAAGCGCATCCGCTCTCACGAAGAAAACGGAGTGCCTATCCCTAAGAAGGACATCCTCCGATATCTCGTAGACTACAAACGCAAGAACATCCGCAGCCTCTTCGGCTACATCAGCGACCAGGGACCCAAGTGGGAGAACATCCACCTGTGGCTTCCTTTCCTCAACCATCCCGAAACCCCAGTGTTTACGGGTGGTGAAAGAATCATGAGAAAGATGAACGATGCCGTGTTCTATGTAGAGATGTCCCGCCCTAAGCGCGGCTACTACACGGCAACCTACAAACTCATCACCCGCAATCCGAACTCCCTGCCGGAGCACGAGATTACCCGTCGCTTCTTCCAGATGCTGGAAGAAACCATCCGCCAGAATCCACCTTATTATTTATGGACACATAACAGGTGGAAGCGAACCAAGGAGGAGTTTGACAAGCGATATGAAATCAAAAATGGTAAAGTAATTCCTAAAGAATCATGAGAATAGTTCTTTTCTGTGAAAACAAGTATGCCATAGACATACTTAATCCGATACAAGAACATGTGACAAAGCAACATTTGCCACACGAGATATTGTGGTATATCCACAAACCAAAGATAGACAGTTTTCCATATGCCGACCAGGTGAAATGGACCAACTCTATTCAAGAAGTCTATGACTTCCAGCCAGAGGCTATCTATGTGCCAGGCAACATTGTGCCTTACTATCTGCCAGGCGTCAAGATACAGGTATTCCACGGCTATGCCGCAGAGAAGAAAGATCACTGGATTATCCGCCGTTACTTTGACACCTATTTCACCCAAGGTCCTTACTTCACTTCCCACTTCGAGGCTCTGGCCAAGAGATATGGAGATTTCGAGGTGTTGGAAACGGGATGGCCTAAGCAGGATTGGATCAAGGAAAACCTGCATAAATATGATGCCGACCGAGAGAAACTGCTCAGGGAAAGCGGCAAGGAGACCTTGATCCTTTATGCCCCAACCTTCTCGCCAAAACTCACTTCGCTTCCTTACATCAAGGAAGAGCTGGGCAAGCTGGCTAAGGAGCGCAATGCCCTGATAGTAATGAAGTTCCATCCGCTTACCCGTCAGGAATGGGTAGATGAATACCGTGAATGGGCTGCAACCAAGAAGGATGTTCTCTTCATCGACAAGGGAGAGAACGTAACCAAATATCAGCTGATGGCAGATACGCTCATCAGCGATACCTCTTCTACCATCTATGAATTCCTGCTGCTCTCTCGCCCAGTAATCACCCTCGGCACCATATCCAAGGATATCTACTGGGAGAACATCACGGAACCTGATCAGCTGATTGCCGCCTACGACCATGCCCTCACAGACCCTGAGGCGATAGCCAAGAGACAGTGGATAGTAGACAACTACGATCCATATTTGGACGGCAACGTATGCCAGCGCATGCTCGACGGAGCCGAAGACTACATCCGCCGTCATGGTGTGCCGAAGAACAGAAAGCTGAATCTCTGGCGTAAATATACCAGCATCAAGACATTTGGAAGAATCAAAAAAGTATAAAGATATGCTTAATTTTACAGTAGGACCTGTGATGGCAAGCGATGAGGTTAGAGCCATCGGCGCTGAGCAGGTGCCTTATTTCAGAACAGCAGAGTTCTCCGCCATCATGAAGGAGAACGAACAATTGATGAAGCAGTTTGCCAAGGCATCAGACGATGCCCGCACAGTTTTTATCACAGGTTCGGGCACAGCCTCTATGGAAGCCGTGGTCATGAATGTATTCACTCCTGCCGACAAAGTACTGGTAGTGAATGGAGGTAGCTTCGGTCACCGATTCGTACAACTCTGTGAAATTCATGAGATTCCACATACAGAAATCAAGCTTGAGATGGGGACTCCACTCACGGCAGAAGACCTCAAGCCATACGAGGGACAAGGCTACACCGGCTTCCTCGTCAATCTACATGAGACTTCTACCGGCGTACTCTACGACATCCAGATGATCAGCGACTTCTGTCATCGCAACCATATTTTCCTGGCAGTAGATTCCATCAGTTCTTTCCTCGCGGACCCATTCAACATGAAAGAGTTGGGCGTAAACGTGATGATTACAGGTTCACAGAAGGCATTGGCGTGTCCTCCAGGCATTTCTGTCATCATTCTCGATACAGAAGCCATCAAACGAGTAGAGGCAAACAAGGTGAAGTCAATGTACTTCGACCTGAAGGATGCCTTGAAGAATGGTGAGCGTGGACAGACTCCTTTCACCCCAGCCGTAGGAACCTTACTGCAGATTCATGCCCGCCTGAAGGAGATAGAGCGCAATGGCGGTGTGGAGAGCGAGAACCAGCGCATGAAAATGCTTGCAGAAGATTTCAGAAGCAAGATCAAGGACCTGCCATTCACCATCGTTTCCCAATCGATGTCAAATGCCGTTACTCCTCTGCATCCACAGAACGCCTCAGCCTACGACATCTTCCTGAAGCTGAAAGACGAATATGGCATCTGGGTATGTCCTAATGGTGGCGACATGGCAGAAAAGATATTCCGTGTAGGTCATCTCGGCAACCTAAGTCCGGAAGACAATACTACGCTCGTTGCAGCACTGAAGGATATGCAGGCTAAGGGACTGCTATAAAGGGACTGCTATAATATATATAATAAGGTATAGAGAACTTTCAAGATAGAGAAACTTATGGTTAAAGTCATCACATACGGTACTTACGACCTGCTTCATTATGGTCACATCCGTCTCCTGGAGCGCGCCAAGGCTTTGGGCGACTACCTCATCGTGGGCGTAACCTCGGATACCTTCGACCGTGAGCGTGGCAAAATCAATGTACAACAATCCCTCATGGAACGAGTGGAAGCCGTGCGTGCCACTGGCATTGCCGATGAAATCATCATCGAGGAATACGAGGGACAGAAGATTGACGACATCAAGCGACTGGACGTAGATATCTTTACCGTAGGTTCTGACTGGAGAGGCAAGTTTGACTATCTCAACGCCTATTGCAAGGTGGTTTATCTAGACCGCACTCAGGGCGTATCGAGCACGGAGATCAGAAGCGAGCAGCAGGTGGTTAGCCTCGGACTGGTTGGCGAATCGCCTATCCTCAACAAGATAGAGCGGGAAAGCCAATATGTCAATGGATTGGAGGCAGGAAAGGTTTTCTCCCTCAACGACCAATATCTCTCAGAGAATCTGCAGGCAGCGGAAAAGCAGGCAGCCAGTTTTCAGGAACTCCTGAATGAAAGCGATGCGCTCTATGTCATCTCTGCCCCAAGCAAGCACTATGCTCAAATAAAGGAGGCATTAGAAGCTGGCAAACACGTATTGTGCGAATCGCCTATCACTCTTCAGCCTCAGCAATGGAAAGAACTCAAGGAAATAGCAAAAGATAAGAAGGTAGTCTTGATGGATTCTATCAAGACCGCCTATTCCGTAGCCTATTACCGACTCTTACTCTTGGCTAAGGGCGGTATCATCGGTGATATCATGTCGGTGGATGCAACCTGCACCAGTCTCGTAGACTTTGACCCGACCCAGGATTCACAGAAGAGACTTTACGAATGGAACAGTATCTGCGCCTGGGGACCGACGGCACTCCTGCCTATCTTCCAGCTTCTGGGCACAGAATACAGCAGCAAACAGATAGCCACTCACTTCCTGGACGAAGCAAAGCGCTATGATGCCTTTACCAAGATATCCTTCCTCTATCCTCATGCCGTAGCTTCGCTGAAGGTTGGTCAAGGCGTGAAGTCGGAAGGCGAATTGATTATCTCGGGCACCAAGGGATACATCTACGTACCAGCCCCATGGTGGAAGACCGATTACTTCGAGGTGAGATACGAGAATCCGCAGAACAACAAGCGCTACTTCTACCAGCTGGATGGAGAAGG
>JAJXAL010000175.1:0-4331 GCA_021628325.1 Segatella copri | reverse complement strand
GATGCTGCAAGGTATAAGCAGCCATCTCGAAGTTCTTGTAACGGTGCTCGCTCTCGCACTTGCTGAAAGCCAATGGCACGGTTACCTCTCGGGCTGCCTTCAGTCGGGCACCCCAGAAAGTATTCTGTGAAATCTTCACACTGGTGAAAGGAACCTGAGTAAATGGATAACCATTGCCCAATGTCTTTGCATTCTTCGCCATGGTTGGCACAACTACGGCTGCCGAAAGCAATACTGCTGAAATTAATCTCTTCATTTTTCGGATAGGTTTAATTTAATTTATATTATTGTTTGTCATTTCGGTTGCAAAGATAAGAAAACTTTCCGACTATAGTGTAAAATAAACAATAAAAAACAGGTAATTATCAGTCAAACACCCATATTTATATCATATTTAACGCTTTTTTTTGTTACAATCGTTTTTTTATCTTACCTTTGCAGACAAATTAGAAATACAATAATATATCAAATATGAATCATCTTCCATACCGTGCCATCGCCCTTGATCTGGATGGCACCCTGACCAACCACGACAAGGTGGTTACCCCGAAAACCCGCGAAGCGCTGCTCCAGGCAGAAGCCGAGGGTGTTGTTATCATCCTTGCTTCAGGCAGACCGACCTACGGCATCGAACCGGTAGCAGAATGTCTGGAACTGGATAAGCGAGGCGGCTATATCCTATCCTATAATGGCGGCAACATCGTGAATGCCAAGACTGGAGAAAAACTCTTCGCCCAGTTCCTGCCAGATGAGGTGATACCAATATTATATAGGTACGCGAAGGAGAAGAATCATGCCCTTCTCGGCTACGCCGGCAACGAGATTATCACCGAAATGCCCGACGATCAGTATGTGAAGGAAGAATCGCGCATCAACAAGATGAACATCCGAAAGGTAGAAAACCTGTTCGAAGCCTTGGAGCCTCACCCAACCAAGCTCCTCATGACAGGCGACCCGGCAGATATGCTCAAGGCAGAAAACGAACTTTCAGAGATTCTGGGCGACAGGATGGATATCTTCCGCTCAGCCCCATTCTTCCTGGAACTGGTTCCTAAAGGCATCGACAAGGCTAAGTCCCTGCTCCGCCTTCTGTCGAAAATCAATCTCACCCCAGCCGATATGATTGCTTTCGGAGATGGCTACAACGACTTGAGCATGCTGAAACTTGCCGGCATGGGTGTAGCCATGCAGAATGCAGCACCAGAGGTTAGAGCCGAAGCCGACTACATCACGCTTTCCAATGAAGAAGATGGCGTAGCTGCTGCTTTGGAACATTTCAGAGAAAGGTAAAAAAGTAAAAAGGTAAAAAAGCTTTTTAAAAGTAAAAAGGTAAAAAAGTAAAAAGGTAAAAAGAAACTAGGGAGATTATACCCCGCTAGGCTTTTTTACCTTTTTACCTTTTTACTTTTTTACTTTTCAACAATCAGTCCACCCTTAGGCTGCATTTCCACCTTCAGGTTACCCTTCTTATCCACCTTCACGGTCTTCATCTGAGAAACAGGCCAGAGAGCCTTCTTGTCCTTGCTGGCAGTTTCATGATAATAGGTAACGCTCTTGCCGGCAAGCATTGGCAAATTCAGGGTGAGCTTCATCACCTGGTCGGTGCCGTTCAAACCAGCCACATACCATTTATCACCATGGCGACGGGCAACAACGGCATACTTACCTGGATAACCTGCCACAAACTGGGTTTCATCCCATGTGGTTGGTACACTCTTCAAGAAATCAATCTCATGCTTTGGAAGCTCAGTGAGATTGTTCGGATAGATGGCGATGCACTGGATGGCTGCCTGGTTCATGATAGCAGAAGCCATCTCGAAGACATCAGTAGTATAACGGCGATGACGACTCTTGTTGTCACGAGACAAGTATTTGTTCATGATGGTACCACCCCAATCCATCGCTCCCACGGCATTGCGGCAGAATGGATGCATGGTCAGCTCAAAGCCCTCCTGCTTGGCATGATAATCAGAGAAGAATACATTCTCCGAAGCCAGTACAGCCTCGCTGGAAACATAATTAGGATACATGCGCTCCCAACCTCTTGGCAGGGTGCAACCATGGAAGATAACCTGAATACCATAATCGTTGGCATCGCTGAGGATGTCTTCATACTGCTGCATGGTATGCTGCTTGTCGCCACCGAAGAAATCTACCTTGATGCCCTTGATGCCGATGCTCTTCATCCAGGCCATTTCCTTCTTTCTTGCCACGATGTTATCCATGATGCCACAAGGTCCCTGAGGTGCATCGTTTGCCACACCATTGGAATTATACCAAAGCATCAGACTCACATTCTTACTCTGGGCATAACGGCTCAATTCAGCAATCTTGTCTCTTCCAATCTGAGTATCCCAGAGTGCATCAACCAGCACATATTCATATCCCATGGTAGCAGCCAGGTCAATGAACTGCTTCTGGTCTTTATAATTGCAGGAACCATCCTGCCAGATAAGCCAGCTCCAGGCATACTTGCCTGTTCCGTATTTCTGTGAAGCCTCGAATCTTGGCTCCACTACATCGTATGGAATGGTGGTCTCTACCAATGGCTTCAGATCAGAACCCACGGTGATGGTTCGCCATGGAGTGGAACCCGGAAGAATGAAGGTGCCCGATGTAGAACCGATGCCATCTGCCTCTTTCTCCATTGGGAAAGCAATCTGATAACCCTTTGCTGCATCATAATCGCTGATGTGACAACCCGGATAGTTGCCGTGAGTGCCGGTCTCGCTGACCAATACCCAGCCATCGCCACCTACCTTGAAGAGGCAAGGGAAAGTATAGCCATGACCATAACCCGATTTGGCTGTAAGAGGTTGATCCACCTTATAATCTTCTTCATAACTTGGTTTGGTTCGGGCAAAACCGATGAGCGGATCCGACTGTGGACAGAGGTAAGTAGTAGTTACCTTCGGCAAATTAAAGGCAGTCTTCTCTTCGTTTACGATGAGATGCTGAGCCTTCAGCTTATCGAAAGTATAACGGAAAGCCACATCGTTGTTGCTCACATTGAAGGTAACGGTCATCGGCTGCTTCTTGCCATTGATGTAGGTTACATGGAGCTGGTTGGCTTGATAATCTACATGCGAAACCTTGGCGGTACGGAGGTCATAGCTCTTCTCCACCTTTATCTCATTCTTGCCCTGATAGGTCAAGCCCTGACTGAAATCGCCTACATTGGCAAGGAGTCCGAGCTGTGATTCCTCCATCATTCGCTTGCCTGCATAGTCGATGGAATAATAGAGTTTACCATCGCGGTCTTCTACCACGACATTCAACTTACCGTCAGGAGAGCTGACAGTATTCTTCTCTGCGTATGCACCGATGCTCGCCATCAATGCCAGCGCTACTGCTAAAACGTTTTTCTTCATTTCCAGATAAAAGTAAATAGTTTATTTGTTACTATGTTTTTATGCTTAATTACATCGGCAAAGTTAAGCAATATTATCGAATAAACAAAAATTAAACCGAATTATTTTGTATTTTCTTCAAATAATCGTAACTTTGCACTAAATAAACTATACACATATCAGCAGTTATGTTACAACTTGACAATTTCTATAAGGCTCGCTTCGTGCTGAGCAAGGTAATAAGAAAAACTGAGCTGGTTCACACGCCAAGAATCAACCCAGAGAGTGATGTTTATTTGAAACCAGAGTGCCTGCAGAAGACTGGTTCGTTCAAGATTCGTGGTGCTTACTATAAGATTTCACAACTCACCGATGAAGAAAAGGCGAAGGGTGTGATAGCCTGTTCTGCGGGCAACCATGCACAGGGTGTAGCGTTGGGAGCTACAGCCATGGGCGTCAAGAGCCTCATCTGTCTGCCAGAAGGTGCTCCTATCTCTAAGGTAGAAGCCACCAAGCGACTGGGTGCTGAAGTCTGTCTGGTACCTGGCGTTTACGATGATGCCTACCAGAAGGCGCTGGAACTGAGAGATGAGCATGGCTACACCTTCGTACATCCTTTCGATGATGAGAATGTCATCGCCGGGCAGGGCACCATCGGTCTGGAGATTCTCGACCAGTTGCCAGATGTAGAAGCTGTCGTCGTTCCTGTAGGTGGCGGCGGACTTATCTCTGGTGTAGCCTTTGCCATCAAGTCGCTGAATCCTAACGTCAAGGTATATGGCGTTCAGGCAGAAGGAGCAGCAAGTATGGTCCAGAGTCTGCACGATCACAAACAGGAGAAGTTGCCTTCTGTAGCGACCGTAGCCGATGGTATTGCCGTAAAGGAACCGGGCAAGATTACTTTTGAAACCTGCTCCAACTATGTAGACGAAATCGTAACCGTGAGCGAGGATGAGATCTGTGCAGCCATCCTGAAACTCA
>JAJXAL010000174.1:1322-4358 GCA_021628325.1 Segatella copri | reverse complement strand
TCTGTTTGCTTTTAAATTCAGCACAAAGATAGCTATATTTCAATAAAATACAAACTTTTTGTACACAAATGTGTACACGCCATAAAAAGCAGCTCACAGTCCTACCGCCCGTTGGTTGGTTTTGCTTTGCTCTTTTTCCCTATTGTTTTTCTTTTTCCGACAGTAAATCAGCCATTTAACTCTATAAATTTCCCTTGTCTGTTATAAGCATCGTCTGTAATATGCTCTATCACTTCTTCGCAAATACCCATGAATAAAGGGATTAAAGCATGAGTTTCCCTACATTTTGGGAGTTTTAATCCTACACTTTGGGAGTTTTTCACCTCACTATTCCCTACACTTTGGGAGTTTTACCCTTCTTTTTTTGTTTCAATGTAGGTTTTATGTATATTTGCAGCAAATCAATCGCTTATGAAAAAGAAACTACCTATTACCAAAAACAAAGATGTTGTTGTTTCATGGGTATATACATGGTCTAAACAGCAAGATATGTCCATACACGAACAAAGAATAGTACTTCGTATCTTGGAAGCATGCCAGGCAGAATTGAAAGGGGTAAAGCTGAAAGATTATGCAGGTACGAAACGCAAATTTGAGCATGGACTTTGGGATGTTGATGCACAAATGCATGTATCTGACGTTATTTTTTCCGGACGTGATTACAATGAAATCATAGCCGCACTCGATTCTTTGGCAGGACGTTTTTTCACTTACGAAGATGACGAGGAGTGGTGGAAGTGCGGATTTATATCTAATCCCAAATATAAAAAACACACTGGCATTATAACCTTTCGTGTGTCTAATGACCTTTGGGATGTGTTTACCAAGTTCGCCAAGGGGTACAGAGAGTTTGAATTAAACAAGGCTCTTGCGCTGCCTACCGGGTATTCCCTTAGGTTTTACATGCTAATGAGTGGGCAAGTGTACCCTTTGGATATATCCCTTGACAACTTGAAAGACCGCCTTGGCATACCAGCGGACAAGTACAAGGACAAGAACGGAAAAGATAGAATTGACAACTTCGAGGAAAGGGTTTTAAAACCTGCAAAGGCTGCGCTTGATGAGAGTTGCCCATACACTTTCAACTACGTGAAAGTGCGTGAAAACCCAAACAACAAACGTAGCAAGGTGACCGGGTTTAGGTTTTACCCGGTCTATCAGCCACAGTTCAGGGATGAAGAACTGGAAGGGAAAGAATTGCAGGCAAAGGTTACAGCACGATATCAGATAGACAGCCATGTATACGAGTATCTCCGTTATTCCTGCGGTTTCACATCGGAAGAGATAAACCGGAACAAAGAGACATTCATAACGGCACAAGAAAAGATAACCGACCTTATCGGAGAACTGGCTCTCCTAAACGGAAAATCACGAGAAAAGAACAATCCGAAAGGGTGGATTATAAACGCCCTTAAAGGGAAAATCAAGGATAAGTAACAAGATTACCCGGCTGAAACACTCCGGGTAATCTTGTCAAATCAGAGGAACGATTTCCATTTCTACACCAAGTTCTTTCATCTGCTGTTGTATTTCCTCGCTGCTTAGTTTCTCTTTCGCCAGTGCAAGCCCATGAAAGGCGTCCCAGCCTGCCGGCTTCGAAACGATACTACCGTTTAGGACGGCATGGGTGATTTCGCCGCCGGACTTCGCACCCTTGTTCAGTATGAAGAAGAACCGGGGTTCTTCGTGTTCCGTTGTTCCCATAATTCGTAAAGTTAGATGTTTATTTATTCCCCTTTTGTTCCCTTGCCTGCTCTTGGTAGTATTCATAATACTGCTTGTAGTTGTCCCGGTCTTTGGCTGCATCCGTCCAAAGATAGCACATGAAACAAGCGAACAATAGGGAGATAACAGCACAAAGGATTGAGTAGAACGAAATTCGTTTGTCCACATAACCGCCGTTTTTCATTCTGTACCCCTGCCGTTCAAAGTCCGCCAACACGTTTTTTAGGCGATTTTCGGCACTTTCAAGGCTTTTCCCGTCTATTTGTACCTTTCGGGCTGTTGCGTCCTCTATGCGCTTCGTATAGACTTCAACACGCTTTAGTTCTTGATACACCAGTTCTACCGCAAGCTGCGGGTTTACCCTTGGCGTTGTATCTTTTCTTTTCCGGGGGCTGTACTGTCCCTGCTTAACGTTGGAAGCTGCCGCTTCCGGGTGTGAGTTTGTTTCCATGAGATATGTTCATTGAGTTGCACTTCAGTTTGCTTTGTGTCCGCTCGATATGGGCGAGAGTGTAGCCTTTCCCTATCTCGCTCGCCTTATACTCCGTACCGCTTCGGGCTGTGACGTAGTAGCCGTTAAGTTTTCCGGTGCTTGCCCTGGCTTCCCGAACTTTAAAACCTCTCCTACCAAGTTCTTCCTTGAATTTAGTCAAGTCAAAGCCCTGCATCTTCTTCAAGACGTCGTCCATGGCTTCCTTGATTTCCGCTTTGTTGGCTTTGCCGATGTCCTGCGACTGTACAAAGTTCCGTTCCTTGGCTATGGCGTTGGCGGCTTCCGTTGCCTTTTTCCCTATCCAGTTATCCCGGTACAGTTCCCCGGAAAGGGAAACCCGGTTTGCCAGTATATGCAGGTGGGCTTGTTCTTTTTTGCTCTCCGTACCGCTGTGCCGGATGATGATGTACTGGTGGTTCGCCAGCCCCATGCGCTGCATGAAGTCGTTACCAAGTTCCGCCCAGTCCGCATCCGTAAAGGTGGCGCTTTCCTCTATCGAAGGACTGACCTCGAAACGTAGGCAATTGTTTTTTACGTTCGGAAAATCAGCGTGGTATGGTTTCATTTCCTGTACCATTTCCGCACCCGTACACCCGTAAAGTTCATGCCGGGCTATCTCGATGGCAGCTGTCTGTCCGTCTATCTCTTTGGCAAGGTCATACTCCAGTGCAGCCGTACCATGCGATATGCTCTTTCCTTTCCCTATCATCGTGAAAGTATTTTTTTAAGTTCGGTGATTAGTGCCTGATTCTCTTCAAATACCTCCCGGTACTGGCGACCACCGAAGTAGTTGTTCAGCCGTTGGAGCGTTCCTTTCA
>JAJXAL010000174.1:0-1222 GCA_021628325.1 Segatella copri | reverse complement strand
TCCCGGTACTGGCGACCACCGAAGTAGTTGTTCAGCCGTTGGAGCGTTCCTTTCAACTGGGCTATGTCCCGGAGAAGCTGCCGTTCCTCCTCGGTGTACCTCTCCCTTGGGCGCCCCCCAAGGGACAAACTCCGGCAGTATTCCGATACGCTTAGACTGCACCGGGCTGCCTGCTCCGCAAGTGCGTCCTTTTCAAGTTCGGTACACCGGAATGTAATCTTTTCGTTCCGTCTTAGTTCCATGCCACAAAGGTAATCTTAAAATCTTTTTGAGCAAAGCGAGAAAAGCAAGAATTGTCCGACAAGGACACTTCTTGCTATATATACACATGCCGCATGGGAATACATCCACGCCAACCGCCCAGCAAAAAGCCCCGGCGTGTTAGAAAATCCCCCACAGCCTAACAAATTCTACCCCATTTCTACCCAAGGGGATTACACGCCGCAGAAGTCATCCGGGAACATGTCTTCCAGTTCGTCCAAATCAATGGCTTCTTCTTCGGACACCTCCACCCATTCAACGTTTTCTTTCCCTCTTATCGCACATGAGTACATCTCGGCGGCGGCAAGGTTAGAGAACACCTCGTGCATAGGCTCGCCGTTCTCTAACCAGTAAACACAATATTCGACCATAACAGTTTTATCATTTATCGTTGTAATGCCCCTCTACCTCCAAAATATAGACCTCTACCACTTCCTCGTAAATGTCATAGATTATCCGGTCATGGGCGGTGATGTGTCGAGACCATGTAATATCCCCACCGCCCCTTAACGCTTCGGGATGCCCAAGCCCAGTCTTAGGGTGCTCTAACAATTCTTTGTAGATTTTCTTATACTTCTTGAACAAATTGGGGTTTGATTTCTTCCATTTGGCAATCACCTTATCCACCCCGTCGGAAACCCTAATTGTGTACATCATAGACTGTCGAAATAAGCGTCAATATCCTCACTGCTTTTGAGGGTAACACACTTTCCGGATTTGATTTCTTCCCTTGCCTTGTCAATCCTTGCTTGCAGCTCCGGGGTTATCATCAAATCTTCACGACCAACTTTTACCAAAGCGTAAATCTCGTTTTTCCTGCGAATTAGTACCTGCTCGCCATTGTCAGCTTTGGTGAAAGACGCTGCGAGGTTGTTACGGTATTCTCTTACTGATAATGCTTCCATATCTGTTTGCTTTTAAATTCAGCACAAAGATAGCTATATTTCAATAAAATACAAAC
>JAJXAL010000040.1:0-34069 GCA_021628325.1 Segatella copri | reverse complement strand
CAAGCACGGTTCCGAGAGAAGGGAGGGTGAAACTCCCTCCACTTACTCGACAATACGCAAGCTTATGAAAGAGAAAAGATATACATTGCCAGAAGAGCAGAAAGATGCAGCTTTCGCAGCAGAGCCTGCACCAGCCTATCACGGAAATGCCGCCATAGCACTTCCCGAGGATGAATGTGCAGAAGAAGATATTGACTGGAACAAGATTCCTGTTGGCTGGCATCCGGCTAATGAAGAAGAAGCCATGGCTAGGATTGAAGCTATTGAGGCGGAGTATGAAAGGACAGGCATTAGCTATAGTGTAGAAGAGTTTTTCAATAAACTAAACGAAGAACGAACATGGCTAAAGTAACACTACGCAATAGATTTCTTCAAATTTATAAAGAAACAACCGACTATAGTTATCAAAACTTTGGTCGACTTTGCGTTCAAAGATTTGACGAAAGCTTGCAAGCAATAATAAACAGACTTTGCAAACATCCTCTTTCTTCACCCAGAGAGCCATTGCTTAAGCGATTCCACCGCCCTTACCATAGTGCGATTATCAAGGAGAATTGGAAGATTATCTATCGCTACGACGAAGCCAACGACCTCGTCATTTTCGTAGATTTATGGGATATGAGAAGAAGTCCTAGATATTTGATCAGACAATTCAAAAGAAAACTATAAAGGAAAGAGCTTATGAAGGAGAATACCTCATGGCACTCATGCCATGAGGTATCATTATTATTGGGGGTGAGGCTTTTTAATCAGCCCAAATGCTGCCACTTGAATCGCGATAGTCACTAACCGATTCTTCGCTATAATCCTCTTCCTTTGCTTTCACTATTTCAGAGCCCGCGAGGATAGATGTAGTCTCCATTTGGTAGACATTCAGTTCTGGCTTTATATATTCTTTCTTTTTCATAATTCTCAGTTCTTTTTATTTGATGATAACTTTCATTGTCTTGCTGCCACGCTTCACGATGTTGATGCCCTTCTGAGGAGCGCTGAGGCGATTGCCCTGCAGGTCGTAGTATATGGCATTGCCGTCTGCAATAGTGTTGAGGCTGTCGATGGCTGTTGTGTTGTCACCGATGGCGATGCTAAACATCTTGGCTCCAGCAGATGATGAAGTGTTGTCTACCATGTAAGCACGGAAAGGCTTGCTGCCCACCTGTGTTGTGCTTGTGTTCTCCAACAACTTGGTAGGGTTCATCAGCTTGTCGCCCTTCACGATGTAGCAGTTGTTGTCAGCATCCTTGTCGAACACCTTCTTTGTATAGAGACCCTGGAGCAGATAGCTACCATCAGCAGCAGACACTACCTTTTGCGCAATCTCCTTGTTGGCTTCAGAGAAGCTGAGAGTGGTCTCACCGTTGTTCATCTTGATGATAACAGGAGTGCCAGCTGTGATGCCTGTCGTAATCTCTTCGAGCTGAATGGTGCTTGTACTCTCGTTAGCCGAAAGAAGCTTGAAGGCACGGAAGTTCTTATCTGCAAGCGATACCTCGAAAGGTAGACAGAGCGTAGCCCATGTGGTGCCTTCCTTCATTTCACGACTATAAGATGCAGCCTTGGCTGAGAACGGTTCGTAAGCCACGAAGTCCTTATCATCGTCAAGAGCAAGACTCGCTGCTGTAAGAGTTTCTCCTGATGCTCCAATCTTTTCGTTACCGTTCTTACCTACCAACTTGCTGAAGTAGCCAGTTATGTAGTTGGCATAGGTGTGGTCGGTCTTGCTACCGTCATAGCCGTTGAGTTTTTCGCAACCATTGAACATATAATTACCATAAGTAACCTGGTCCGTAACAAAGTTATCGCTGGCGTAGATGGTTGTGAGAGCGGAACAATTAGAGAACATATAGTTAATATCCGTCACCTTCGCTGTGTTGAAGTTGCTGACATCGAGCGAGGTGAGAGTGGTGCAGGCCTCGAACATAAATTTCATACTCGTCACATTCTCTGTGTTGAATTTAGTGAGGTCGAGAGATTTGAGAGACTCGCAGTTATCGAACATATAGTTCATATTCGTCACTTTCGCTGTGTTAAGATACTCAATACCTTCTATTGTGGTCAGATTACTGCAACTAAAGAACCACTCATTACAGCTTGTTGGTCTTGCATTGGCAAACGAAGCATCGAAGACCACTTTTTTGACATAAGAGTTTTTAGAAATCCATTCAGGAGTATTTCCCCCCTCATTAAGCTCATAAGCTCCTTCGGGCTTGAATCCCTTGTAGCTGAATGTAAGAGTTTCTGTAGCATTGTCAAACATGGCATACCCACGTCCATAAGTAAAGTAACCAGTCGGGCCGCAGTTGGCATAGGTGTGGTCTTCCTTGCTAGAGGTATAGTCTTTGAGGTTGGAGCAATCAGAGAACATACAAGTACTTTCAGTAACCTGATCCGTAACAAACTTATCGCTGGCGTAGATGGTTTTGAGAGCGTAGCAGCTCTGGAACATACCTGCCATATTCGTCACCTTCGCTGTGTTGAAGTTGGTGAGGTCGAGAGATTCGAGAGATTTGCAGTAAGCGAACATATAGTACATATCTGTCACATTCTCGGTGTTGAAGTTTGTGAGATCGAGAGATTTGAGAGACCAGCAGTCACAGAACATATAGCGCATATTCGTCACGTTCTCGGTGTTAAAATACTCAATGCCTTCTATTGTGGTCAGATAAAAGCAGCCATAGAACCACATATAACAGCTCGTTGGTCTTGCATTGGCAAACGAAGCATCGAAAACCACCTTCTTGATATTTTTACTTATAGCAGACCAATCCTGATTAAGGTCATAAGCTCCTTCGGGCTTGGATGGACTGCATTTGAATGTAAGCGTTCCTGTGCTTCCTTCAAACACTGCATAAGCCGGATATAAAAGGCTGGCATAACTTACCTCTTGAGTGGCATCTGCATCGCTGAAGTATTTGTGGCATACATCACACTGCCAGTGTTCTTTAACTCCATCTTTAGCTTCATGGTAAGTGAGTGTGTGCTTCTTTAGCTCATCAGTCTTATATTCTTTTACTGTTGAGTGGCAAATAGAGCATTTGTATGTGGTATAGCCATGCTCGGTGCAAGTAGTTTCCACAGTTTTTATTGCATTGCCAAGGGCAGACGAACCATCGGCATTTGTGTGCGTACAAGTTTGGAGTTTGAGTTCAAATTCGCCTACCTGCAACACGTCTCCGCTATGAATAGCCGATATTTCCCATTTGAAATATTTGTAAGATTTACCTCCCCCGCAGGTGAAGTCGTAAGAAGTATAGTTCACATCCTGAAGTTTCGTATCGTTGTTTACCTCCTGAATGAGCGTCCATTCTCCATCTTTGCCCACGTTGTTTCCATAGAGCTTCCACGACATAGGGTTGCGACCTTTACTAGTGAAGTTGTCGTTACCCGTTGTGATGGTGTAGCCCACAGGGACTCCTGCTTTGCTGGCTTCGAAGATGACATTGGCACTACCTGAGAATTTGCAGCACCACTTGGAGAAATTGTCTTCTGTCTTTTTGCCATCAAAGAGTTCCGCATAAGTCTCATCAGTGAAGCCTTGGGGATTACCTGCTAAGGCTGTGAAGGTTACTGTGTTGTCGTAATCTGTCTGCGCCATCATACAGGTAGGCACAAGCAACAACATGAACAACATCAATGGGAATAGAGCGATCCTTCGGAACCTACCTCCCCCATTGTTAATACGGTCGGCATGCGACCCATTGAATTGATTGGTAAATTTTTTCATAAATTAATATTATAATTGTTATTTAAATTTGTCTGCTTATTGTTAAGTTCACTCCAGAAAATACAAGAGGTTTATTAAGAAGATAAATATGGATGCCCCCCGATGATAATCAGGGCTACCTCTATCCTTGGTATAGTTTCTATATTTCCTTCATGTTGCAAATATAGTGAATTTCTCCGAAAGAGGGTGCAGCTTTCCCCTGTTCAAATCTTTATCAATCTGAAGTTCATTTATCTGCTGGTGCAAAGCTTGCAAATCTATTTTCTTTGCCATATCGGTGTCTCTTAGCCCTATAAATATGCTCCACCGATTCCCTAAGCAGAGAAGATTGTTAGAAACAGGATTGCTATTATAAAATGATGGCGTAGGAATCTGATTACCTTTAGCCCCATCCTTGCCTGTAGCGGCCCTGGAAAAGCCTTTCATGTCAAAGATAAGAAGCAACAGAAGCCTACGCCAAACAGGTATATATATGATAGCACAGAGCGTACCCCCTCAGTCGAAGGGGCACACCTATGCCATGTGTATATACACAGTGGGTAGACGCCCACCGCAGTCTCATTCTGAACATGATTTGAAATTTTCCAGGTTTCTACAGGTCAGAAGAAACGTCAAGCAAACGTCTTCAATTTAAAATAGGCCAAGCCATGGACTTTTACCTAGCCAGCGACTCATCGCCAGCCATCCACAGCAAGACAACTGCAAAAGTACGAAAAAGAATTGGCTTCACAAAATTTTAGGTCTTTTTTCTTGCATATCTCATTTACTTTTCTTATCTTTGCCACCAAATTAATAACAATAACATTAAAAAGGAGGTTATTATGCAAGCAACAAAGAACAATACAAAGGAGGAAACCATCAGAAAGTTTAAACAACTCCTAAAACATAAAGAGGAGATGCTCGAAAGAGCAAAACAATATGATGGCATTGACATTTATGCTAAAACAGAAATCCACTATTAGATGATATCAAAGCTGATTTCGAAAAGTCGGCAAATGACTTAAAAGAGAAATAGTTTCTTGCAAATCACAATAAAATAGTTGATGATTTACTTCTTAAACAAATCAGAATGGGTTCCTGTATCAAGTAAACATAGGATTAACTCATCATTATCATACTTCCATACCAAAACCCAATCAGGAAGAATATGACAATCATTCCATCCTTCATAATTTCCATGCAAAGGATGATTCTTATACTTTGCTGGCAATGGTTCTCCTCTCAACAAAATAGACACAACTTCCTCGAACAAGGACTTGTCGTATCCTCGTTTGATACATTTCCTGTACGATTTTTTAAACCTCCCAGAAAGCTGTAACTTATACATAACTAAGCCTCCAGATAGTTCATCATATCCTCCAAAGTATCGAAGTTTTTGACATTTCCCTCCTTTACATCAAGAATTGCCTTATCTAACTCTGACATTTTAGAGTTAGACTTCACTTTGCTAGCAACCCATCCCATTCTTTTAGCCAATTCTTTCAAAAATTGCATATCGGAACTAGGAAGTTGCAAATTTATTGTTTGTAATGTTGCATCCATAACACTATCATTTTAATAACACCGCAAAAGTAATAAAAAGAATTGGGATTTGCAAGAAAATCGGAAAGTTTCTTGCAAATCCCAATAAAATAGTATAAAAACTCATTTGCATTTATTCTTTCCTCTTCACCCAAACCTTATGGCTGCCACGACCTAACGAATCTATCGGCGAAGTCTTGTCATTTGTCAGCTCCTTCAGTTCCATAGAGGCGGAAGTACGGCTCAGGTTGTTGATGGAGGCATAATCGCCTAGGGTGAGGACTCCGTTCTTCTCTATCACCTCCAGGGCTCGGGCGATGCGCTCTTCCCTGGAATAGAGCTGCTTACGGATAACCTTCACACCACCCATATCACGCTCCAGGTCACGGTCGGTTTCACGCTTTACATCCTTGACAAACTCAGGGGACGCCTTGAAGTTGATGTCCTTCACTCCCACCTTGCGGTACGTCATCTTATCATCTGGATTCAGAATTTCCCTAGGCTTCTCATCCTCGAAAGCGAGGGAGAGGGAGAAGGTGCCGAAACCTTCCAGATTCACGTTGTACCCCATGGAGAGCATATCTGTCAGCATATCAACCACATCGGTCAATACAGCCTCCGTGGTACTTTCCGAAATACCGCGATGGTAGTTCTGCATCATCTTGACGAACTCTTTTCGGGATAGTGTCCGGTTGGTCACCATCTTGGGATAAACTCTGCGCTTGCCATCATAGCGCATATCCCCCATTTCCTGCAATTTGTACTTAGCCATATCAGTTTCCTTTCCTACTTTAGTTTATTAGTATTTCTTATTGCAACAGCCTTTACATCCTATAGTATTTATTGTTATACTTAAGAAGAAAAGACCACAAACCTAGGAGAAAAAGTATTTAATCCTAGGAGAAATCTCCGTTCATAGACACCGAACCGACATTCAAAGTCTATGAACCGCCGTTCAAAGACACTGAACGGACATTCAATGTTTATGAACGAAGATTTCAACTATGCAAAGATACAACTTTATCAGATATAAAACAAGACTTTTCCTGAATATCTTTACTTTTCCGGCCATAATTCTTCGTTTTTTGAGCTTATTTCTTTGCGTATCCCAAATAATTGTGTTAACTTTGTAGTCAGATTGCAAACCAAAGGTCAAAGGATTGCAAGCCAAAGGTCAAAGGATTGCAAGCCAAAGACAAAGAAAAAGACTAAGATTAGACATCCTTATGAGTATGAAGATATTAGCAACCAGCGACTGGCATCTGGGCAACCTGTTTCACGGCAACGACCGTCTGCCGGAACACAAGCATTTCCTGAAATGGCTCCTGGAACAAATCGCTGAACAAAAGCCCGATGCTCTCCTCATAGCAGGAGACATCTTTGATAACGGAAATCCATCGGCAGCGGCACAGACCATTTATTACGAGTTTCTTGCCGATGCTACACAACTGTGCCCGAACATGCAGGTCATCATTACCGCCGGCAACCACGATTCCGCCAGCCGACTGGAGGCTCCACGTCCGCTGCTCACCCGATACCACGTGGAAATAAGAGGAAACGTAAGGAAAATCTGGCAGCAGGGAGAAAGCGAGGACGATGCTAAAACCGGCGGACATTGGATCTATTCCTTCGATGACCTCATCATCCCCGTAACCAACGAGGAAGGAGAAGAAGTCATCATCCTCGCTGTACCTTTCCTAAGAAGCGATGTGGTGCAGAACGCCAGCTACTCGCAGGGAGTCAACGACTTTCTGAGAGAACTGACGGCTGAGGCTCGAAAGAAATACCCGGGCAGGAAATGCATCATGATGGCACACATGTACGCCAAGGGTTCGGATATCGCCAAAAAGGATGCGAGCGAGAAAATCATCATCGGCGGACAGGAGGAAGTGGACCTGGAAGGATGGAACGACCATCCCGACTATATGACTTGCGGACACATCCACAAACGGCAACATATCTGGAATACCGACTGGGCAAGATATACGGGAAGTATCCTCCCGATGTCGTTTGCCGAGAAAGACTACACCCACGGCATCGACCTCATCACCATAGAACACGGAGAAGAGGAGGAAGGAAAGGAAACCGGCAAGAGTAAGGAATGGAAAGTAGAATTTCTGGAATACAAGCCTCAGCACGCCCTCCGCATCCTGCCCGAAGATGAGGAAGAGCTGACCTTCAAGAAATGGCAGAAGCTCATCAATTCTGAACTCTCGGAAAGAACCGACGGCGAACTGAGCGACCACTTCGACTACGTGATGCTGAAGGTGAAACAGGAGAAACTGACCAGCGATGACATCAAGGAACTGGAGAAACTCGTCAACGAAAAGGATGCCGTGCTCTGCAAAATCCAGCGCATCATCCCGCAACTGGACCTCTCCACCATCCAGGGTTCCCAGCACATCACCAGCATAGAAGACATCATCAACCGTCCTCCGCTCGACACGCTGAAGGAAGCCTTCGCCATCAGACACAACGCTCCGATGAACGAAAGACAGGAGAAAATGTTATCCGATTTATTAACGACATCATCATTATGAAATTCCTACAACTCGAAATACTCAACCTCGCTTCGCTTGACAAACAGGGTGGCGAGGTCATCAACTTTGAAGAAGGTGCCTTAGGCGAGAGCACCATCTTCAGCATCGTAGGTCCGACGGGAAGTGGCAAGTCTACCCTACTCGACGCCATCTGCCTTGCCCTCTACAACCGCGCCCCTCGCTATCCCAGGAAGAAAGGCGACAAGAACCAGAACATCGAGATTTTCGGAGCTGCCGATGCCAGCGAAAGTAACCGTCTGGCTCCTACCGACAGCCGAAACATCCTGACACGTGGCAAGAAAGAGGGCTACAGCAAACTCACCTTCCTTGCCAACAACGGCAGCATCTACCGCGCAGAATGGCACGTCAGATTTCAGAGAGTGCGCTACGAGAACGCCAAGACTGCGCTTTATAAAATCACAAGAAACGGAGAAGAAATAACAGAGGAAACTGCCGACTGGAACGAGCTGCCGAACATCATCGGACTCGACTACGACCAGTTTCTCCGTACCGTACTCATCGCCCAAGGCTCGTTTGCCAACTTCCTGACGGCGAAGGAAAACGAACGGTACGAACTCCTGGAAAAACTCATCGGATGCGAGGAAACTTATACGAACATCGCTACTGAAATCAAGAAGGCGAAAGACCAGGCGACGGATGCCTACAACCAGATGGCAGCATCGGTGGAAGCCGTAAAACAGAACCTGCTGAACGATGAAGAACTCGCCCAACTGAAGGAGAAAATCGCCCAGTTGGAAAAGGCTGAGAAGGAACTTGACAGCCAGTTGCAAGCCATTTCGAAAGACCTGCAATGGTTTGAGGAAAACGATAAGCAAATCAAGCAAATCGCTATCTGCCAGTCAGATATGGAGCAAGCAGCAGATGCCATTAAAGAGATGCAAACCCAGATTCTCCGTCTGCAGTTGCATGATGAAGTACAGCCAGCTGTCAACCTGCTGCAAGAAGTAGAGCGACAGACGCAAAGCATCCACGAGCAGGAAGAAAACATCCTGAAAGCGGAAGCAAACATCAAAAGTCAAGAGTCTGCCATCAACGAAAGCGAGAAAACTCTCGCCAGTCTGAAGGAAGCAGTCAGCAAGGCACAGGAACAGCTGGAAAAGGCGCTGCCGGTCATCGCTGAAGCAAGGGCGCTGAAAACAAAAATGGAAGCGGCTATGCCGAATCTGAAAGAAAAGAAAGAGGCATTGGAGTTGGCTCAGAAAGAGAATCTAACTGCCCAGAAAGACGTGGAGGAAAACGCCCGAAACATCCAAAAATGGGAAGCAGAAACGGAGAAAGCGAACCTTGCCCTCAAAACGACAAAGGAAGAGATTGCCAAGCAGAAACAGGTTCTGCACGAAGCGACGCAAGCCGCTGAACAGGTTTGGGAGACAGAAAGAAAAAAGACTGCCGGACAGAACATAGAGGAATTGCAGAACAGCAAGACTGTAGCCGACAGGAAACTGCAGGATGTCCAGCAAGCCATCAAGGTTGTGGCTCATCTCGATGCTGCCACAACAGAAAAGCAGAAGAATGAGGAGCGCATCCTGGTCTTGGGCAAGAGAAATGCGGAGATAGATGAAGCCCTGGGCAAGTTGACCATCGAGGCGCTGACCCAAGAGACCCTGACGCTGAGAAATGCCTATACCCTCATGGTGAGTGAGAAATGGGAGATTCATCGTGCCAACCTGACCGAAGGCAAACCTTGTCCGCTCTGCGGCAGCACGACCCATCCTTATCATACCGACAACAGACAGTTTGAGGAAGCCACCACGGAACTCTCGCAACTTCTGAAAGTCAAGGAAGATCTGCTGAAACTGCAGCAGATACAGGAAAAGAACCTTTCCGGCGAGAGAAAACAAAACGACGGCGAAGTACAGACGCTCCAGAAACAACAGGAAAAGCTCTCGGGAGAAATCGCAACTTACGAAGAGGATTGGAAGGCGCTCATCGCCCAGTATCCAAAGATTCCGAAAGCTGAGGCAGAACTGAAATCGCTCTTGCCTATCTATGAAAACAAGGCGAAAGATGCGAGCAGCAAACTGAGCCTCTTTAACAAGATTCAGAAAGAGATAGAACGGCTGACCCAACTCAAGGATAAGGCTGTGAAGGATGAAGCTGCGTATGAAAGCAAGGCTTCTACTATACAGAATAAAGCCCAAGAAAACGCTTCAACCTGCACCACAAAACTGGCTGAGCAAAAAGCACTTACCATCAACCTAATCTCACAGCAGAAGAGTAAGAAGGAGGCTTACGGGAAAGCCCTTCAGACATGGAATAGCGCCAAGAAGGAAATGGAGGAATGGCAGGAGAAATATAAGCAGATTCTGAATGGAGAAGAACCAGATGCGGCTGAACAAAGACTGACAGCAGCAAAGGATGAGGCTACGAAAGCAGCTGATACTCAGAACGAGAATATTAACAAACTGAAGGCTGAACTCGCCAACAGTAAAGGTTCGCATCAAACCATGCTGTCTCAGAACAAGACGATGAAAGAGAATCTGCAAGAGAAGGAAAAGGAACTCGACTTTTGGGTTGCGGAATATAACAAGCAGCTTGAAGAAAAGAGCATCGAACCACCATTCATCGACCAAAATACCATCCGGGAGATGCTTCACTCTGTCGAAGACTGGAATGCCATCCGTCGGGAAAAGGACGAAAAGGAGAAAGCCGTGGCTTCAACAACTGCTCTTTACCAGAGTGCAGAAAAGGCGCATCAGCAGCATTTGGAACATCAGCCTGCCCAAACCCGTGATGCTCTCTTTGCCATTCAGCAGGAGTATCAGGAAAGAAGCCAGCGCAACGAACTGATTGCTGCCAAAGCCAGGATGCAGAACCATCAGGAAGCCGTGAAGCAGTTGGGCGACAAGGCTGAGGCTCTGAATCTCGTAACGCAGGAAAAGGACGACTGGACAGCCATCACAGATGCCATCGGAGCTGACGGCAAGACGCTGCGCAAGATAGCCCAATGCTATACGCTCAGTTTCCTGATAGCGCACGCCAACCAGGAAATCAGAAAGTTCAACAGCCGTTACGAACTGCAACAGGTAAAGCATTCGCTGGGCATCAGAGTCATCGACCACGACCGTGCCGACGATATCCGAGACACCACCTCCCTATCAGGTGGCGAAACCTTCATCGTGAGTCTCGGTCTCGCCTTGGGCCTGTCGGCATTATCCTCCCGCAACATCTCCTTCGAGAACCTGTTCATCGATGAAGGCTTCGGAACCCTCGACCCCGATACCCTAGCCACCGTCATCGATTCCCTCGCCATGCTGCAAAGTTCGCAAGGCAAGAAGGTGGGCGTCATCAGTCATACCGACACGATGAGCGAGCGCATCACCACCCAGATAAGGATTATCAAGAATGGCAACTCCGGGAGCAGCCATATCGAAATCTATCCTTAACCCATCGTAATTATACCTTCATAAAATAGTAATTACACCATTATATATAGGGTACACATACATTATCCATCCGTGAACAGGGCATCACCATCTATGTGGCTTACCGCAATTTCGCCACACCGAAACGCAAGTTTATCGTCACAAAACAAATATGCGTTCCTACGGATTCATCTATCCACAGGAACGCATATTCTTTATGATTATCATACGAGATTATCATTCTTTATACAATTCTATATCATCATACGATATTTAAACCTTATTTCCCTCTTTAGGGAAAACCACGGTTGGCTGGAAGGTCTTAGCCTCCTCAAAGTCCATCAGGGCATAAGCGATGATGATGACGGTATCGCCCACCTGCACCTTGCGGGCTGCAGCACCATTCAGGCAGATACAACCGCTGCCACGCTCACCCTTGATAATATAGGTCTCCAAGCGCTCACCATTGTTGTTATCTACGATCTGAACCTTCTCGCCTGCTATCAGATTAGCAGCGTCCATCAAGTCCTCATCGATGGTGATGCTACCCATATAATTCAGGTTAGCCTCAGTTACGGTCACACAATGGAGCTTACTCTTCAATACTTCTATCTGCATTGTTCTGTTATTACTTGATCTGTTACGGATTAAACTTAATAAAGAATATCTATCGAGGAATTATCCCTTATACTTGATATGGTCGATGAGACGTATAGGAGTCTTACCGCAATAAACGGTGATGCAACCTACCACGTATGCACTATCCTCCCATGAAGAAACATCCTGCAGGCTGTCGCCATCCACAATCTGGAAATACTCTACCTCCAGACCCTCTACAGCATTGATGTCGGCAACCACCTTATCGTGAGTTTCCTGTACGGTATGAGTCTTGGCATACTCCACACTCTCCTTCAGGGCCTTATAGATGTTTGGCGCAATGGCACGCTCATCAGGAGCCAGCAAAGTATTACGGCTGCTCTTAGCCAAACCATCCTCATCACGGATGATAGGACACTCCACAATCTGCACATCGCTGTTGATGTACTTCACGAGCTGCTTGATGACAGCAATCTGCTGCCAATCCTTCTCACCGAAATAAGCACGAGTTGGTCGAACGATATAGAAAAGACGGCTCACTACCTGACATACACCATTGAAATGACCCGGGCGCTTGGCACCCTCCATCACGGTAGAAACAGGTGGAAACTCAAAGTGGCGTGTATCTGGTGTAGGATACATCTCCTTCACCGATGGTGCAAACACATAGTCAGCACCACAAGCCTCCAAGAGCTTGCAGTCAGCATCGAGGGTACGAGGATAGCGATCCAAGTCACCCTGATCATTAAACTGTGTAGGATTCAGGAACACAGAAACCACAGTCACGCCATTTTCCTTTACACTGCGCTTAACAAGAGAGGCGTGACCCTCATGCAGCGCACCCATAGTTGGCACAAGGCCGATTTCCTTTCCCTCCTTACGACACATGAAGAGTTCGTTCTGGAGGTCAACAATCTTATTGAATACTTTCATCGTCATAATCTGTTTTCGGGTGCAAAATAACAACTTTTTTCTCAAATGAGAAAGAAAAAACCTAAAAATATGCGAATTATTGCCGAAAATAATGAATTTCGGAGAAAAAATGCCCCTATTTGAAGTTTTTTTTGTACCTTTGCACGTAATTCGTAAGAATAAAATTTAAATTTTATGGCAAAAAAAGTATTATTTATCAATCAGGAGATCGACCCATACGTAGCCGAGTCTCACATGTCAATCATGGGACGCGAACTGCCTCAGAAGATGCAGGAAGCAGGTTTTGAGATCCGCACCTTCATGCCTAAGTGGGGCACCATCAACGAGCGTCGCGGACAATTGCACGAGGTCATTCGCCTGTCTGGTATGAACCTTATCATAGATGATACAGACCATCCGCTGATCATCAAGGTTGCATCTATACCAACAACACGACAGCAGATTTATTTCATCGATAATGACGACTATTTCAAGAGCCGCCAGATGGGCACCGATGAAAACGGAAAGGAATATGCCGACAACGGAGAAAGAGCTATCTTCTTTGCACGTGGTGTATTGGAAACCGTAAAGAAGCTCCGCTGGCAGCCTGATGTAATCGTCTGCCAGGGTTGGGCTAGCGCAGTAGTACCTTTCTATGTAAAGACAGCCTACAGCGAAGAGCCTTCATTTGCAGAATCAAAGGTAATTACCGCTCTCTATACCAACGAACTCAAGGGTGAACTGGGTACCAACTTCAAACGTTGCGTTGCCTTCCGCGATGCCAAGTCTGAACTGCTCGACGGCTATCAGGACGACTTCGACTTCATTGAGCTCGGCAAACTCGCCATCGACTATAGCGACGGTGTGGTAGAAGGTGAAGAAGAAGCTACCCAGATTCTCTTTGATTATGCGAAGGAGAAGAACAAGCCTGTACTGACTTATCCGGGAGAAGATATCCAGGAGCCATACGCAGACTTCATCAACAAGGTTTGTCCTGACGCAGAATAAAATTCCGACAACAGAGACACATACATACAAGGATAATGAAAATTTTAAGACTCTTAACAGTATTAGTAATAGCAGCGCTTACTTTCGCTGCATGTGATGATACCACCGAGGGAATTGGTGGTAGCATCACTAATAAGATAGACAACATTAACATTTCTAACTCAGCGTTCAATGTTACCACAAAGTCTATAGTAGCAGATTCCGTATTGAGCCGCAACAACACGGGGCTCATCGGAAAGATGAAAGACCCGGAAACCGGCAACTATGTAAAGGGCGACTACATGACCCAGTTGGGCGTATTGCCTACTTTCTCTGTAGATACACTAGATATCAAGAAGGCAAACAATGGTTCTATCGAAGCCGACTCATGCTACCTCCTTGTTTCTTACAACGCCAGCTACGGTGATACCATCGCCCCAATGAAGGTGACAGCCTATGAGATGACCGAGCCGATGAGAGAGGATCAGGAATATTACTCTAATTATGATGCCTTCAAGAACGGCTGGGTAAACGAAAACAACCCGCATTGGAGCAGTAATTACAACTTGAGCAATACATCAGACGTCAAGAACTTCAAGATTTACTTAAACAAGGAGTACAAGAAAGATGGTAAGACTTATAAGAACTATGGATCTTACATCCTGCAGACATACGCAGAGCATCCAAAGTACTTCAAGACCAACTTCAAGTTCCTGCACAACGTCTGCCCTGGCTTCTACATCAAGAATGTAGGTGGTACGGGTAACATGGCTAAGATTTGGAATACAGAGCTTATCTTCTACTGGAAAAAGACCATCAAGGCAAAGGACGGCGTTACTGACAGTACTGGAATCGGATACAACCGTTTTGATGGTACAGAAGAGGTATTGCAGCTCAACAAGATTGAGAATGATACCGAGAACTTGAAGAAGTTGGCAAGTCAGGAGGACTGGACTTACCTCAAGTCGCCTGCCGGTATCTTCACCGAGGTTACTCTTCCTATCGATGACATCATGAAGGGTCATGAGAAGGATACGCTCAACACAGCTACCATCTCCTTCCCACGACTCAACAATGCAGACGAAGACAACCCATACAACTTTGCTACACCAAGCACCATCCTGATGGTTCAGAAAGACAGTTTGCAGTCGTTCTTCGAAAAGAGCAAGTTGGCTGACAACCGTACTTCTTATACGGCAAGCTACAGCAGTACCGGCACCTACAAGAATGCCTATACATTCCAGAACATCGCCAACCTGGTTTCTGCCATGTATAAGAACAAGGGCAAGGGGGAAAACTGGAATAAAGTAGTGCTGGTTCCTGTAAACGTCATCACAACCACACAGGGCTATACTACCGTCATCTCCAAGATTAATCACGATATGTCACTCGCTTCTACCCGACTGAAAAGAGGTGTAATAACCACCGACAGCAACGGCAAGGAGACAAGTCCTATACAGATAAAGGTGATTTACAGTAAGTTTAAAGAAGAATAAGCATTCATAACGCAAAGTAAAAAAGGAAACGAAACATGGCTGATAATTTTTTGGAGCGTCATCGCGAAGAATACGAAATACGCAAGGCTGCATGGCTCAAGAAGAAGAAACTATTCATGAAGTCAGGCAAGAAACAGAAGCCCCAGACACAGATGCCACGTCCTGAAGACGAAGCGTTATAAACACGACAATATTCAGAATCCTGAGAAAGAGGGTGTATCATAAAGCATTTGATTGTTTATGATACACCCTCTTTAACTTTGCCGGTTAATCCTTAAAAACCGCCGCATAAGTACAATAAAAGCCATTTAATACAAAATAAAGCAAAATTAATTTGGAGTTTACCCATTTTTTTTATATCTTTGCATTGTGAACTTAAAAGTATTAAATATTAAACAGACAAAAAGCAATAAAATAAAAATAATCAAGATATTAGTAGAGATACTGGTCTATGGGTTTAACTTTTCTAAGAACTTGCATTTAAGAATACAAGATATTTGCAGGATACAAGTTACTTGCAATATATGAGATACTTGGTTTATGTTTATAGATAATGGAGAAATTACTCTCATAAAGAATTTGTTTTTAAGTTTAAACAAAAATGCTAAAGTTAGATGTTAGTAATTATAAGTCCCTGTAGTGACCGTGAGGCTACTGCGGGGACGCTTTTTCAATTTATAGTATATAGAAACAAAAAGGGCAAGACCAGAGATGGTCTTGCCCAATCTATTTTTATAACTCTTTATCTATATTATAAGATTCTACCTGTAAGAGAGAACTTCAAAACAGGATAAACCTTCAAGTCTTTTACAAACTTAGAGAGATCATCCTCGCCAGCATCTTCCAATGCCTTATTGATATCTATCTCGTTACCATTCTGGTAAACCTTGAGCTTACCCATGAACTGGCAACCCAACTCAAAGCGGCAACCGATACGGTTCTTAGGAACCAGACGACCGAAACCTAAACCAAGGTATGGACGAACATTCTTGCAACGGATATCGCCCTGAAGGTTATAGTTCTCATCGAGCTCCAAGTTGTAACCACCCAAGTTGGCATTAGCTTTTACAGCCTGGCGGAACTGATTCTTCAATTCAGGAGTAGGCAAGCTCTCAGAGAACTGACGAAGTCCATCACAAGAACCGGTAACCTCAGCAATCTTCTCACCACCAATAGACAAACCAGCAGCGATAAAGAACTTGCTGCCACCACCGAATGGATACAGATTAGCCTTTACATTAAAGGTGGTACGGTCGAATGAGCCTTCTGCATGAATGGTTTCACTGGTTGGGTACTGAACATTAGGTACTTGAGGCAAAGAACTGGTATTGACATCTACATCCAAATCACCAGACAGTTTAAAAGATGGCATGATGTTCACACCTGCTTCTACCTCAAGGAAGTTAGTAACAGGAGCAGCCACACCAACACTAATACCCTCGGTACCTGCACCCACGTTAAGACCTACATGGTTAAAGATACCGCGCTTGTAATCGCTCTGTGCCATTACACTTCCAACACCAGCAAGCAGAATTACTGCCATCATCATTAATTTCTTCATAATCGTTCTGTTTATAAGTTAAATATTAAACGCTTTTTTGCATATCGTTCGTAAATATGCTACAAATATAAACAAAAGTTACAAGAAGAACAAATAATTACACAAAAAATTAAGACTCTTTAGTACTTTAGCATACTAAAGAGCCCTAATATATTATTAAAAACGCAAAATCAGACTACTGAACTTAATCTACTACCGTAAACTTGGCATATTTCAGCAGAAGCTGTTTGGTGCCAGAATGAACGAACTCAACCGTAGCCTTCGTATTCTCACCAGTACCTTCAATCTTCAATACTGTTCCCCGTCCAAAACGCTGATGTTCTATCTTCATTCCCTCCTGCAAACCACAAGATGAACTGCCAGCAGATGAAGCTGCAGAAGAAGAAACTGATGCTGCAGAAGATCCAGTACCGCGAGAAGCAGGATGAGAAGAATGCGTCTCCATATAACGCTTAGCTGCATTCAGCGCTCTAACAGACTTGAAATTGCCTCCAGAGAGAGATGAGCGTCCGGAAACAGACGAGCGTCCGGAAGTACGTGAAGTCTCAGGTTCATCATCAAAGAGAGAAGGCTTAGGATCTGCTACAAACTGCGATGCTACCGGTTTGGAATTCTGATACCTGCTACTGTATCTAGGCTGCTCAGCATCCTCCCACGGTCTGCGAGGACGTTGCGCTCTCGCCCACTCCGGCTGGTCAGACATAGAGCCAAACAAGCTTCCACCAGCCTCATCCAGGCTATCAATCAACTTGCCGTCAATCTCATCGATAAACCGACTCGGATTATCAAACTCCATCTTGCCATATCGCCAGCGGTTCTTGGCATTCGTCAGGATACAATGTTTCTCAGCTCGCGTAATGGCTACGTAAAGCAATCTCCGTTCCTCCTCCAGTTCTCGGAGCGAAGCAGCAGAAAGCGGACTTGGGAAGATATTCTCTTCCAAACCAACCACGAAAACCGTAGGAAACTCCAGACCCTTGGCAGCATGAACCGTCATCAGAGATACACGAGGTTCATCCTTATCACCATCGCTGTCAGCATCGGTAAGCAGCGCCACATCCTGCAGATAATCCTGCAGGAAGAGTTCATCAAACCTACCCTCTTCACGGTGTTCCTCCACAAAAGCCGACATACCGCTCAAGAATTCCTCCAGGTTCTCCTGACGTGCCAGATCATCGGCATTCTTGCCCGACATGATATCCTCGCTGATTCTACTCTCCCTGATGATGGCATCACCCAGTTCATAGACATCCAGGGTATGCGAACGGTCGATGAACGAAGAGATGAGCAGGCGGAAATTCTCGAGTTTCGTCTGCGCTCCCTTGTTGACATTCAGTCCGTAATGTTCTATATTACCTATCACCTCCCAGAAACTCACCTGATTCAGATGGGCACAATCGGCAATCTTCGTCACGGTAGTAGCACCAATGCCACGAGCCGGATAATTGATGATACGCAAGAAAGCCCCCTCATCGTCAGGATTGGCAACGAGACGGAAATAGGCGATGATATCCTTGATTTCCTTACGCTGATAGAAACTCAATCCACCATAAATACGATATGGAATGCCCTGCTTTCTGAATTCCTCCTCGAAGCTGCGGCTCTGGGCATTTGTACGATAGAGAATGGCAAATTGATCGTATCCGCAATCATCCTGTCGCTTGATGCGCTGGATATTCTTCGCCACAATCAGAGCCTCCTCCTTGTCGCTGTAGGCAGGCTTATACTGAATCTTCTCTCCTTTATCATTTTTGCTGAACACCTCTTTCTGAATCTGATTGCGGTTATGATGAATCAGACTGTTAGCAGCCTCCACGATGGTTTGAGTAGATCGGTAGTTCTGTTCCAGTTTAAAGAGTTTAGCTTTTTGTCCATTTGTATTTTTGAACTCATCACAGAAATTCAATATATTATTTACCTCAGCTCCACGAAAGGCATATATACTTTGTGCATCATCACCCACAGCACAAATTCTCTTTTTAGGCATCTCTTCATAAATCAAAGAAAGGATTTTCTTCTGTAACCTATTCGTATCCTGATACTCATCAACCAAGATATATTTAAACAAAGAAGCATACTTCTGGCAAACTCCATTTTCCTTATTTGCAAACAGAACATAAGTATAATAAAGCAAATCGTCAAAATCCATAACATTCGCCAAGCGACATCTCTGCTCGTATTCTACATATATACTATATAGGGACTTGTAATTTAATCCTTGAATTTTATTAGAATCTCCAGAATGAGCTTCCCAAAACTTAGCTGAATTCTGCAAATTGTTTTTAGCTTTAGAAATAATGCTATGAACAAGAGCTGGTTTATATGTTCGCTCATCTAATTGCAAACCTTTGACGATAGCTTTAATTAAAGAACGAGAATCCGCTTCATCGTATATAGTAAAGTTATTATCAAAATTTTTAATACCAAGTTTTTCCGCATTTCCACAATGCAAAATTCTAGCAAATACACTATGAAATGTTCCTATATAAGGTTGCCTTACAACAAAGTCATCTCCCAATAATGCAGAAAATCTCTTAATCATTTCTCTAGCAGCCTTGTTAGTAAATGTCAAAACCAACAAAGAATGCAAGTCTTCATTTCGTTGAACAAGATAAGCTATCTTATAAGTAAGCACACGCGTTTTACCCGAACCTGCACCGGCTATCACCAGCGAAGGTCCGTCAATATATTCTACCGCAGCACGCTGCGCTTCGTTCAAGTCTTTCAGTAAATCCATGAATCAATATTTGAGGCAAAAAACTATTTTAAGGTCACCCCTATCAACTATAAACTATAAACTAAGTATTACTTTCCCCTATATCCTCCCACAGCCGTGCCCGGGTCGAAATCTTCGCCCTCACGAGGGAAGGTAGGGATAAATCTCATCTGATGTTCTATCTGTCGCTGGCGCTTCTTCATATAAGCGCTAGGATGCAGCGAACTGAATTTGCGCGGATTAGGAAGTGTAGCTGCTATCAGCGCACACTCGCCACGAAACAGATCTTTCGCTTTCTTGTCGAAATGATATTCTGCAACCGCATCCACACCATAGATACCCGGTCCCATCTCAATGCTGTTGAGATAAACCTCCATGATGCGCTGCTTGCTCCACATCATTTCGATGAGGAAGGTAAAGTAGACCTCAAATCCCTTGCGGGTCCATGAACGGCCAGGCCACAGGAAGACATTCTTAGCAGTCTGCTGACTGATGGTACTGGCTCCATGCACCTTTCCACCACGTGCATTATTCTTCGCCGCACTCTCGATGGCATTGAAGTCGAAACCGTGATGCTTCAGGAATCTTGCATCTTCGCTCGCCATTACCGCTACTGGCATGTGAGGCGAAATCTTATCCATCGAAACCCAATGATGATGCAGGGTAATACTCTCTCCATCAGCTACTTGCTGGAAGCATCGGATAAACATCAGAGGAGTGACATATACAGGAATGAACCTATATGCCACTACAGCAAGAATGGTGGTACTGAAAAACAGCACCACCACCCATTTTACTATATTCTTGATTTTCTTCAAAATCATCTATTTAGTTTTTCCCTTCCGGGAGCATGAAACTTATTACTTCAATGTACCGTTGTTGGCTGCGTTAACCATAGCCTGGCTAGCATACATGTAAACCTCTACACGACGGTTCTGGGCGCAAGCAGCAGTAGTATTAACAACAGGGTTAGCAGAACCAAAACCCTGAACATTCTTTACCTGACGGCTGGTAACACCGCAAGAAGCGAGATAGTTGTAAACTGCCTCTGCACGCTTCTGGCTCAAAGGCAAGTTGATACCATCATTACCTGTAGCATCGGTATAACCCTGGATAGAAACCTCACAGTCGGTATTGTTCTTCAATACACCGGCAAACTGAGCCAAATCAGTCTTTGCGCTGCTGCTGAGAGTAGAACCGTTAGTTGGGAAGAGGATACCAGAAGCAAATGTTACCTTAACGGCAGACAAGCCATTGGCATCTGTTACAGTCTCAACCTGTGCATTCTTCACCCGTTCAGCCTCAGCCTTCACCTTATCCATGTGCTTTCCGATGAGGTTACCAGCACCGCCACCAACAGCTGCACCGATAGCAGCACCAACAAGTGCACCTGTACCACGATGGCTATTATTGAGCAATCCACCAACGATAGCACCCAGAGCTGCACCAGAACCGGCACCTACAGCTGTACCAGTCTTCTGATTGGTTCCACAACTTGAGAAAAGCAAGCACAAAGAGAGGCCTGCAACTGCAAAATTAGTCTTTTTCATTTTAAAATCTCCTATATTTATGTTATTTAATTGCAAAGATAACTCTTTTTTCTCCATAATGGAGAGTTTTCTAATATTTTTTTGTATTTTTGCATGCAAATTTAAGGGTATTTGTCGAAATAGAGCTAGGAAATCACCTATTTGGGGGTGGAAAATCCCTAAAAGTAGGATTTCAGACACCTGCAGACAGATGAACTGCCGGCAGCAGATGATGAAGGGGCTCATGCTTATACCTTAATATATAAATAACAGAAGAAATAAAAAAACAAAATAAATAGAATAAAGCAATATGGCTAAAGAACTCAAGAATTTAACCAAGCGCGCTGACAACTACAGTCAGTGGTACAATGATTTGGTAGTAAAGGCTGATCTCGCTGAGTTGTCACCAGTTCGTGGTTGTATGATTATCAAACCATACGGTTACGCTATCTGGGAGAAGATGCAGCAGCAGCTCGACAAGATGTTTAAGCAGACAGGTGTACAGAACGCATACTTCCCTCTCCTCATCCCGAAGAGTTTCTTCTCTCGTGAGGCTGAGCACGTGGCAGGTTTCGCCAAGGAGTGTGCCGTAGTTACCCACTACCGCCTCCGTTCTACAGAGGATGGCAAAGAGGTTGAGGTTGATCCTAACGCAAAGCTCGATGAGGAGCTCATCATCCGTCCTACTTCTGAGACCATCATCTGGAACACCTATAAGAACTGGATCCATTCATGGCGTGATCTCCCTATCCTCTGCAACCAGTGGTGTAACGTAATGCGTTGGGAGATGCGTACCCGTCCGTTCCTCCGTACTTCTGAGTTCCTCTGGCAGGAGGGTCATACCGCTCATGCCACTAAGGAAGAGGCTGAGGCAAAGGCTCAGGAGATGCTGAAGGTTTACGCTGATTTTGCAGAGAACTACATGGGCGTTCCTGTATTGCAGGGTGTGAAGAGTGAGACTGAGCGTTTCGCAGGTGCTCTCAACACCTATACCATCGAGGCAATGATGCAGGATGGCAAGGCTCTCCAGAGCGGTACTTCTCACTTCCTGGGTCAGAACTTCGCCAAGAGTTTCGATGTTACATACTTGAACAAGGAGAACAAGCCTGAGTATGTATGGGCTACTTCATGGGGTGTTTCTACCCGACTGATGGGTGCCCTCATCATGGTTCACAGCGATGACAACGGTCTCGTATTGCCTCCAAAGCTGGCTCCTATCCAGGTGGTTATCGTTCCTATCAACAAGGGCGACGAGCAGTTGGCTCAGATTACTGCTAAGTTGCAGCCTGTCATCGACCAGCTCCGCGAGTTGGGCATCACCGTGAAGTATGATGACAACCCTGCCAAGCGTCCTGGATTCAAGTTCGCTGACTATGAGTTGAAGGGTGTTCCAGTTCGTCTGGCTATGGGTGGCCGTGACTTGGAGAACAACACCATCGAGATTATGCGCCGTGATACCTTGGAGAAGGAGAACGTAAGCTTCGACGGCATCGTTGAGCGCGTAAAGAATATGTTGGAAGACATCCAGAAGAATATCTTCGAGAAGGCTCGTGCTTACCGTGATGCTCACGTTTATGAGTGCGACAACTACGAGGAGTTCAAGGAGCGTGTGAAGGACGGTGGTTTCTTCCTCTGCCATTGGGACGGTACAGCCGAGACCGAGGCTAAGATCAAGGAAGAGACTCAGGCTACCATCCGTTGCGTGCCTTTCGCTTACGAGCAGACTCCAGGTGTAGATATGGTAAGCGGCAAGCCAGCCGTAGCCCGTGTCATCATCGCAAGAAGCTATTAATCATCCCCGGTGTCGGGAGTTCATCCTGACACCATAATATATTTAATATGAGGCAGTTGATACTATACATCCTTTTTCTGGTGTCCATGGTTTTCTCAGGCTATGGAGAGGTATCTGCTGCCTCTATTTCTTTTACTCCCGAGGATTCTTATACCGAAGAGGCAAGCCATAAGAAAGATGGCTTGGCGAAGGTTGAGTATGACAAGAGCCAGCCTGAGGCACAGCTTGAAAACGCTTCACAGCTTGCTTACCGCATCTGTAGCAGCCGTCCGCAGCGCTTATTGCCAAGTGGCAACATGCACAACAGTCAGACTGCCAGTAGATTGCTTACAAATAGAATCCGTTATTTATCATCCCTTTTATCAGCTATAGAAGGTGGCATGGAGCCTTTCCGACAGGAAACTGCCCCAATCCACTTTGATGTCGCCAGCAAGTATTATGTCATTTGCCTGCGGCGTCTGCTCTGTTAGTGCTTATTCTTTTCTCTTTTTAAAATATCATATAGGTTTATCGCATCTTTCCTAAGATCTGCGATAAGACTGGTTACACCCCTATTCAAAACAAAAAACAGTTCAATATATATTATTTTTCAAGAATTAAGAATAAGCAAATAACAGTATAAAATTATGGCAAAGATTAATCATTTAGAGATGGGTGCTGATGTTTTGGCACTCCAGGATGTACAGGTAAAGAAAGGTTTCATGGGTTTGACTGTCAAGCTCATTTATCAACCTACCAACAGTGTGATTAAGATAAAAGAGAAGGAATATTCTGCAGAGGATGGAAGAAAGCTTGAGAATATCCTCAGTGCAGCCCCAAAGGATGTAGAAACAGCGATCAGCAACTTCCCTGTTTCTGCCATCAGCATGGGTAATATGAAGTTACAGGCTTGCATCTCTGACGACCACCAGTTTGTTGCCACACAGCTCCTTGCCTTCAAGGATTTCGGTTACAAGCCGGTTACAGAGATGAAGACCTATACAGGAAAGACAGCCGAAGCTTTCGCTCAGTTGTTTTAGTTATATCACAGTTTCGGGACAGGGGACAGCACAATTCCTCTGTCCCTTTTTTATTTTATAGGTATAGGATGAAATCTTTATTTGAAAGAAGGCGGTTCATTCCCCTCTTCCCAATTACGGTAATGCTTAGGCGACAGACCGGTATGTTTTTTGAAGAAGGTTCCGAAGGCTGAAGCATTGGGAAAACTGAGTTCATTGGCTATCTGCTGTATCGTCTTCGTGGTGTTCTTCATCAGATAGATACTGCGACGGATCATCGCCTTGAAAAGCAACTGCTGGACCGTCTGACCGCAAACCGACTTGACCAGTACTGACAGATATTTCGGTGTAAGACAGAGTTCGTCTGCATAGAAAGCCACACTGCGCTCACGCATATAGTTCTTCTCTATCAGCAGCACCAGCGACTCAAAGATGGCTATCTTCCGTTCCATCTCCTTGCCGGCAGCCTTGAACGATGCCGAGAAGATGCTGCACAACCGGTACGTAACAGCCATCAGCAACAGTTTCTGCTCATGCACACAATAGGCATCCAGTTCACCACTCTTCTCTTTTTCCAGCTCCAGTTTCCTCAGCATCAGGGCATAAGAAGTAAGCATATCCTCATAGCCCGTCGTCCTTACATGGCAGGGTTTGGGATAAATCGTAGCATAAAGACGCATGGTAACCACGGTGTTTCCCAACATGTGACGAATCTGTTCAGCACGGTAAAAAAGAAGGGTATATTTAAGGTTCTTGCCCGTTTCCTGCACATGAAACATCACTCCTTTGGAGAGGAAAACGGTCTCACCCTCAGATGCAACAAAGGATGTTCCGTCTACACAGAAACGGAACATCCCCTGATGACAGATTACGATACCGACATAGTCGGAGTAGAAAGGCTGCATCAACAGCTGAGGAAACTCATGAGCCTCATATATGATGATATTATCTGTTATTTTCATGATGAATATGGGTCTGTTATCTTCAGATTTAACTGCGAAGATAACAAAAATATCCATTCATCAGATGAGCAGCCTGTATCTTTTATGATATTTTAGCACTCCCCTACCTTCTTCCCAGGGATTTCACATCTACATTCTTCAGCAGATACTCACGCGTCAGTTCCCCGATATTGCGCTTGCGCCAAGGGAGAACGAGCATCAGTCCGGCACACAGCAGACAGCCGTAGAAGGTCCAGCCTGCCATCTCCTTGATACTCACCAGCGTGGCCTGTACCTGTACCTTTCCCTTCGTACTCATGGCAGCCATATTCTGCGCCTCGGTTACACTCTTGCCCTGATATTGCATGCCTCTCACCGTCTGGTCGTAAGTCTTCGCCGTTTCGATGTTCGTGCGGTCGTAATCCTGAGCAAAGCGGGTTACATAATACTGCTGTCTGTGCTGAAGCACATTGGTATAGAGCGCAGAGCCGATGCAAGGGGCAATGACCATACGAACGGTAAGCATGATGCAAACCCAGGTTGACATGAAGCGGTAAGGCATGCGCTGGTTGGCTATCGTGGAGATGAGCGAATAGAGCAGCATCATTCCCGTAGAACGGATGATGATAGGCCATTTCATACGCTCATACATGCCGTCGTTCTGTACCTCGAAATACATGTACAGCGCATAGGCTCCGATAAAGAGGAAGCCCAGACAGTACATCCACTTCAGGTGAACATTCTTGACTCGGGCGATGACTGCGAATATCAGTCCCACGGTGTAGCCCACCATCACCCAGTTGCCTAGCGTGGCGTTCTGCCAGTTATCTATCTTCATGCTCACATTGGTGAACACGTTGACAAACATGGCACTCGAATTGCAGACCATCAGCAGGAAGAAGAGCAGGATGCCGTAGTTGATGACTCTGAGCTGAAACACCTCCATGATGAAATAAGGTGAACGCCGCGTCTTCTCCAGATAGATGAACAGAATGGTAAAGATAAGACAGACCACCGAAGAGAAACGGATGGTAGGATCATCAAACCAGTCGAGCGTCTTGCCGAAGACCATGACATAAGCAAACGAACAGAGCATGATACTGAACACCGTAACATTGCCAAACTTCGACATCGTTATCGGGAACTTAGGCATCGGATACTTATGATAAGGCATGGTGAAGAACACGATGATGATGCCTGCCAGCATGAATGCCATCATGAAATGATAAACATACTGCCACTCATAAGCATAGGCAAGCCATGCCGTTAGCCAGGTTCCCAACTGTCCGATAATCATGAAGAAGAGATAGATAACCGGCTGCGAAACCATTTTCTCCGAATCTACCGCATCCCATGCTTCCTCGGTAGTAGGCTCGCATCCCGGCGTGATATTCCTCGTAGCCTCTATTCCGAAACCATATCTGATGAGCACGAAGAGATGCGCCATCAGCAGCGTCTGGCGGACAAAACCCATCAGCAGACTGCACAGTCCGAGTATGAACAGCGAGTCGGTCTGGGCACACACGAAACTGAGGATAAAGAGAATGGAGAAGCCCACGATACACATCATCTTCTCTCTCCGGATGCACACCAGATCATAGAAGAACGGCGAGAAAGCCGCCATTCCTATCGAGGTGCAGAAGCCCGCAAAGGCGATGTATTCCGACTGGATGCCGAGCCCGCTCATCATCTCGCCGCTGTTGGCAGAATAAACGCCACTCATCGTAATCATCGGCACGAAGAGGATGATCATGAAGATGATACCGAGCGGTTTGGGCACCCAATCATAAAACGGATAATTCTTATATTCTTCTTCCATATATTACTTCATTTCCATCTAGCTATTTTTTTACTTTCTCTCAGCCTTGACAACCACCATCATGCCGGCAGCAAGATGCTCATTATCCTCATTGCTGAGGTTGTTGAAATCGATTCTTACAGGCACACGCTGCTGAATCTTGACAAAGTTGCCAGCCGAATTGTCTGTAGGTACCAGCGAATATTTCGAACCGGTAGCACCAGAAATGGCGGTCACCGTACCCTCAAATTCCTTGTTACTGATGGCATCTACGGTCATACGCACCTTCTGTCCTACATAGAGATTCTCTATCTGGGTTTCCTTATAGTTGGCAATCACCCATTTGTTGTTGGTTGGAATGATGTAGGTAATGGTGGTTCCTGCATTCACCATCTGTCCCTCCTCGATAGAGCGGCGACCCAGTTTACCGTCGCAAGGGGCCACAACCACACAGTAAGAGAGATTCAGTTTTGCCATCTCTACGGCAGCCTCGGCACGCTCGATGGAGGCAGCCACATTCTGCTTGCGGGTAGTTACCTCGTTTACGCCCTTATAGGCAGCAGCCTGCTGCTTCTTTACCCCTTCGAGTTTCTTCTTGGTAGCAGCATATTCCACCTCCAGCTGTTCGAGCTGGATAGGAGTAGCCGCCTTCTTTTCTACCAGGTTGCGATAGCGTTCGCAGTCCTTGGCAAGTTTGGCAAGTCGTACATTTATTTCATCGATGGATGCCTGATAGATAGAAGCTGATGTCTCGGTGGTCTGCTCTGTAGCGTTGATGACATTGGCTCCAGCCTTCGCATCCTTGAGGGCTGCTTCTGCCTCCATCAGACGGATACGATACTCCCGGTCGTCGAGCACAAGGAGGGTATCTCCCTTGTGTACTTCCTGATGTTCTCTGAAGTATACCTTGGCGATATAGCCGGATGCACGGAGATTAACCGGTGAGATATATTGCTCTATCTGAGCATCATTGCTCGTTTCGTTAGAGTTATAATCGAGGAAGAGGCATACGATCTTCCAGAGTCCGAAAGCCAGAATAGCAACACCTATCAGACTGGCAACAATCTGTCTTACGCGCTGCTTCTTGAGTTTTTTCCTGGTTTCTTCGTGAGATACCTGTGTAGCCTCTGCTGTTTCTACATTTTTATTTTCGTTCTGTTCCATAGTTATATTGTAATTTGGAATCAGGGAATATGAAGTAAACTTTTTTACATCCCGTTTTCCTGTTTATATTTTATTTTTTAATGATTTATTCTTCTCCGTTATTTAGCAACCGAAATCTGGTTGAGCTGTCCAGTCAACTTGAGCAGCGAGAGATTGGCAACCTTGTAGCGATAGTAGGCTGTGAGATAATTGTTCATCGCCTCACTCATGCGCATCTCGTCCTGCAGCACCGCTGTCATCGAAGCTACACCCTCCTTATACTGGTCGGCTGTTACGTTGTAAACATCCTGCGCCATGGTATAATTATCAAACTGTTTCTTGTAGTTGCGCTGACTGTTGTTCACCTCGCTCACCGCATTCATATAGTTTGCCTGCAGTCCCTTCAGGGCGTCCTCGTAACCGATGCGTGCATTCTCCTCCTCTATCTTCGCCTTTCTGATTTTAGAACGCTTTTCAAAACCATCGAATACAGGCACTCGCAGCTGGATGCCCAGACCATTGGAACCATACCAGTGGTTTGACTCGCCCGAATGAATCCAGTGATCTATCCTATCGGTAAAGGCAGAATACATCAGGTTTCCGGTCAGCGAGAGCGATGGCAGATAACCGTCCTTGGCAAGTTTGGTCTGCTTCTGGGTGAGCTGTTTCTTCTGTTCCAGCAACTGGAGTTCGTAGAGTCCCGTATTCAGTCCGTCGGCCTTTACCATCTCTATCTTTCCCGGGTCTACGGCAGTCACCTTCATCTCCTTCTCGGCAGGATAATCTATCACATACTTGAGCATGGTATACTGCTGTTCGAGCATGGCGATGGCATTATCGCGCTGCACGGTGAGGTTCTCGATATTGAGATTCACTCGCTTCAGATCTACCTCCAGACTCATCTGGTTGTCATAGAATGCCTGGGTGATGTTTCTGAGTTCTACCAGTCGCTTGATGTTGTCATCCGTCAGACGGATCTGCTCCGATGTGTTCTGCGCCATGTAATACATCTTGGCAGTCTGCACAATCAGGTCTTCACGCGCCTTCTCATAAGAGAGTTGGTTGAGTTTATCGGCAATCTTGGTGATATCGATGGCGGTAAGGATCATCTGGTTATACAGTGGCATCTGCAATTGTACACCCGCCGATGCATTATACTGCAACGTCTTGGTTACATTATAAGGCTTGCCGTAAGCCGAGCCGTCGGTAACAGAGACAGGCGGCGTAAAATTGTCGTTGAGCTGAGCCATCGCATTGATCTGCGGATAGAGTTTAGCCTGATTTTCGCTGATAGCATACTTTCCCTTAGCTATTTCGTTTCGGCTGCTTTGGAGCGACAGGTTGTTATCCACCGCCATCTGCAGGCACTGGCTGAGCGTAAGCGTCTCCTGTGCGCCAAGTGTATGGAAAGCTCCGAGCGCGAAACATAAGATGATTATTTTCTTCATTTCTTCTTAATGATTTCTATTGATTTACGTTTCATTCATTATCTGGGTGCAAAGGTACGGCTTTTCGGTGATAAAAGACTATTCACATCTTATCACAATATGTTCAAAATTTCCGAAAATAA
Source organism: Segatella copri (assembly GCA_021628325.1). Classification (GTDB taxonomy): domain Bacteria; phylum Bacteroidota; class Bacteroidia; order Bacteroidales; family Bacteroidaceae; genus Prevotella; species Prevotella copri_R. Next base: position 4,858 of record JAJXAL010000040.1, on the reverse strand, counting down.
CAGGATATGGTTCAGTATCAGCCTCATCGGCCTATTAGCTTTCAGCTATACGCTTCTCCAGAACCTTCTTCAGGTTATCAGCAGAACTCATTCCCAGCTTCTTTCTGATATTGGCCCGCTGGGTAGTGATGTTCGATTCCGACTTGTTGAGCAGCGTGCAAATCTCACTCAGCTTTCTGTTCTGCAGGATAAGGTAACAGATTTCCTGTTCAGAGGCACTCAACTCGGGAAAGACACGTTCTATGTTCTGTTTGCTCAATTCCCGGGTCTGGAGATATTGCATCACATTGTCTATGACATTCTTCTGCGAAGCCTCACCCAGAAGATCCAGCAAATGCGCAGTAAGTTTAACATCATGCCTTTCCTTCGCCAGAGCCACGTATGCCTTAATCTGCTTTTTGTTTATCTTCAGCACCTGGAGCAGTTCTTCCTCATCACGCTGCAACGTTCTGTTCGCATTGACAAGATACTCACCGTTTCTGGCAACAGCCAGACTCAGCACGCTGATAAAAAGCAATATGAGCATCATCATGAAGAAATAATCCATGAGCGATTCATCCCCCGTTACAATCACACTCAATATATAAACCCCAAAAGCTATTCCCACCAGCCAGCGTGTGAGACGCGCCTGATAAGCCGCCAGCGAGAAAAACATGTTGCCTGAAAGGATAAGCATATTGATGAGAATCACCATTCTGTTATCTTTCAGCGTAGGCATAAAGGCACTGTAGAGGATATCGGCTCCAATAAAGCACTGGGTGGCGATAGCGATACAAACGATTGCCCTCACCATTGGGATTTTCCCGAAGAGATAAGCCATGAAGGAGGATAACACGACAATCAGAAAAACGATGTTAGACACGGTAAAAAACGGATCAAAGGCTCCAGACAATCCCAGGATATTTGACAGGATGCCCAAAGAGAGCATCACGGAGAAACACACAAGGATAGCTTGACGTTGGCGGCCCAAGTAATTAGATTCTCTCTTCAGGAAAGAGAACCCAAACTGGTGTATCTTAGATTTCTTTGCGTTCTTTTCTTTCATATTCATAATGGATAGATAAATCATTTCGTATTGACAGATGAGGCTGGTTAGCCCTGACTGACGAATCATTTCGCACAGACAGACAAATCGCTTTTTTTTCTTGCAAAAATAATAAAAAAGATTGGTTTTGATGTATTTTGAGGGATATTTTTTTTATAATTCCAGAAAAATCAGCATTTTTCAGTGTACTTTTCTCCCTGCCGAGAGTGGTTTTCCATTACTTTTGCATTTGAAAATTCAAATCATTTATCAATCATTTAATACTAATTACGTATGAAAAAGAATATCACTTTCAACAGTAAGCACATACAATGGTTTCTGTTTTTATGCTTAAGTTTCAGCATCACATTCTGTATGTTTCTGCTATCTTCATGCAGCGATGATGACCATGAAGAAGTAAACAATCAGGCACACTATCAGGACGTACCAGCCAGTCTGCTGACCGATGCCAAGAAACTGGAGATGGTCCGGTCCATCCAGGACTTGAAAGACGGAAGATTCTTCTATCTTGACTATACGGAGGATTACAAACTCTCTACCATATCAGGCTATAATCTTACCGACAACACCCAACTGATTGGTGCCGTATTGAAAACCCTCTGCGACAAAACACCATCCTGGCTCAAGGCAAGAGTCAAGCTGGATGCCGGCTGCAGTGCCTTTGCTGTTACGACACCTGATACTGGTGATTATCTGATGGGGCGCAACTTTGACTACTCTCACGATAATGAACCGATTGCAGCAGCCCTGGTTCGCACGGCTCCAGAAGGTGGACTGAAATCCATCAGCATGGTGGATGCCTACTGGATAGGTTACCGGCAGGATCTCTGGCATTACATTCTATATAACAAGGAACAGTTTGAGAAGTATAAGACACAAGACCTTTCCTATATCATGGCATTCCCATATCTTCTGATGGACGGCATGAACGAGGCCGGCTTTGCCGTTTCCGTTCTTCATCTCGACGGCAAGCCAACCCAGCAGGCAAGCACGGGCAAGAAACTGACTACAACCCTGGCCTTACGCATGATGCTGGATCATGCAAGAACGGTAGATGAAGCTCTCAAGATTCTGGACGGATATGACCTCTGGATACCGGATAATGACGGCAACTATCATTTCTACATGGCAGATGCCACGGGCCGTTATGCCATCGTAGAATTCGTATATGACAAGGATCACCAAAGCAAGATTTACATCGACGATGAATATACGGGAGAAGACGGAAAGACTCATTTCAAATATCCTGACGTATTGCCAAACACCCGCGAGGTGATAGAAAAGCGCTATGCCAGCAACTTCTATGTATCTGAAACCATGGCATGTTCAGATAAAGGTCCGAAACTCTCGAACCACGGCAAGACCCGCTACGACATGATGGAATTCGTCATCAAGCAGAACAGTAACCAGTTGTCAGAGGAAGGAGCCATGAATCTGCTCAATGGTGTGAGTCAGGCAGAAACTCCAGGCAATCCAACGAGCCATACCCAGTGGTCGGTGGTATACAATCTCTCCCAGCGCAAGGCAACCGTCTGCGTGAACAGAGATTACAAGAACAAGTTTACGTTCTATGCAAAATAATACATTTTATGCAAAAGATGATTTTGCCGAGAAATAAAATAAAAGAAAATAGGTCTAGCTACACCGCGTTTCACGGGGTCACTAGACCTATCTTCTTATCTATCAAGAACTTACATTCTTATTTTAGTCTTCATCAGCAAACTCATCAAGAGTATATGCGCTGCTGCCATCAAAGCAATGGGTACATACCTGGCACTTTGGAAGACCGATAGCCTCTACCAGCTGCTCGATGGTGTTGAACTTCAGGGAAGTCAAGCCCAACTGGCTGGCAATCTCATCTACCATCTTCTGATACTCAGGAGAACCGGTGGTAGCGTATTTCTCAAGATTCTTGTTGGCATCGCCCTCAAACTTCTCGATGATGCGACGGGTAATCAGCTCCATATCACTCTTTGAAGAAGTGAAGTTGATGAACGGACAACCGTATACCAATGGAGGACATGCTATGCGCATGTGGCACTCCTTCAAGCCAGCCTGGTCGAAAAGCACCTTCACGTTGTCGCGAAGCTGGGTACCACGAACGATACTGTCATCGCAGAACAATACCCGCTTGCCCTTCAGCATCGCCTTGTTAGGAATCAGTTTCATCTTGGCTACCAGCGAACGCATGCTCTGGTTGCTTGGAGTAAAACTGCGAGGCCATGTAGGCGTATACTTGGCTATGCAGCGCTGGTAAGGCACACCCTTGCCGGCAGCATATCCCATCGCCATACCAGTACCTGAATCAGGAATACCGCTGCAGCAGTCTACCTCCACATCATCGGTCTTGGCGAGATTAAAGCCGTTGGTGAAACGCGCCTCCTCTACATTCTTGCCCTCGTAGGTAGATGTAGGGAATCCGTAGTAAACCCAGAGGAAAGAGCAAACCTGCATCTTCTTGTTGGCAGGTCGGATCTGCTCCATGCCATCAGCTGTAATCTTCACGATTTCGCCTGGTCCTACCTCATATGCTGTTTCATAATCGAGATTAGGGAACGAGGTGGTTTCGCTGGAAGCCGCATAGGCACCTTCCTTCTTGCCGATGATGATTGGAGTACGTCCCCAACTGTCACGCGCACAGATAATGCCATCCTCGGTAAGGATCATCATGGTGCAGGAACCTTTGATGTGATGGAAAACGTTTTCGATACCTTCTCTGAAGGTTTTGCCCTGAATAATAAGCAGAGCCACCAACTCAGTTGGATTGGTACTACCCGAAGACATCTCTGCAAAGTGCATGTTCTTTTCGAGCAGAAGCTGAGTAAGTTCATCCTTGTTTACTATCTTAGCTACAGTGCAAATGGCAAAGCGGCCAAGATGAGAGTTCATGATGAGTGGCTGGGCATCTGTATCGCTAATCACGCCGATGCCCGATGTAGCTCCTTCAAACTTGTTGAGTGTAGGTTCAAACTTCGTTCTGAAGTATGAACTTTCCAGATTGTGGATAGAGCGCACGAAGCCCTTCTCACTACTGTAGGTTGCCAAACCGCCCCGGCGTGTGCCGAGATGTGAGTTGTAATCTGTGCCGTAAAAGAGATCAGCGACACAGCTTTTCTTGGAAATAGTTCCGAAAATGCCTCCCATAAGAGTATAATTATATGTTATAATTTTGTAATATGGGTGCAAAGGTAAATAAAAATCAGAAAATATGCAAGTCTTTTTGCTTTTTTTCTGTAAAAACATGATAATGAAGGTAACTTGCTACCCTATTTCGAGAAAAATAAACGGCTACTGAAACAAAAAGCGCTCCGGCAATAATTACCGGAGCGCCATGATATGATTTCCTATGAAATTAATCCAACTTCAGACTCTTCTTGATAGCCTCGATCTTATCCATTGCAGCAGCTGTGCAGCGGTTGTAGCAGCCAGCGCACTTGAATGAAGGATCCTTTACCTCAATATAGAACTTAATCTTAGGCTCTGTACCTGATGGACGGACACTTACCTTGGTATTGTCGTCGCAGAACCACTGGAGTACATTGCTTGTAGCAGGCATATCGAGCTTCTCTACGCTGCCGTCAGCATGCTTAACCTCCAAAGACTGGTAGTCCTTCCAGGTTACCACCTTGCTGCCACCCAACTCCTGTGGAGGGTTGGCACGGAAGTCTGCCATCATCTGCTTAATCTCGTCAGCACCAGTCTTACCTGGGCGAACTACGTTTACAGTGAACTCCTTGCTGAAGCCATACTCTGCATAAATCTGCATCAGGAGATCGTAGAGAGTCTTGCCCTGATCCTTAGCCCATGCTGCAA
>JAJXAL010000173.1:0-4384 GCA_021628325.1 Segatella copri | reverse complement strand
TGATGTTTATCCTGAGCATCTTCCTGGCTCCAATCTTCCTCCTGATTCCGAGCGCTGCCACCAGTGGTGCCCTGGTAATGGTGGGTGTATTGATGATCGATTCGTTCAAGAAGATTGAGTTGGAGGATATTTCCGAATCATTCCCTGCCTTTATCACGATGATTACGATGGTACTCTGCTACAGTATTGCCGATGGCATCTGCCTTGGTATTCTGAGCTATGTATTGATCAAGATGATGGTGGGCAAGTTCAAGGATCTGAATCCTACGCTCTATATCCTGAGCATCTTCCTGCTCTTCAATTATGTTTTCGGTTAATTAAACGACAGATAAAAAACGAGGCGGCAATCTGCATCACGCAGGTTGCCGCCTTCTTTTTTCTAACTAACTTTCTTATCAACTATTCAAAATGTTATTACCTATATATGATTCCCAGGGCAGGATGCCCTGGAGGTAGCTTGTTTACTTCAAACGGATGATATTCAGCGAACTGGCTGGAATCTCTACCGTTGCACCATTCTTCTCTGTAGTTACGTAATTTTCTACAGGATAGATGTTGGTAGGGTTGTCGATGGTGTTCTCCTCCAGACCGTTCTTGGCTGAAAGGCGGATGAGCTTGCCATTCTTGATTTCCTTGCCCTGAAGATTAATCTTCGCTGTGGTGTGCTCGGTGCTGGTGTTGGCAATCTTCAAGATTACCTCACCTGTCTGCTCATCAAGTGTGGCTGTAGAGAAGATGCCAGGAAGGGTGTTTGCCTTCAACTTAGTTGAGAATACTTCCTTGCCATCCAACTTGGCGAAGATGCTGTCGCCAACTACCTTCAGCTCGATGTCATACCACTTGCCGGTCTCGATGCTGCCTGGGGTAGTAGCTATCTGACTCTTGGCACCATTCACGATAGACTCCACACCATGCTGGGTATTGTTCCAGCCACCGAGGTTCAACCAGCAGTAGTTGTTCTTATCCACGTAGTTAAAGATGATGAGGAAGCCTTCGTTTCCGGCATCCTTCTTCGCGCGTACCTTATATATATAACCGTTGCTGGTAATCTCGCCCGGATTCAGACGGATGCAGCTCTCTTCGTTGCTGGTCTGCTTGATGAGGCTACCCTCTGTCTTCCACTGTCCACGGATATCGGTAGGCAACTCCTGCAAGGTCATCGGCAGTGCCTTTCCGTTCTCATCGCTGTAGCCCTTGTCCTCAAAAGAAACCTGAGTGCCCCATGTTCCCATACCTACACGGCAGATAGCTGGCTTCACCTGAGTCTGCTCATATTTGTATGGATTCTCCTGGTTCACCTTCAGTACACGGGTACCGATGTTGTTTGCCATCACGTTCTGAACGTAGTAGGATGGAGTTCCGAATACCTTGTCTGATGTATACTGAATCATATCCGGTGCCCACATACGGTTGTTGAGGTTGGCGAAGATAGGAGCGTAGGATGCCATGGTTACGATGTCAGAGTTGTTCTCGATGCCCATCATATAGACAGCCTCACCGAGTGCTGCATCGAGCGAACCCATATTGCCGAAGCCCTGGGTTACGGCATATTCACCTACATAAATCTCGCTGCCCTTACGGTCGTAGTTATCATACTTGTTGAAGTTCTCGGCAAACCAGGCAGGATTTCTGTAGTAGTGCTCGTCGAGGAGTTCTACGCTTTCGTTGCTTTCCCACTTAGGATTGTCATCGCCCCAAGCCACCACGTTACCGATGAGGTGCATCTTAGGATATTTCGCCAATACAGCATCCTTGAACTTCTTGAAGCGCTCGTAGTAATGGTCGCTCTGAGCCGCAGGATCCGGCTGGTTGTTCTCATTACCAATCTCCAGATATTCGATGTTGTATGGCTCCGGATGACCATTCTTGGCACGGAGCGCACCATACTTGGAGGTAACAGGACCGTTGGCATACTCCAGGGCATTCATGCACTCGTCAATCCAAGGCTGGATGCTGTCTACCGGAGTCATACCGCCGTGCCACAAACCTACGTTTACAACATAGAGAGGCTTGGCGTTCAAATCTTCAGCCAACTGCAGATACTCATCAAATCCCATACCATCGCTGGTGCGATAACGCCAGTTCACGTTCTTGTGACCCGGACGTTCCTCGATAGGACCGATGGTCTTCTCCCAGTGGAAAGCATTCTCTGGAGATTCCTGTCCTTCAACGTAGCAACCGCCAGGGAAGCGGACGAACTTAGGGTGGATGTTATAGAGAAGCTGAGCCAGGTCAGGGCGCAAGCCATTCTCGCGATTCTTGAAAGTAGGAGGGAAGAGGCTTACCACATCGAGAACGATGGTACCCTTGCCATCGGCTACGAGTTCAAACTGAGCCTTGGCGTCGTTTCCGTTGGCTGTCAACTCAGCCGTATATTTAGTCCACTTCTTGCCAACCTTGGCATTGAGTGCGGTTTCTGCATACACCTTGTCGCCCTTGGCGTTGGTGAGGCGAGCCTTCAATCCGCCCTTGTAGCTACCTTTCGCCCAGAAAGAGAGTTTGTAGGTTCTGCCCTGCACGGCGTTGATTCCCCAGAAACCCTCATTGATGAGAGAGGCTGTAGCTGCAGGCTTGGCAGCGATGGTAAGCTGGAGAGCCTTGCCCTGTGCATTGTTGAGCAAACCCTTATTGATGAGTTGTGCATTGATCTTTGCACCTTCCTGAGCGGCAGTTTTCCAGGTAGGAATATTCTTGTCATCGTCTTCGAAAGAACGGTTGCTGATGAGTTCGGCATAGAGACCGCCATCTGCAGCATGGTTGATATCCTCGAAGAAGATACCATAGAGGTTAGGAGATACCTTGATACCTGGGTTAGAGGCATCTACATTGATGGTAACCTGTGCGTTGGATGCCAAAGCAGAGGCCAACACTGCTGAAAGTAAAATCTGTCTTTTCTTATTCATTTCTTATTCTTAGGTTTGTTTGTTTACTTGTTGGTTGGCATGAAACCAAGCTAAGCCTGAATTCATGCCGCTATTAATACACAGTTGCAAAAGTACACAAAATGCACAAAGAAGAGGTGGACAAAACGGAGAATATAGTGTAAAAGGTGGATTTTCTGCTGAAAATCCACCTTTTGGTTTTATTGTTGGTAAATAAAATCGGTTTTAATATAGTAATACCAATCCGGCAAAAGCCGAGTAGAGAATCATGCGGATAGGATTGATCTTCATTACTTTCACGCCGATAAAGGTGGCGAAGAAGAGGGCGATGGAGATGTAGAAATGCCAGGGATTGGCTGGCGTAGAGAAGTTCTCGCCGTTCATCAGAAGCAGGGCGGCGGCTCCCACCAAACCTACTATGGCAGGGCGAAGACCGATGAAGATGCTCTGGACGGCTGTGGTGTTCATATACTTGTACAGCATCTTGCTGATAAGAATCATCAAAACCAAGGATGGGAGAACCAGCGCAAAGGTCGCCATGGCACTTCCGAGTACAGCCATCATGCCACTCATGCCGGCATTATGGACAGCTGTATAGCCACAATAGGTAGCGGTGTTGATACCGATAGGTCCCGGTGTCATCTGAGAAATGGCAACCACATCGGTAAACTCTTGCATCGTCATCCAATGATACTGCGTAACAACCTGTCCCTGAATCAGGGATATCATGGAATAGCCACCTCCGAATCCGAAGATGCCTATCTGAAGGAATACGATGAAAAGCTGAAGAAATATCATTTCAATTAATAATTAATAATTGATAATTAACAATGAGGCTTACGCCTTTGCCTCGGAGGCTTCTATACATTATTAATTATACATTGTACATTAAACTTTACTCCGTTGGCTGGATAAACTGTCCATAGATGTATCCACCTACGGCAGCAGCGATAATAATCCAGATTGGGTTGACGCCCAGAAACCATATCAGGAGGGCTGACAGGATAGGGATCCAGCAGTTGACAAGCGAAATCCTGGCACTCTTGGCAAGCGAGAATGTTGGTACGGCTATCAATGCCACGACGGCAGGACGGATGCCCGCAAACATGGCAGCAATCACCTTGTTGTCTTCAAACTGATGGAAAAACATGGCTATCGCTAAGATAATAAGGAACGATGGCAACGAAGCGCCGAGGGTGCAGACGATGGCTCCCGGTGTCTTTGCCAACTTATATCCGAGCAGGGAACTCATGTTGATGGCCAAGGCCCCTGGACAAACCTGGGTAGTAGCGATGGCATCCAGAAATTCCTCCTTCGTCATCCAATGATGCTTGTCGACGACTTCGGATTCTATAATAGGAATCATGGCATAGCCACCACCAAAGGTGACTATGCCAATCTTCATAAATGTCTTAAATAAATCTGTATATTTCATTTATTTACTTTACTCTTTCTTCAATCCACTGACGTGCATTGACAAATGCCTCAATCCAAGGAGTTAC
>JAJXAL010000261.1:0-1152 GCA_021628325.1 Segatella copri | reverse complement strand
TTATTTCACCCATTCCATCAAGTCGTCGTAGTTGGTTACCTTATGATAGTAGATGCCCGAACCGGAGAGTTGCTCGAAGAGCCTGTCGGCACAGGCTATCTTGCCATCTTCTATGCCTCGCAAGTCGAGGGTTGACATGCTGCCCTTGGTTTCGGCTACGAAATAGACATGCTTCACGGCACCATCCTTGAATGCTATCGCCCAGTCGGGAGAATAATTGCCCACAGGGGTAGGAATGTGGAAGCCTTTTGGCAACTTGGCATATACGGCAACGTCGGTACTCGTATCGAGGTCTTCCACAAACTTGCGCTCCACACTCTGCTTTGCCGTTCCATCGGTAAACACATAATCCACAATGCTCTTCCTTCCCTGGTAAGCCTTGTCGAGCGAGGTATGTTTCTCTTCCGTAAAGATGGCCGAATCGTAGCTTCCCTCTATCTCGTTGTAACTGATGTGATCTACGATGATGGTGGCTTTCTGCTCCAGTATCAGGCGGCTTACCCTGCGGATAAACTCTTCCGGATTCATCTTGTACATATTAAACTTTTCTGGCTTAATCTGACTCAGAATCCCGGCGATGGTCTTGCGGGTCAATCGGGTGTTGGCGGCTATCTTGCCTAGCAGGTCGTACTTTACGGTGCTTACGACATCCGTTCTCAGGTCATCATGCTGCATTTCTTCCTGCACCATCATGCTGCCCGCCTTCATATCGTCATGTTTCAGTTCCGTCTTCTGCACTCCTCGGGTTACCACGTAGCTCAGTTTCGAAACCACCAGTTCCTTGTTTATGGCGGCAATGGCTTTCTCTATCAGTTCCTTGCTTTCGAAGTTCACCGTATAGGCATATTTGTGGTTGATGCGATTCCAGAGTTCCTGGAACTCCTTCTTCGTGAAGTTCTCATTCAGTCTGTTCTCCGGAGTCTGTGGCGTACTTCCGTTCTCTATCATACCGTCAAGGGCAGAAGGATTCCATACGCCTTCTATCAGTTTGTGAATCAATTTGCCGTATGGCTTTACTTCATCTGGCAATGTTGCGAGTGTTCCCGATGTTGCGGCAGAGCGGTAAGCATCGGTTACATGACTTTCGTCATCCACATAACCGTTCTTTACCAGATAGAAATATATCTTCTTGGCTTCTGACGTCGTGATACT
>JAJXAL010000172.1:0-4419 GCA_021628325.1 Segatella copri | reverse complement strand
TGCCAATCACCTGGCCACGTCTCGACTTCTGTTCAGGTACCAACGAATATGTATCTGTTGAACCTGAGGCAAAGAAACAGATTCTCGACTTCTACAAGCAGGATCCAGAGAATGCCAAGAAGCAGTTTGGTGCCGAACCGTTCGAGCTCAAGAACATCCTGAAGAACTGGGTACGCAGCAAGAACCCTGACATGCACTTCATCCCTACGGATACCCTCTATGTCACCATCGACAAGGAGGCTGTAAAGAAGAGTGGCATGATGATGGCATCAGATTCTATTCCAGATAAGATGGTCATCTCTCTTGCCGGCAAGAGCGCACTCTACAAGAACGACCTCATGATGCTCGAAATGCTGGCACAGTGTAACTGGACCCGTCCGCTCTACGTAGCACTCACCGTAGGCGAAGAGAACTACATGAACCTTGGTGACAACTTCGTACAGGAGGGACTTGTGAACCGTATCACTCCGTTCACCACCAACAAGCCAGGTGCCAAGAACTTCGATACAGAGAAGGCTTATCACAACATCATGACCCGATTCAAGTTCGGCAACCTGAAGCAGAAGGGACTCTACATCGACGAGACAACCATGCGTATGTGTTATACACACCGTCGCCTGCTCGCCCAGACAGCCCTCCAGCTCATCGCCGAAGGCAAGAAGCAGAAGGCTATCAACATCCTGAAGAAGGCTGATACCGAGATTCCTGCCTACAATGTTACGCTCGACTACATGAGCGGTGGCTTGGATATGGCTCGCGGCTGGCTGATGACCGGTCAGAAAGCCAAGGGCAAGGAATATATAGAAGCGGTATGGAAGAATGCTTCACAATACCTCAACTACTATCTCTCGCTGCCAAACGACCGTTTCCTCCAGGCAGAGCACGACTGCATCCGTCAGATCATGATTATGCAGAGCATCTGCGAGGCTGCCGGAATGGTGAGTCCACAGTTGGAGCAGAAGTATGAGAAGCAGCTCAACAACCTCTACCGTCTCTATCATGGCAGAGGTGACAGAATGCCGGAAGGCAATCAGTAAAAAATAGAAAAAAGTTTGGTGTCGCGAAACACGACACCAAACTTTTCATTATTCATATAAACCTGTTTTATCCATGTTCATAGAGCAACCAGCCAAATGGCTCAGATGGTTATATCCAAAGGCCATCTGGAGAATGGACAAGAAAGACCATTCAGTCTATCTTACATTTGATGACGGTCCGATTCCAGAGTCAACTCCATTTATCTTAGAGACCCTGAGAAAGTACAATATTAAGGCAACTTTCTTTATGGTAGGCGAGAATGTATTGCGCAATCATGACCTCTACAACCAGATTGTGGCAGAGGGTCATCAGGTAGGCAATCATACATTCAATCATATCGGTGCCTTCAAGCACCGCGTCATCTCCTACGTGCTCAACACCAACAAGGCGAACGATATCATCCATGCCCATCTTTTCCGTCCACCTCACGGCTGGATGCGACCAAGTGAGTATTGGTGGCTGCACCGCACTTACAAGGTCATCATGTGGGATGTGGTGACGCGCGACTATTCCAAATGGATGACGGCAGAGGATGTGGTGAACAATGTGAAGCGATATGCCCGCAATGGCAGCATCATCACCTTCCACGACTCGCTGAAGAGCATTGAAAAACTGAAGACAGCGCTCCCTCAGGCCATAGAATGGCTCATGGAACAGGGTTATGAATTTAAGACTTTTGAATAAGGTGCTGTTATTCCCAAACGGGAACAGCCCAATAAACACAGACAAGAAATGAGCAAAAGAATCAACAGTTATCAGGCGGTAGCTGCATTTGTAAGAGGTTTCTTCGAAGCTTACGCACGTGGCATCATCGATGCTACCATCGAAGGCAATGACTTCAGCAAGAAGAACGACCCGAAACAGATCAAGCAGATGATGCTGGAGCACTACGGCGAGGTAAACCAATACTTCTTCGACATCATGTTCTCCACCCTCGTACGCCTCAACTACAAGACTGCCGAGGAAGCCAACGAGCGCATGAAGAAGAATTTCGACAGCATGAAACAGGCTGACCCGACCTTTGAGCCAACCATGCTCGACTACTTGCGCATAGCCTGCAAATCGAACCAGCTTTACAAGGCGATGGAGTCAGAATACAAGCGTAACTTCACCTGGCTTCTTCAAGGCAAGTTTACCACTCTTGAAGAGCATGTACGCGATTACACCCACGGCATTCTCATCAGTCTCGCCGACGAACCGATGGCCATCCATCTCCTGGTCCGCATTATCGTAAAGGCATACGCCGCCGGACTGAAATGTGGTAGCAAGGAGGGCGAACAGCACCAGCTCCACATGCCTACCCTTCACGGCATGTTGCTGAACAATGTCAACATCCTGCTCAACGAGACTCCGCTCAAGAGCAGCACCGAAGATCCTGTAGCCCTCTTCAAGGAGGCATGCAAGAATGAAGAAGACAACATCAACGTTCTTTTCAACACATTAAACGATGCGATGAAAGAACTGGCAGAAGAATAAGAGAAAAGAACAATTTCCTTCGCCTCATTGTCACCGATTACAACCTCGGCAAACTTTGGTTTGCTGTTTAATTGTTTCTTGCCTTGTACCATAATTTGAATAATTTAAAATTATGGTGCAAAGGTACGAAACTTTATCTAGGCGCACAATACGGCATAAAACAAGCCATCTTCATAATCCTGCAAATACTCATTTGAAAGAACCAATGCAGGGTGTGGCAAGATGCTTCCATCAGGCAATTCAAATGGAACCTCTACAATTTCTCCTTGATTTACTCTAGTTACAGCCATTTTGATATTGCTTTAATTGTTTTTGGAGATTTCTTATGTTTATACTGCCGATAATCAATATTCGACAAATCAGGATGTTCTGTTTCATCCCAAGATGGGAATTGTGACAACTCTGCAGAAAGTTCTGCATCCGTCTTAGCACGATACTTGCTACGATATTCTGTTGCTGGCTTACCTTTAAGAATAACCAAGCAGGAATATAATTTATCAACATCCTTGGAGGAATATATTGCATCCATAAGACAATGTCTCATTTCCTGAACAGACAAAGAAGGCCTTACGACCGGAGTTGGCTCAGCAACCATACCAGCCGCAGCATTATCTTCTGTTATTTTATATCTATTTCCTTCCATACCTTTGTATTTTATGTTAGATGCCGCCAAAATTACGCTTTTTTCTTGAAACCACCAAGAAACAAGAAAAAAGCAAGAAATCTACAAGTTATCAGCAAATTACTACAAGATCAACTATAAACTATTAACTTTAAACTTCCCTCTCCCGGCGGTCCCATCCCGCACAACCATGGCGAAGACCGCTTTGGTCCGCCAACCTTAGAGCGTAGCGGTTCTGAGCACAGGAGGGCGGTAATCACCACAGCTAAAAGAGTCAAGCTCTTCTTTTGTCGTAACCCGATAAAGAGAGCAATTACTTTGCAAAAGGGCTCTTTCCTCCATGTGCTTTCAAATTAGCGGTTGAACGAACCAATATTTTCTCCACATCAGCAAATGACATTCGCAATGCCTTTCTTTGTGGATTGCGTTCATTCTCCTCTGCCTCACGAACAAATCGTTCAGCAGTCTCACCTGTCAAAACAGGAATACTTCTTATCTCTAAAGCCATAACCTTTCATTTTAAGCGTTCAATAATGTCGCAAACATTACACTTATTCTTCGAAACCACCAAGAAATGCGCAAGAAATCTGCAACTTATCATCAGCCCCCTAATCATCCCTCCACTCAGCTGAGCAAGCTTCGCAACCTACGATTTTACTCCTTTCTTCAATAGCATATCAAACTAAGCCATTCTTCTTCAACAAATCAGTCAATTCTTTCCCCTTTATAGTACTCCGCTCCGATTTATCATAGATATAAAGCAAGCCGAGACCATCCTCTATATCGGCTAACACAACTGTTATTATACGGGCACCGCCACTTTTACCAGTTCCTTTCGATTTAATAGCCATACGAACCTTACGCAAGCCGCCACCTAAATCTGCACCCAAAGAGGGGGAAGAACTTAACTCATTCATCAATTCCTTCAAATCAGATTTAAACGACTTATAGCGCTTATTCAATCGTTTAGCTTCCTTTTCAAAAGAAGGGAAAGTAAATATCTTACAACTCATTCAGCACGTCCTCCAATGGTTTAAGCTCTAGCTTTCCTTCACGATAGGACTTCAGCTCATGGAGGGCATTGTCGAAACCTGAGAGTATTTCATCTTTAGTCATACAAGGCTCTTCTTGAACCATACACGCCTCATTTGCCTCTTTATTTGCAAAGAGGTTTCTTATCCTATCCAAAAGATGGATATCTTGTGTATTAAGCACCTGACGAATAATATCATTCTGTGCTGCTTGTATATTTAATGTTGTCATACTACTCCTTTTATAAAAAT
>JAJXAL010000171.1:0-4425 GCA_021628325.1 Segatella copri | reverse complement strand
CCTTTTGTTTTATATGTATATATAATCTGTTACTTTACATACTTCTTACCGTTCTTGATAACAATACCCTTGGCAGAAGAAGAAACCTCCTGACCAGCCATATTATAGGTCTTACCATTCTTCTTGGCTGCGGCAGCGTTTACAGAAGAGATGGCGGTAGATGTACCTACCTCGTACTTGAAACCATAGAAGCCCAACCTTGTACCAGCTGCGAGTACATAATATGTACCACCTGCAACAACATTGAACTTTACAACGCCATTAGACTTAGCTCCAATGATGTTCTCACCCTTGTCATTCTGTGTGAACTTCTGAGAATCACCATCCTTTGCGCTTGGCAAATTATAAGAACCAGGAGTCACCTCAGCAAAACCAGCATCCAAAATATGGAAACCTTTATTTGCTCCCATCTGTATAGCTACAGTTAAAGTTCCTGCATTTGCAGTCTCGAACTTATAAACACATCCAGTTGGCTCAGCTCCTTTCACCAACTTACCATTGTTCTTACCACATACGTAAGCAGTAAAATCACCATCAGCCCAATTATCGGTAGCCTTACCATCTGCAAAAGCAGTACCAGCATTCTCCATATAAGTCAAAGTGACATTTTTTACTGACGTAATCTTATCACCAGCATTTACCTTGTCACCTACCTGCACAGCATAAGTTCCCTGAGCATTAACACTAGCAGCCAAAGCTACGGCTGCGATAAGAGTAAAGAATTTCTTCATAATCGTTTTATTTTAAGTTTATATATTATTAATTAGTTGATGAATAACTGTATTTTAGTTTGATTCATTTGCTAGTTTGTTTCGTTGGCAAATTTAGCAAATCATTTTGAGAATCTCGGAAAAATGTGAACCAAAATGAGCTAAAACTACGAAAACGATTGCGTAGCTTTTACAACAAAATTGAAACAAAAAGTTCTTAAATAGAAATAATAAGTGTAATTTTGCAACAATAAACTTAAAATATAAACTGAAAATAAAAATTATAATAAGTATAACAACCTAAAAGGCAAACAAATGAAAAAGAATCTACTCAGATTTGGGCTCTCACTCATTGCCCTGTTTGTTATGGTAGTGGCAAATGCGCAAACCTACCAGAACGAAGAAGCTAGCGTTTCATGGCCGTTTAATGACGACAACTACGCTACGCAGTACACTAAATCACCAGAAAATGGTTTCAGTCTGGTTTCCGTAAACACCGGTGACTTGAAGTATTCTCTCAAGACATCACAGACTACAAAAGACAAAGACGGAAACAAGATGGTCATGGCTGGTTTCGGTCCTGTTGGCACAACAAAAGCCGTAGAATGGACCGTTAAACCAAGCAAGGGTCTTACATTCACCCCAACATCTATCAGTACCTATGTAAACCGATTCGGTACAGATTCAGAAAATGGAGTAACCGTAACCGCCAAACTTAGCAACGGAACTTCTGTAGACTTGGGTAAATTCACGGCATTAAGAGACAACAAAACTACAGCGGATGACAAATATAAGGATCACGAAAACCTGACCAACCATATCGTCATCCAGCTCACTGCCGAGCAGCAAGCCCTACTGACATCAGCTGAAGGCTTCACGCTAAGTTGCACCGTCGGCGTTGGCTCTACTAAGCAGCAAGGCTTTGCCGATGTACACATCGATGGTCTCTTGAACGGAACCGTTCAGCAGGTTGAACAGTACACCCTGTCGGCTGCCGTTTCAACCGTAGGAGCAGGAACAGTCAAAGTATCTCCTGCAGGAACCGTATTTGATGCAGAGACATCAATCACCGTAACAGCAACAAAGAATTTCGGCTACAAATTTGTCAACTGGACAGATGCCAACAACCAGGTGGTATCTACAGATGAAGCATACACCTTCTCTATCTCTGCCAACACAGCATTGAAGGCAAACTTTGAGAAGATAAACACCTACGCTTTGGATTACAAGGTAGAAGGTGGTGCAAAAGACTATATGGTAAGCGCAACTCCTGCCCCAACCGTTGTTAACGGAAAGAATATGTATGAAGAGGGAACAGAAGTAACCCTCACAGCCAGCAACAACGACATCCTCACCTTCACCAACTGGAATGATGGTGAAACAGGAGCAGAACGCAAAATAAACATGAACGCCGACCAGTCATTCACAGCAGCATATTCTTCAAAAGACTTCATCGCAGGCTGGGACTTCTATAAGGAAGCCAAATCAGGCCGAGCAGCAGACTTCGCTGCAGAAGACAACGATGTAGACCAGCTCATCCTGCGCGATGCTGACGGAAACGCATACGGTTGGCTCGACAAGAGCAACAGCGCAGGCGGCTACGAAGGAAAGAATGCAGCTGTAAACTGGACCTCCAAGAAAACCAAGCCACTGGGTGAGACCTACTGGCAGACCAAGGTCAACGCAACAGCCTTTACCGACATCAAGGTAAAGAGCAGCATGCTCTACAATTATAACGCATACGAAACATATAATGTAGAATACTCTCTCAACGGAACCGACTGGACCAAAGTAGGTGCCATCAAAATGGCAGAAGCCAAAGCCTGGACAGACGGAGAGTTTACTCTCCCATCCGATGCCAACAACAAGGCAGAAGTATACATCCGCTGGATTGCCGACAAAACTTCTTCTATCAAGGGAGCAACAGGCAACAACGACGGAATTGCAATAGCAGGTATCTACATCACAGGTACTGCCCAGCTCGTAAACGACGGCAAGGCACCTGTACTCGTAAACACCGTACCAGCAGAAGGCGCAACCAACGCATCTGCCAACGGCAAGATTGTACTGACTTTCGATGAGAAGGTAAAACTCACCGGCAACGCAGCCGCTACACTCGGCACACAAAAGATTGAAGGAGCCGTATCCGGCAAGACCATCACCTTTGCATACAAAGGCTTGAACTACGCTACAGCTTATACCTTCACACTCGCTGCAGGTTCGGTAGCCGATTTGACAGACAATGCCACAGACCAGGCAATCGTTCTGAACTTCACTACCAAGACCAAGCCAGCTGTAACCAAAGCACTCTACGACTTCATCGTCCCAACCGACGGCGACTTCAAGGCAGCACTTGCAGCAGCAGCCAAGCGCACAGATACCAGCAAGCGTTTCCGCATCTTCATCAAGCAGGGCGACTACAAGATTCCTGCTGACGAAAACAGCAAGGTAACTGGCGGTGACGGTAAGAGTTATGCCAACCCAACCATTTATATGAATACACCAAACGTATCTATTATCGGTGAGGGCATGGACAACACCTCTCTGACCAACACCGTTCCTAATGCAGAATATAAGAACGAGAACAAGAAGACCCCAGCCAACGTATTGGAAGGTATCGGCAAGGGCGACGTACTCTGCCTGCAGAAGGAAGCAACAAACACTTATTTCCAGGATTTGAAGATGTACAGCAGCATGGGAGATGCCAAGGGTCGCGACATCGTGCTCAACGACCAGAGCAACAAGACCATCTGCAAGAACGTAAACCTCTGGGCTTATCAGGATACCTACGTATCAAACAACCAGAACGGTAAATTCTACTTCGAAGACGGAATCCTCCGCGGTCGCACCGACTTCCTCTGCGGTAAGGGTGATGTATATTATAATAATGTAGAACTCTGGATGTGCGAAAAGGGAGGCTACCTCGCCGTTCCTTCTCAACCAAAGAAGTATGGCTACATCTTCAAAGACTGTACCATCAAGGATGCTACTGCAGCAAAAGACCTGAACGGCAACTACACCTTGGGACGTCCATGGGGCAAGGGCACACCTATCGCTCTCTACATCGACACCAAGATGGAAGCCATCCCATCAGCAGCAGGTTGGAGCGAGATGAGTGGCGGTTACCCTAAGCGTTTCGCTGAATACAACTCAAACACATCAACAGGTAGCGTAGTAGACCTCAAGGACAGAAAGAAAGTATATGATGCCTACGACTCAAAGGATGGCGACAATTATGTAAACCGTCGCAATGAAACAACAGAAAGCCCAATCCTCACAGCAGAGGAAGCAGCGTTCTTCACTGTTGAAAACATAATGGGTCTGGATGATGACTGGGATCCTACAGCAGCCACAGAGCAGGCTTCAGCACCAACAAACGTTAAGCTGAACGGCACAACCCTCACTTGGGACAACAACGACTACGCTCTTCTCTGGGCAATATGCAAAAACGGCAAGGTAGTAAACTTCACCATCACTCCTAGCTACATAGTAGATGATGCCTCAGCAACATGGGGTGTACGTGCAGCCAACGAGATGGGCGGTTTGAGCGAAGCTACAACAATAGGTCAGGGCACCGGCATCCGCAACATCACCTCAGCTACAGATGCAGCAGTCATCAAGACCGCTATCTATGCAGCTGACGGCACCCAGCTCTCAAACCTTCAGAAGGGTATCAACATCATTGTGAAGACCCTGGCAGATGGCAGCAAGAAGA
>JAJXAL010000170.1:0-4429 GCA_021628325.1 Segatella copri | reverse complement strand
CGTTGAACCTTATATATAATGATTTTGCAATTTAAACTACAGGATTTGCCATTAAACTATAGTGAATGGTCATGGAGCCAAGCCTTCTGGGAATAGCTTAGTCTATCCCAGTTGGTCTTAGAGCGTCTTCTTTTCTTTTTATTTCCACCACCAACTACCGCTTCCACGGTTTTCTTGCCGAGCCAACCGGCAAATGCCAAAGTTAATAAAGCCTCCATAATCGTAACGTTTTATTTGTTAATACTAAATGTTCCTACAGGGATGGCTGTAGCCGTGATGATTGACATGTAGAAGATGCCATACTCTCCTGGCTCTGCCTCAGATGCTGGAATTTCCAAGAGATAGCTTTGGTTTCCATATTTATGACCTGTGAAAGCTACATATCCTCTCTTCTTGGTTTCTGCGCTGCCTATCAAGGCAGGCTTGAACTCCATCCATTGAATTCTTCTGTCCTTCTTTGATGCTTTGAAACGTACAATGCGGTAAATCTCCATTGGATCGTACTCGTTCTTCTCTCCCTTGATGAGTAAACGGATGCCATTGCTTGCATTCTTTACGGTGTAGGCAGACTTGCCACCTGCGAAAGCAATGTCCATTCCTTCTGCTCCAGCGAGGGTGTTCACAGCATCGGCAGCTTGTCCTACTCCAGCTGCTGTTCCCATCACACGAACACCATTAATTATACCAGAAGCACTTCCAGATGTACTGGCACCTATCATACCTCCTGCAAACCCCAAGTCTCCGACAGCTCCTGCTATCTTGGCAAATTTGCCGAATTTATTCTGATGCTTGGAAATCATTCCGTCCTCTTTTGGGAGCGCATCAAAAGTAGAATCACTTGTGAGCACGCAATAGCTGTTAATAAACTCAGGCTCTGGAGCCGTTACCTGTTGTGCAAATCCTGTGGAAGTTGCAGCCAACATCATCATTGATGCAAAAATTTTCTTCATATTACTTATGTTTTAAGAACTTTTTCTGATGCAAAGGTACAAAAAAACATTTATATAAGCAAATAATTAAATAAATATTTTGCTATATTAATAAATAATTATATCTTTGCAGTCAAATATCATTATTTAATAATATCTTTATATAAAAATATAACGCAATTATGAAACATTACGCAAAGATTATTTCCTTCGCCAACCACAAAGGTGGCGTTGGTAAGACAACGACAACAGCAAGTATGGGTTCAATCCTCGCCTCCAAGGGTTACAAGGTTCTCTTGGTAGATTTGGATGCCCAGGCAAACCTCACGAGTTCACTCTTGAAGAAAGAGGTCACAACCACCATCTATGATGGCTTGAAATCCCAGTCCTCCACCTCCCTTTATATATATAAGGTACGTGAGGACATCCGTTTGGACATGATACCAGCCGATTTGAACCTAGCCCAGGCAGACTTGGAGTTGGCAGGAAAGATGGCGAGAGAGAGAATCCTCTCAGAGTTGTTGGAGAACTACAAGAGCGAGTACGACTACATCCTCATCGATTGCCCACCTTCCCTTGGGTTGCTCACCCTGAATGCCCTCACGGCATCCGACTATGTGATTATCCCTTTGGTAGCAGAAGTCTTGCCATTTAACGGATTGAAGATGATCTTCGACTTCATCAACCAAATCAAGAAGTTCCTCAATCCAAAGGTAAACATCTTCGGTATCGCCATCACTCGATGGGAAGGAACGAAGCTCAGCAAGAACATCGAGGAAGGTTTGAGAAAGCAGCTGGACGATTTAGTGTTCACGACAAAGATTCGCAAGAATGTCACCATCGCCCAGGCACCATTGGAGGCAACGAACATCGTTGACTACGACAAGAAGAGCAATGGCGCACAGGACTACATCGCCCTGACCGAGGAGTTTTTGGAGAGAATGGTATTAAACAATGTAACCATCAGCAAGTAGAACGTAAAATTAGCAGTTATGTCAAAGAGCATCAATTCAAACGCAATGGATTCCCTGTTACAAGGGTTGACAGGGAAGACCGAGGAACAGGAAGCTGTTCCTACACAAGAATGTCCTAGCGAGGCTCCTTCACCTACCAGGCGAAAGGAGAAACCACGCTATGAGGTAATCAGCACCATGGTTGATCCAGATGTGATGAGTAAGGTACGAACCATCGCCGACATCGAGGGAGTGGCCATCAAGGAAATCATCGGAGTTGGCCTCGATATGTTTATCCGCAAGTATGAGGAGCTTCATGGAAAGGTGCGTGTGAAAAAGCCCAGAAAAGGGGATATTTCCCAAATCTTCAACTCGTAGGCATCGTTCCCCTTCCTCCCAGTGCGGCAGCAGGTTTAATAATCTATACCTGAAAACACCGAGGGGTGAAAGGGGGCGAGAAGCCCCATTAACAAACGATACCACCATCAAGAACATCTTGACCCACGCAAGCGTATTCTCGGGGATAGGCGGAGCGGAGCTTGCAGCCTCCTGGATGGGATGGAAAAATCTCTTCCATTGCGAGATACAGCAGTTTCCAAGGCAAGTTCTTGACTATTGGTTTCCAAATTCAGAAAGTTATGAAGACATCACCAAGACAACCTTCACGAAGTGGAAGGGAAAAGTCGATGTTCTCACAGGCGGATTTCCCTGTCAGCCCTTCAGCTATGCAGGAAGCAGAAAAGGAGCGGAAGATGACCGCTACCTCTGGCCTGAAATGCTACGAGCGATTCGGGAGATACAGCCCACTTGGGTCGTTGCTGAAAACGTTGTTGGCATCACGACGATGGTACAACCCAGCAGTGTCACTGAAATGGGACGTTCAGACTTTCTCTTCGAAGAAAGTGTTGTATGTAGAGAAGAATACAGGTACATCCTCGATGCCATCTGTGAAGACATTGAGCGAGAAGGATATGAAGTCCAACCGCTTGTTATTCCAGCTTGTGCCACAGGAGCGCCCCATAGAAGAAACAGGATATGGATTGTTGCCCACCGTACAGACACAGGGCTTGAAACGTTGCAACAAGAAGGGCAAGACGGAGTTTCTGCCCCTGCACCTCCTCCCTACGCCTACAGCTGCGGAGGCGACCAAGTACACCACCAAGCTCAATTCCAAGAGCCAGATGGGAATGGGACTGACAGCCCTTGCCATGAACGGCAAGCTGCCATCACCGAAGAAAGTAGCAGAGGAAACCGGGGGTTCACAGGGTTCCCGTCAGTTCAACCCACTATATGCAGAGGAGATGATGGGCTTCCCTTCGATGTGGACGACCTTGCCATTTCTGAAGGAAAATGGAGAAAGGAATCCATAAAGGCATACGGCAATGCCTGGGTTCCGCAAGTGGCTTTGGAGATATTCAAGGCCATAGAAGAGTATAATAACAATTAAAGAACAAGACAGATGAGAAAATTTTTCAAAGACAACATTTGGCTATTTGCCATTGTCGCCGCAATCTTGGTCATACAAGGTATATTGGGCTATTACAGGAAGAACCAAGTTGCCGAAATGAACAGACTTTCCGGGAAAGAGAACGTAAAAGGCCGTGACATATCACGTACCATAGATGAGTTCAAGTATAAGGGAAAGACCTACACCTTTGTCATCTATGAGAGAGGTGTAAACATGGAAGTAAGAGAACTAAAATAAGTTGCACAATGGAAAAAGTTGACATATTTGACCAAGAAGTTGGCAGGGCAGCCATAGAATGCAACGGCAACCTTGTAGTGGTTTTCAATGGCAAGAAAGCATTTTGGTTCAAGGAACAAATCGAGAGTTTTGTAAAAGAGCATCCCGAAGCTCCTCTTCCACTCTCTGTGTTTTGCGTGGCAGTCTCGAAAGTAGGCGAACCTTGCAAGTACAAGAGCACAGGCAATTCCTTCAGTTTCGTGGCTAGAAGCGTTTCCCGCAGTGAAGCATTGTCGGAATATTAAGCAATACCAGAAATCAAGATGAAAGTCATATTATTACCAAAAAATGTTTGGGGATGCACAGGAATAGATTGTTATAACAATATCCCAGAGTGCTATCCCCACAGAGCATTCTTCATAGAATGCGAAATGTCCATAATTCCTCGAAAAGGAGAATTCATCATGCTCTCCGACTACGAAGACATGATATTCAAGCAGCTTTACTGCCAACTATCCAATTCCGACAGTGACCTGCACTTACTATTGGAAGAGATTCGAAAAGAAGACGACAGGACACCATCCTACCTAAGGAACGTAAAGGAGCTAGAAGACAAGTCTCTCCTGCATATGGTGGTGTATGGCGACGAGCATGAAGAAATTTTCAACGAAGGATTGACGGATTATCGCTGGCTTGTGGAAGAAGTAACCTATAAGATAGGATATTCTGGTGAGACAGTGTTTGTTACCATATCTCACACATATTAATAACAAAATAGTCTCTGTTTTTAGTGTAAACACTCCAAAAGCAGAGACTATTTCGCTACAGAAAATAGAGAGTCCCTATTGTATTTTACAGAAATC
>JAJXAL010000039.1:0-34246 GCA_021628325.1 Segatella copri | reverse complement strand
CCCATATCAAAATCAATTTCTATTTTCATTGAAGTATTAATAGTTTTTGAGTATCTATTTGTTCTCCTGTCATTATAGATTTATGTTGTATATCCAACTTACAAAATGCTGGCGATTGGACTGGCTGTTATTCAGAAATAATGAAAATTTTTCATTATCTTTGCACCCAAATTGCGACGTGAAGTCGTACAAGTAATTGTTCTTTGAAACTAAAGAACCTCTTATTCCGTTAAGAGTAGCCTACCGAAGCGTGCGTAGTTGGCAACGACTGGGTGCGAAGCCTTCGGGACAATATGATGAAGTCTTGAACATCACAAGACGTAGTTGTTAGGCTGACCGACAAGAATAACGTAAAGTAACCATCGTTACCAACCATCGTAACAAAGAATTGGCTCACGGATGTTGAAGAGCCATGCCAAAAGGCAAGTGGACAAGTTAGTTATGTTTTGGAAATGGCTACACGGATGTCGTTCCACCGGTGGAGAGATGGGTACTTTATAAAGGATTAACGACAATGTACCGAGCACATCTACCGTAAATTTTCCAAAAAGTAGAAGGCTAGAGGGCAAGGGTGCTTGCTCTCTAGCTTAAACTAAAAACTTTTACTTTTTGATATTTTAAATGTAACAAAAAAACAAAAAAAGTTAATATTACTATCGAATATTCGGATTTCTATATAAGAATAAAATTTGGCTGATAGCAATATTATTACGAACTTCGTATCGTAATAATATTGTAATATGGCTAATCAACAAAAGAATACAGGCAATAAGAGAAGAAAATATAGACTTCTTCTGAAGGGTGAGGTTGTCAAAGAGTTGAGTGGATTTCTCGACACTTTGATAGCTGTTGGTATCTTGAAATATGCAGAGGCAAAGGCTGACTTTGGTATGGATTATGTGACCATCAGAAATGTGCAACAGAAGGAGGATGCCGCATCTGCTGCCACACTGGATAAACTTGTGTGGGTGGTGGCTTATTATATAGAAGTGTATAGAAGAAAAGTGGAAGCTGAGCCTGAGAGCTTGGAGAAAAAGCAAAAGCTTCATGACATTTTAGACCTAGAAAAGGATTTTGAGAGAATATTCGGGTGTAAGGCTCTGTATGTTCTTAACCTAGCTAAAGATGGGATAGACTTGCGCCAAATAGTGAAGGAATAGTAGCTGATTTGGTGTAACTACCTATAATCATATAATGTAACACTAATAAATTTCCAACATCCTTATGAAGATTCATATCCGATTGGGCGAAGATCATTTGCCTTAAAGTCTACCATATGCAACAAGGTTGTGTGCGGACACCGTTTGCTAGAAGTCCTTTCCCCAATGATAGGTAAACGTGACTTGTTCTTTATCATTAACATTCTAACAAGAAAAGGAAAATGTCGTTAGAAGAAATTTTTGCCCAGGCAATTCTGACTGGTGGAGTAACCATACTGAATTGCTCTGTAGTCATTGGTAGCAATGCGCAGGTGAGTGATTTTTTGCAGAATACAGCTGCTAGTACCCAAAATCCTAAAGTAGACCAGGAAATCAAGGTGGACCCCAGACTCAAGACTGAGAAGGCTGCCCTGATATGGAAAACACTGGCAGAACATAAGTATATTCATACTGAGGGTTCTTGGTATGTATGGGATCGTACGCAGGCTGAGTATGGATATATGGTGTATATCGTATCCGATATTCTGGGAGTGAAGCACCCTGCTAACAATACTATCATGTGGAAACCTTTTCAAGCCCTATTCTTGAATGCTTCGCATATCGAGGGTGTGGCTAAAGCATCGGTGAGCAATAACATATCACAGTTTAGTAATTATAATGCCTGGTGTTATGAGGCAAAAAATATTCGAAGAATTTTATTGGAATATATCTCTTGATATTCAGATACTTATAGCTTATATAATCGTATAATATTATATAACTGTTATAAAGATAACATTTTACTTCTTAGTACCTTTGCCCCCGTAATCAGATGCACAGCGCGTCTGGTTGCGGGGACTTTGCGTATTGCGGGTTCTCAATCTTTTAATACATTTACAAAGTTATGAAGAAAGCAACTAGCAAGAAGCTGCTCAATGCAGTAAAGGTGGATGGTGCTGTGATCACCGAGGAGAATGGTAACGTATCAGTGCGCAAGGCGCCATGGAACGAGACGGAGGTAATCAGTGACAAGCCGCAGGTGATCAGGGGCAGGATGATATTCTCGGGTGGCGAGAATGGGCGAGGCGACTGGGTGGACTTCAAGCCTTATGTGCAGGGCAAGCGAGAGAAGCCCTTCACGGAGATTCTCAAGACCAAGCACGGGGTGGTGCGCACTAGCAAGCGAACCGTGCAGGTGAACTATGCCTTCTCCAAGGACATGAGCAAGGCGGAGATTCTGCGCTGCCTCAAGGGTGAGCACAAGGAACTGATTGCCGGATTTAAGGATAATGTTGAATGTTGAGTGTTGAATGTTGAATTAGGCTAGCGCCTTTGCGACCGTTAGGCGATTCAACATTCAACATTAAATTCAACATTCAACACTCAACATTCAACATTAAATTCACCATTCAACATTCAAAAAAATGAAACATATTATAGCATATAATCCGTACAAGAATGGCAATAAAGGGAGCGTAAGCTCCCAGCCACTCTCGGTCTATGACAAGACCATCGCTTATCCCTGGATGGCAGACCTGGTAGCTGCCATCCGTGGGGGTAACGATGAACTGAAGAAGCAGTTGCCCTTCCGCTGCGCTCACTACTACCAGTTCCGAGACAACAGGCGCTCGCAGAAGAACGCCGTGCCCGAAAGCTTCCTCTTCCAAACTACCATCGACGTGGACGACAAGGAATATGTGGATAAGGCGATAGAGAAGGCACGAGAGCTGAACTGTAGCGACACCATCTGGAACGGAGCCCTGCTGCACCTGGAGTACTCAGCTCGTAAGAAGCTCCATATCGACATCCGAATGCCGATAGGTATGACTATCGAGGAGACGCAGAGAGCGTATTGTGAGGCACTTGGCGTGCCCTGCGATGAGAGTTGCTTCACCCCAGAGAGAATCCTCTTTATCACGGATCAGGACTCGGAGATCTATCGCTCCAAGGACTGGTATGCCGTGCTTCCTGCCGATGAGCTGAAGGCTCGCAGAGAGGCTTATCTGAAGCGTGGTCTCACCATTGACGGAAGACGGCAACAGGGCACTCAACCCCAACCATTCAACATTCAACACTCAACATTCAACACTCAACAAAATATTCCTGACGGATTACCAACCTCTGGTACCGCCAGCGAGAAGAGCCTGATAGCCTTCGACCTCTTCGCGGAGTCGGCAGGACTGAAGAATGTGAATATCGACACAGAGGGCTCTCGCCACTCCTCATTGCTAGCCATCATGAGCGCAGGAGCGAGCAGGGTGATGAGTGAGGAAGAACTGAGAAGAGTGGTGGCAGTGAAGATGCCTAGCTTCGCCCAAGAGCGTGACTGCCAGCAGCTGATCCATGACTTCTATGAGAAATATGGAGACAGTTCGAAGCCATTCTCTAGAGATGTGATCCGCATCAATGCGCAGGCGGAGACTCAGGCTAATCAATTAAGAATTAATAATGAAGAATTAAGAATTCAAGGCGCAAGTGCAGGTAATCAAACAGTTCAAAGTTCAAACCTCAATGTTCAAAGTTCCGAAGATGATTACCCCGCTCCGCCCGAGATGCCGAAGAAGCTGCCTAAGCTCGTGGAGCTCCTCGTGTCTCAGACACCGGATGTCTATAAGCCTGCCGTAGCCCATGCCATCTTTCCTCCGCTAGCCACCCACCTCTGCCGCACCTATTTTAATTACATCGATAATGTGGAGCATGAGGCTACGCTAATGTGTTGTCTCTTAGCTGGTACGGGCGCAGGAAAGAACTGCGTGCAGATGCCTATCAACCTGATTATGGAAGACATCAGAAAACGAGACAAAGATAACCTGAAACGAGAGAAGGAGTGGAAGGATGAGGTGACAAGAAAAGGTGCTAACAAGGATAAGCGTAAGCGACCTGAAAACCTCGTGATCCAGGAGATAGACGCCGATATGACCAACCCTGCCTTCGTGATGCGTACCGCCGAGGCGCAGGAGCATTTCCTCTATACTGCTCTCAACGAGATAGACCAGTTTGATAACCTAAGGGGCATTGGCAACCAGCAGTTTCGTATCATGTGCCTCGCCTTCGACCCTGGTAATCAATATGGACAAACCCGAGTGGGCACGCAGAGTGTTACGGAGCGAGTAACCATCCGATTTAACTGGAATGCCTCGACCACCATCAACAAGGGTATCCGATATTTCTCCAAGGTATTGACCGATGGTCCTATCTCTAGAATCAACTTCTGTACTATCCCAGAGCGTGAGATAGGAGCCGAGATGCCTGTCTATGGCACATACGATGACACATTCAGAGAGAACTTAAAACCCTATATCGAGCATCTTAACATGGCTTCTGGTACAATCCATTGCCCTGAGGCTTTCGCCTTGGCACAGAAGCTGAAAGAGGAGAATGCCGACTTTGCCCGTATGAGCCAAGACAGGGTTTACGAGAACCTCTCGTTCAGAGCCAATGTCATTGCCTATCTGAAGGCTTGCGTGCTCTATGTGGCGAATGGTTGCCAATGGGAATCCGAGATAGAGGAGTTTGTGCGCTGGAGCGAGCAGTATGACCTGTACTGCAAGATGAGATTCTTCCGAGATGCTATCGTGAAGTCGGAGCAGGAGGGAGTGAAGTCGAGCAAAAGAGGGCCTTCCAATATGCTGCAACTTCTGCCAAATGAGTTCTCTTATCAGCAGGCTGAGCAGTTGAGAAGCGACTTGGGGCTGGATACCAAGGGCACCCGACGGATGATAGCCACCTGGGTGTTCAGAAAGTATATCGTGAAAGTGGAGGCAGGCGAACTTTATCGCAAGCTATGTTTTCTCAATAAAGAATCTAAATAGAAACAATTATGGAAATCGTACTCAAAAGAATAGCTAAGCAGAATACTTACACCATAGGGCGTATGTATATCCTGAAGGACGAGGAGGTGGAGCGCAAGGTGAACTATACGCTCAATAAGGACCAGAAGCGCAGCTTCTGCCATGTGGTAGATGTGGGCAAGCTGGACGGGGAGCACTACTTCTGCGATACCCTGGAGCCTGCGTGGCGCAATCTGCTGGGCATCACCCTGTTGCCCCAAGAGGAGAATGTGCGCCTGGGGCGAGTGTCGGAGAAGAAGGCGCAGAAGATGAAGGGCAAGACTGCCATACCCGAGGGCACCTATCCGCTGCTCATCACCCAGTCGCCGAGATTCAAGCAGTGGCTGCCCCTGCTGCAGGGCGTTCCTGGCTTTGAGGGCATCCGCATCCATGCCGGCAACTACCCCGATGATACGCAGGGCTGCATCCTGCCGGGCGAAAACAAACTCCGAGGCATGGTGGTAAACTCCCGCATCTGGCTGCATCGCCTCGTCAATGCCATCACGGCGGCGAGAGACCGAGGCGAGAGCATCTGGATCACCATCGTTTGACACCTCTCACGGCCTGACTCTCTAACGGATTCTCCGGCCAGAAATGCTTAGGGTATCGGCGCTTCAGTTCCTTGCGGACTTCGAAATAAGTGCCTTGCCAAAAACTTGCGAGATCCTGAGTAAGCTGAACGGGCTTGAAGCCGGGAGATAACAACTCAAGCAGAAGGGGCTGTCTGCCAGCATCGACAGTGGGTGTTGATGTCATTCCGAAACACTCCTGAAGCCGCACACTCAGAACCGGGGCTTCTGCTCCCAGGCGATAATCGATGCGGATGTTGCTGCCCGATGGCACACGGATGTGGGTGGGAGCAAGGCGGTCTATCTCCTGCTGAAGCTCATAAGGAAGGATGTTCCATAAGATTTCGCACAGGTTGAGTTTCTTCAGCTCTGTAACAGAAGTCTTCATCTTACCACCTGCTTCGAGATAGAAAGGGAGCCACGCTTGGGCTGTTGACAGGAGATGTTCCGTAGACAGGTCGGGAATCTCTAATTCCGGATGCCACTCAGCTACTTGTGCCACGCGCTGTTGCAGACGACGAACCGATTCGTTCCAATCGAACATGCTGAGTCCGTCTTTTCTGGCAGCTTCGCAGATAATGTCTGAAACTGTCTCTCGGCTGGCATTTTGTATCGGCTTGCTGTCTATGACGAGTGCTCCTATCCGTGTTTCCTGTTGCATCTTTACTGCCAGCGCTTTGCTGTCCCATGAAATATTCTCGCAGGTTTGTGCCGGCAAGTTCTTCCAGTTGACAGGGGCTGAGAGAAATACTCTTCCTTTCCGTCCCTGCCCAGAATTGGATGATGAGGTTGAAGCGAGGTTGAGTGATGCGATGGCAAGCCATTCGTTTGCTGCCATGCTGTCGCACGGGTCGATGAAAATCGTGTTGCCATTCGACATCTTGAAGTTGCCCGCATGGTCGGTGGCATGGGCGATGCGCTCAGGATAGGCTAGAGCGATAAGATGGCCCACTTCCTCAGCATCAATTGGCTCGTTGTCTTCCCTGATACGCAGCATCTTCCTGTATTCCTGGGCAATCTGAGCGATACGGTTCCAACGTCCCGGATTCTTCTTGCAGCGTGCGGAACGTAGGATAGAAAGGCGGAGCGTCATGTCTGAATCTTCATTTTCGCCCATCGGGTCTTTCTCTTCCAGCAGAGCTGCAATGTCGCAGGCAAGGGCTTGGCTTGAAGGAGAATCGCTGCTGATTATCATCTTGGCGATTCGCGGATGACAAGGAAGTTGAGCCATTCTGCTGCCTTCTGCGGTGATGCTGCCACTGAGAGCGTGAGCATCATGATCAGGAGTGAGGGCATTGAGCGACATAAGAAGTTGCTGTGCCAATACGAGGTTGCCCTTGGGAGGAAGGGTGAGCCAAGGCAGCAGTTCCGGTTTGTTTTCGCCGAAAGCTGCAATGTCGAGAACCATGGAAGAGAGATCTGCATCCAGTATTTCGGGCAGCCGTTGTTCAGGCATCAGATGTTCCGAGGTCTGTGTCCAAAGCCGGTAACATACGCCTGATGTGATTCTGCCCGCACGCCCCCTTCGTTGCGTAGCCATGTCCTGACTAATACGAACGGTTTCGAGATGGCTCAAGCCTGTACGGGCATCATAAACCAGTTTTCGGCAGAGTCCGGAATCCACAACGATTCTTACTCC
Source organism: Segatella copri (assembly GCA_021628325.1). Classification (GTDB taxonomy): domain Bacteria; phylum Bacteroidota; class Bacteroidia; order Bacteroidales; family Bacteroidaceae; genus Prevotella; species Prevotella copri_R. Next base: position 27,069 of record JAJXAL010000039.1, on the reverse strand, counting down.
TTCGATGGTGAGAGAGGTTTCGGCGATAGGGGTGGCCAATACGATTTTCCGTTCGCCCGGTTTGGAAGGAGCGATGGCGAGCCGCTGCTTTTCAGGCGAAAGGTTGCCGTAGAGTGGATAGATTTCCGTTGAAGATAAGGCAGAACGAAGCAGTTCTTCGCATTTCATGATTTCTCCCTGTCCCGGCAGAAAGGCAAGAATGTCGCCTTCCTGGTTTCTGAAAGCTTGACAGATTGTGGCTGCCATTTCCTGTGCTACCTGATATCTGTCGATGTCGTGGTCTGCATAAATGGTTTCTATCGGAAACATTCTGCCTTTACTCTCGATAAGCGGAGCCTGAAGTGCCTGACAGATGATAGAAGCATCGATTGTTGCTGACATGATAATGAGCTTCAGGTCGGGGCGGATGATTTCCTGTGTTTGCCGGGCCAGCGCTAACGCCAGATCGGAATTGATGCTGCGCTCATGAAACTCATCAAAGATGAGGCACGAAACGCCTTCGAGTGTAGCATCATTGACCAGCATTCGGGTGAGAATGCCCTCGGTAAGGACTTCGATTCGTGTATCATCCGAAACCTTGCTTTCGAATCTTACCCGATAGCCGATGGTTTTGCCCACGGGTTCTCCCAGAATCTGTGCCATCCGTTCGGCTATCTGGCGAGCAGCCAGGCGGCGCGGTTCGAGCATCAGAATCTTACCCTGACTTTTAAGATGATTATGGACGAAGCCTTCCAATGCCTGATCACTCATGCCCCGCAGAATGGTGAGCGGGAGGAGGGTAGATTTACCGGCTCCAGGAGGAGCTGTAATAACAAGGTTAGCCGACTCCATCAATGCTTCATTGACAGAGTCGGCTATCTGGTAAGCTGGCAGATGACCAGCCTGCTGTTCTATTCTATCTAAGTTCATTTCTTCTTATTTCACAAACTTCAGATTTCTTTTATTTTACAAATTTCAGAATCTCTTTACTCTTTCTGCCCTTTTTGGCAGGAATCGGCATGAAGCCTTCTGTGAGTCCTGTTTTATCTGTCATGGTCTGGAAAACGGAGGCGGCATAGGAAGAGAGTTTCTTCTCTGCCAGTTCTTGCTTGATAGCATCCTCATCATAATCATCAGCATAGAGGAGAGTGTGTAAATCGTCAAGATATTTTTGCGGAATATTCTGATGCGGCATGCGGCTTTTTATCTGCATGATCTGTGCGATGATAGCCTGTTTGGTTTGGGCAGCGATGGCTTCTGCCTTTTGCTGCTCGAAGACTGCCAGCGTCTCCTCATCCGTCTCCTGCCAGTTTTGCATCATGGCTTCAGTGTTGGTAAGATGACTGTAGCCTGCATAGCGAATCAGGGCGATGCGCTTGTTCCAACCTTTCTTTTCCAGATAGTTTTTCTCCATAGGGGTAGTAGCTACTATGAGGTCGGCTTTGGCGTACATGGCTTTCTGATACATAGACTGTTGCAGTGAACGCTTCAAGTAAGGGTTCTTGCAGTTTCTCTCAGAAATATCACCTAGTGGACAAACGATGTAGGGAATGTCCATCTGCTTTGCTTTCTTGGCTATCTGGGCTCCCTGCCATGTCCATGCTCCTATAATCAACACAATGTCGGCATCAACCAGGTTGTTGGTGATGTCGAGCTGTTTATTCAAGGCTTCGATGTATGGAAGATACATCTTCAGCAACTTCTTATGGTTGGAAATGAACAAATATACTTTCATCGTTCTGTCGGTTATTTTTAACTGTTATTATTCTGATAGACTGTTACTTCCTTTTTACCCTGTTTAGAGTTTATGAGAAGTGAAATCGTTTTTGTCAGCCCGCCAATAGCGCAATTTGGTAGCCAGATTTCTCCAGATGATTCCATATTCGAAGAATGGCAGTTTGAACATCGCTATTCCGTCATCAAAGTGTTTGATGGCCTTGTTGGCTATCAGCATTCTCACGATGAACAGCAGGAGGAAACTGAAACCTGCACATCCTGTAAGAATCCAATTCTCCGTAAGGATAGAGTAGGCTGCAACGGCCAGTGTTGCTATCAGGCTGAGATGTGGCATGAGATGGTCAAAGAACATGAGGGTTCGCATGGAACCGGCTCTTTCCAGACTCTTGCGTGAAGCCTGCAGATAGAGGTGGGCATTGTGCCAGCTCTTGTTCGATGGTGCTTCGCGGATGAGCCATGCATCGCAATCCAGTTCTGTTGCAGTATCTCCGCACAGTGCATACTTGTTGACGAGAAAATCGTATTCGCCACGAACATATTCCAGGTTGCCCTGATAGCCCTGCTCCTTCATGAAGTCGCTCTTGCGGAACGCTACGTTTGGCATGTGGCTGCGATAACCATAGGTCTGCTGGGCACGACGCAAAACATAGTAAGCCTTGCGGATGCTGTCGAAACGGCGTACGCTCTTGGTTTCCTCATCAAGGGCTACATATCCCAATACCAGATGGTTTGGGTCCTGACATTGACGGGCCATGGTTTGCAGCCACTTGTCGTTGCTTGGGCGACAATTAGGTTCAGTCAAAATAATCCATTCATGTTTGGCAGCCTTCACACCCAGTGTAATCTGCAATTTCTTGCGGCTCATGTAGCGTGAACTCTCAGGAATGTAAGTATAATACAGATGAGGGTTCTCGGCTGCTGTTCGCTTCAGAAAATCCTGTGTCTCGCCATCTGTACTCTGGCAGACTACGATTACCTGATAGTCGGCAGCATACTGCTGACGCAGGAACATAGGGAGATTCCTCTCCAATTCAGCAAGATTATCGTGTGCGGTAATGAGTATACTGACAGGAGGTTGATTCTCTGCCGTTTCTGTCTTTTGAAAGCGCAACGAGCGCAGAAATGGATTTATCAGCGATCCGAGAACCGCCAATAAAACCACCACTGCGCCTGCTATTATAGTAGTTGTACTAATGATCATCATATTCTTTTTCTCGTAATATAGAAAGCTAGAGAAAGGAGAATCCTATAAACTCTTAACTTTTAACTTTCAACTATATTAAAAGTCTTCTGTAATATACCCCTTTGGCAACTGGCGACAGTTATACTGGCTCGCCATGATCTCACCATAGGCTCCGGCTGAGCGGAGGGCGATGAGGTCGCCGCGATGGGCTTTGTTGATGTCGACAGCCTTGCCGAAGACATCGCTTGATTCGCAGATAGGACCTACTACGTCGTAAGTTTCTACAGGTTCATCGCTTGAGATGTTCTCAATCTTATGGTAAGCCTGATAGAGTGCTGGACGGATAAGGTCGGTCATTCCTGCATCCACAATGGCAAACTGCTTGGCTGTGCCCTGCTTGATGTAGAGTGTCTTGGTGATGAGAGAACCCATCTGACCCACTACCGCGCGGCCCAACTCGAAGTGAAGCTTCTGACCATCGCGCAACTTCAGTTTCTTTGCGTATGTATCGAAATAATCCTTGAAATTAGGGATTGGCTGTCGGTTTGGATGATTGTAATCAATGCCCAGTCCGCCGCCCACATTGATGTTCTTCACAACGATGTGATGCGCTTCAAGTTGGTTCTGAAGTTCGTTGATACGGTTGCAGAGTGCCTCGAAATCACCCATATCGAGAATCTGGCTTCCGATGTGGAAGTGCAGTCCGAGGAACTGGATGTTCTTCATCTTGGCAGCCTCTTCGATTACGGCTTCCATGTCGCGCATGGCAATTCCGAACTTGTTTTCTGCCAGACCTGTTGTGATGTTAGCGTGCGTATGGGCGCCGACATCCGGATTGATGCGGAAACAAACCTGCGCAATCTTATTCTGTTTTTCAGCCAGCTCGTTGATGATTTCCAACTCCGGAATGCTTTCTACATTGAAGCAGAAGATGCCTTTCTCCAATCCGAGGTTGATTTCCCAATCGCTCTTGCCTACACCAGCGTAAACAATCTTGCTGGCTGGGAATCCGGCTTTGATGGCAGCCTGAATTTCTCCTCCGCTCACACAGTCGGCTCCTAAACCAGCCTGACAGATGATATTGAGCACCTTAGGGTTGGCATTTGCCTTTACGGCATAGTGCACTTCAAATCCCTCGTGCTTGCCAGCCTCTTCATTGATGGTTTTCAATGTCTGGCGCAACACATTGGTGTCGTAATAGTAGAACGGAGTCTGTATCTCCTGAAACTTATCTATCGGAAATGTACCTTTCATTTCACTTAATCTTAAATTAATACCTTATTATAGTTAAATCAGAATATCCAATTTATTGTAAATCAGAATATCCAACGAAGAGTGGATAGGAAGCATTACATACGAATTCTTCACTTTTCACTCTTCGTTTTCATCTGCATTACTTCTTCTCGAACAATACGTTGCTCAAGTTCTGCAATGCCTGCTTCTTATCTTTCTCTCTGATGAGGAATGAGATGTTGTAGTTAGAACCACCATAAGAAATCATGCGTACAGGAATGTTCTTCATCGCATCGGTAGCGATGGTCTCGAAGCCAACGTTGCTCCAGTCCAAATCACCTACAACGCAGATGATGCACATATCAGAATCTACAGTTACTGTACCATATTTCTTCAGTTCGTTTACGATGTCGTTAAGATGAGAATCATTATCAATACTCATGCTGACACCCACCTCAGAAGTGGCAATCATATCAATTGGAGTCTGATAGCTCTCGAAGATTTCGAATACCTTGCGGAGGAAACCTGTAGCGAGCAACATGCGGCTACTCTTGATCTTGATGGCTGTGATGTTGTCCTTGGCAGCAACAGCCTTGATCTTGCCGCGTACGATGACATTGTCGATGATTGTACCGTCGGCCTTAGGATCCATGGTGTTCTTCAAGCGTACAGGGATGCCTGCATACTTAGCTGGCTGAACACAGGTAGGGTGGAGAATCTTGGCACCGAAGTAAGCCAACTCAGCAGCCTCCTCGAAGTTCAACTGGCGGACAGCTTCAGTGTGCTCTACGACACGAGGGTCGTTGTTGTGCATTCCGTCGATATCGGTCCAGATCTGAATTTCGTCAGCTGGGAGAGCTGCACCGATAAGAGATGCGGTGTAGTCGCTACCGCCACGCTGCAGATTGTCAACCTCGCCGTATGCGTTGCGGCAGATGAAGCCCTGAGTGATGTAAATCTGATAGCCCTGGTTCTGCTCCATGATAGCAGCCAACTTCTCCTTGATGTACTGAGGATCCGGTTCTGCGTTCTTGTCAGTGCGCATAAAGTCTAATGCACTGAGCAATACTGCCTTTACACCCTGTTCCTTCAAGTAGTTTACAACCATGTTGGTGCTCATCATCTCGCCCTGAGCCACGATGCTCTTCTCCTCGAAAGAAGTGAAGAGGTCTTTGGTGAATGAGCGGAGATAGTTGAATTCGCCCTGCAAGAACTCACGAGTCGTATTTTTCATCTCCTCGGTAGAGTAGAGTTCTTCTACATGCTGCATGTATTTTTTCTCCAAGTTGTTGATTACCTCGTTGGCGCCCTCTGGATTCTTCTTGTAAAGATAGTCAGAGATCTCAACGAGAGAGTTTGTTGTACCGCTCATCGCAGACAATACGATGAAAGTTGGTTCACCTGATTCTGTAACCAAAGAGGCTACTCCCTTCATGCGCTCTGGTGAGCCTACAGAAGTACCTCCGAATTTCATTACCTTCATAGTCGTAATTTTATTTAATTATTTCACTTAATTATCTTCTCCATCCTCTGTGAGGTCGATACGGTTGTACTCATTTGTTACGTCGTAGAGCACACCTTCCTTACAGCGGTAAACGATGCCTGGGAATTTGTCGAGCATCGGGATGTTATGGGTTGTCATCACAACAGCTGTGCCTTGTTTGGTGATGTCTTTCAGCAGACTCACGATGTTGCTGGCTGTCTCTGGGTCGAGATTGCCTGTAGGCTCATCGGCGATGATGATCTTAGGATTGTTGAGAATGGCGCGGGCGATGGCTACACGCTGCTGCTCACCACCTGAGAGCTCATGAGGCATCTTGTCGATTTTATCAATCATGCCTACTTCGTTGAGCACTTCTTCGATGCGCTTATCTCTGTCTTTTTTGTTTTTCCAGCCTGTTGCCTTAAGCACGAATTCAAAGTTCTTGCGAACGGTGCGGTCGTGTAGCAGCTGGAAATCCTGAAAGATGATTCCCAACTCCTTGCGCAGAGCCGGAATCTCCTTTCGCTTTATAGTTTTGAGGTCTCTGCCGAGAATTTCTGCCTTCTCGGTTTCGCCTTCTACAAGGTCTAGTTCGCAATAAAGTGTCTTTAATAGCGAACTTTTACCAGAGCCGACTTTTCCAATAAGGTAGGCGAATTCTCCTTCGTCAATATGAAAATTGATGTTCTGGAGCACGCACTTATCAGCCTGATATATGCTGACGTTCTGATAATCTATTAACATCTTCTATTTTTTTTCTCCTTAATGTTGGTTTGTTATTTCATTTCGCCCTTGCTCTTGGCAACGCGGCGTTTCTTATCCCATTCCGGATCGTGACGCATCTGAAGTTCTTTCACTACATCTTCTATTCTCAAGCCTTTGCTTGTGAGCAGTACGATGAGGTGATAGAGAAGGTCTGAACTCTCATAAACGAGTTTCTCGTTGTTGCCGTTTGTGGCTTCGATAATGGTTTCAACAGCTTCTTCTCCAACCTTTTGTGCCATTTTATTAACGCCTTTCTTGAAGAGACTGGTAGTGTAACTTCCCTCTGGCATTTCTTCGTGGCGCTTGTTGATGAAGTCCTGAAGCTCTGAGAGGAAGAGGATTGGGTTGAGTGTATTCTCTTCTGCCCAGCAGGTGTCTGTACCTTTGTGGCAGGTTGGACCATCTGGGAGAACCTTAACCAGCAAGGTGTCGTTATCGCAGTCGTTCTGAATGCTAACGAGATTCAGGAAGTTACCTGATGTTTCACCTTTTGTCCAGAGGCAGTTGCGTGAACGGCTCCAGAATGTTACCTTTTTGGTTGCTATTGTCTTATCGTATGCTTCCTGATTCATGAAGCCAAGCATCAAGACGTTCTTTGTAACTGCGTCTTGGATGATGGCAGGAACCAGTCCGCCTAATTTCTCGAAATCTATTTCCATTTTATCTTGTTTTTATTTTCTTACATTATTATATTCACGTGTCTCAGTATCCTTACGTGTTCTATATTCTCACGTTGATTCCTTCTTCTCTCAGGTATTTCTTGAGGTCAGGAATGGCAATCTCGCCAAAGTGGAACACGCTGGCTGCCAGGGCAGCATCTGCCTTGCCTTGGGTGAACGCATCGCGGAAATGCTCCATTTTTCCAGCACCTCCTGAGGCGATGATAGGAATGCTTACTTCTTCAGCAAGACGGGCGAGGGCCTCGTTTGCGAATCCCTGTTTCACACCGTCATGATCCATACTGGTAAAGAGAATTTCACCGGCACCCCGGTCGGCTACTTCCTTTGCCCAGTCAAACAATCCTAGTTCCACCCGTTCTCTTCCGCCTTTTACATAACAGTGCCAGCCGTCAGAATCGAGACGTGCATCAATGGCGCATACGCAAACCTGTGAGCCATAATGGTTGGCAATTTCATCGATGAGCTCCGGATGTCGGATGGCAGCGCTGTTGATGCTAACCTTGTCTGCTCCTGCGTTGAGCAGGCGGTCAACATCCTTGAGTTCATTGATTCCACCTCCCACAGTAAATGGGATGTTGATTTCGGCAGCCACGCGGGTTACCATATCCGTAAAGGTTTTGCGCTCTTCGAAACTCGCTGTAATATCGAGGAATACGAGCTCATCGGCTCCAGCATCGCTATAAGCTTTTCCCAGTTCTACCGGGTCACCAGCGCTGCGAAGGTTTACGAAATTGGTTCCCTTTACCGTCTCGCCGTTCTTTACATCAAGACAAGGAACGATTCGTTTAGCCAATCCTTTGTTACTTTGAACTTTGACCATTGAACTTTGAACTTTATGATTACTTAACTCCTAACTATAAACTTTTTGACTGTCAACTATTTAACTATTAACTAGTTTCTTAACATCGATTTTCCCTTCGTAGAAAGCTTTTCCAAATACTACGGCAGGAATTCCTGCAGTTTCCAATGCTTCAATGTCTTCGTTGCAACTCACTCCGCCTGAGGCGATAAGATGCAGTTGAGGATAGGCAGCCATTACTTCTTTGTAGAGTTCTATGGCAGGTCCCTGCAGCGTTCCGTCTTTGCTGATTTCTGTGCAGAGAACATAGCGTACTCCTTTATCGATGTACTTTTTCAGGAAAGGAAGGAGATCTTCAGAAGAATCTTCTTTCCATCCGTTGATAGAAATCTTACCGTTTCTTACATCGGCTCCCAGAATCAGGCGGTCGGCTCCATACTTGTCCAGCCATTGCATGAAGAGTTCAGGATTGGTGACGGCAATGCTGCCCACTGTAACCATGCTTGCTCCCGCAGCAAAAGCTTTCTCAATATCTTCTTCGGTCTTGATTCCGCCACCGAAATCAACCACGAGAGAGGTTTCTGTGGTAATGGCCTTCAACACCGCATCATTTACGATGTGCTTTGACTTGGCTCCATCGAGGTCTACTACATGAAGGCGTTTGAAGCCCATCTGCTCAAACTGTTTTGCAACATCGGCAGGATTGTCATTGTAAACCTTCTTTTGGTCGTAATCGCCTTTTGTAAGACGAACACACTGGCCATTTATCAAGTCGATAGCTGGAATTAATTCTATCATATTAGTATTTCCTCTTTTATTTTATCTCTAAAAAGTTCTTTAAAATCTGTTCTCCCACTTTTCCGCTCTTTTCCGGATGGAACTGGCAGGTATAGAAATTGTCTTTGTGGAGCGATGCGCTATAAGGAAGAATGTATTCTGCCTTGGCAATGGTCTCCTCGCAGAGTGGCACATAATAACTATGTACGAAATAGGAGTAGGGATGAAGCAGCGCATCAGCGGTAGACTTGTCTGAGTCAGAATCCATTCTGTTTCCGAACCCCTTATAAAGGTCAGTCTTCAAATCATAGATTTCATTCCAGCCCATAGCAGGCACCTTGTCTTCGTGTTTCTGAGGCTGGAATCGCTTTACATCTACATCAAAGATTCCGATGCAATCTACATCACCTTCTTCCGAATGGCGGCACAAGAGTTGCTGTCCTACACAAATGCCCAGGACGGGTTGCTTCAAGTTCTTGATTACTTGATCAAGCTGATGAGCCTTCAGATATTCCATTGCTTCTCTTGCCTGACCTTGTCCTGGGAAGAGAACGCGGTCAGCCTTCTGGAGCATTTCTGCATCATCTGTAAGTACAGGTTCGATGCCTAAACGCTTCATGGCGTTGACTACGGAATAGATATTTCCGGCATTATATTTTACGATTGCTACATCCATAACCTAACGTAATTCATTTCTATTTCTTATATTCCGATGCAAAGGTACACATTTTCTTTTAATTTAAAGAAAATAAAAGCAAAAAGATTACGAAATATAGTAGATTTCTTTCAGAAAGTTAGAAATATGGCGTGTTTTTACGTTTTCGTTAAGTGAAAAAGGAGCAATTGGATGTAAACCAACATCTAATTGCTCCTTTTGAAGTGTTTATTTTGATAATCGAAACTTCTTAGTTTTCTTCTTCACTGTCTGCTGTGCGGAGAATGATAGAAGTTGCTCCGATGGTGAACAGGGTTCCGTCTTCGATAACGCGGCGTTCTCTGTCGCCCAGAATTTCATTGTCAACGAAAGTTCCTGTATAACTTGGTCCATCACGGAGTACGTATTTCAATTTGCCTTTCTTGTCGCGGCTAACGTTGATTACGCAATGGTTCATGTCAACGCTTGGGTCTACGGTTTCGATAGGGCAGTTGATTCCGCTGTTCTTCATGTAGCGGCCGATGATGTTGTCGCCTAACTGCAGCGGGATGACCTGTTTGTAAGCGAATACGTTCTCGATGACAACGATAGAGCCGTATCCCTTCTCGTTGGCATTCTCGTCAAGTTTTTCCTCCTTGCGAGTTTCGCGGAGCTTGGAAACTCCCATTCGGATACCAAACTGCTTATTGCAATTAGGACAAACGAAAACGAGACTCTGACCTGCCTGATACTTGGTCTCATCGAAGGTGATAAAATTATCGCATTTAGGACAACGTACTCTTTTCATATTCTTTTTCTTACTTTTCTGTCTTTATTATAATAATGTGTTGTAGAAGTTTCCGATACTCCTTGCTCTTTGTTCTAGCTATAAACTGTAAACTCTTAACTGTCAACTATTCTTTCACTTTCGTAATCCAGCCGTCAGTAAAAGCATCATAGTTGTGTAAACGGTTGAGAGCAGTATAAGCTTCGCCCTCGGTAGAGTATGTTCCGTATATAACTTTCACATTATTATCCGTAATCAACACCCTAGCTTCCTTGAATCCTTTGTTTTGGAGGAGTTCAGCATAGCAGGCAGCATTACGCTTGGTTACACGACTTGCCAAAACGATGCTGTAGTAAGAAGAAGCTGTTTGCAATTCGTTGTCCTGAGCCATGTTGACAGACTTGGCAGGAATGCTCTCTTCTGCCTGTGATTCTGTACTAAGTACCAGTTCTTGAGGTTGCGCAACTTTATTGATCTCCTTAGGCATGATGCGGTTCAGCATACCTGTGTCGATTTGGCTCTTCTGAACGGTTGGGGTTCCCAATGGAGAAGAGTAGGTGAAGAATGCAATGAGAGCGATGCAGGCTGCTGCAATATTGCGCAACCAGCTCTTCTTGATGCTGATGAATTCGGCATTTGATTCTTCTTCTTCGTTAACGAACACAGAATTGTTGACAGAGAGTCCACTCACCATCTTCTGGTTACTATCCTGATTCTTGACTTCGCTTTCTGTACGATTGTTTTCTACTGTCTTTGCTGGCATTTCAATGATTGAAGCATCAGAATCTTCAGCCTTCTGAACCTCTTCTGCAGAAATCTGTGCGAGTGGGAGCATGTTTAAGCCGCCCAAACCATACAACTCAGGGGTAAGAATGCCCGCCTCGCATGGTTCGAAGGTATAATTTCCGTCTTCGTTCAATATGATGGTGCCAATATCATTCAGTTCAAATTTTCCTGAATTCTCCAGAGTCTGACGCATCTCTGTCACCTCATCAGCAATGCGGTTCAATGCTTCCGGATAGCTGATATCGTATGCTTCAACATACGAAAGTGCAAGGAGAGAATCGTTCATCTGGAGCTGTGGGTTAAAGCCAATAGTTCTCAGCGGTGGCAAAAACATGCTGTCTCTGCCATCGTAACGCGCATCTACATGATGAGCCATGAAGCCACCAAATCCTGGGACAATCACGCAATCGTTGCTCAAAAGTAGGATCTCTATATGTCTTTCTAGTCTATTCACGTTTGCAAAGGTAGTGATTTTTTCGGAAATGACCAACAGAAAATAGAGAAAATTTTCGATGAAATCATAAAAAGTCTAATTTGTTTTGTCGTTTCGGGAAAAAGTATTACCTTTGTGCCTAAAATAAATAAGGTATAAATCAATGAAATATACAGAGACAGAAATTGAAGGAGTCTGGCTGATAGAACCTCGGGTATTTGAAGATGCTCGCGGCTATTTCTTTGAAGCATGGAAGCAGGCTGACTTTGATGCTCACGTTGGAGAGCATGTGGAGTTTGTGCAAGACAATGAATCGATGTCGGCTCGTGGTGTGCTCAGAGGTTTGCACTATCAGAAAGGTGAATTCTCGCAGGCTAAGTTGGTGCGTGTCATCAAAGGCCGCGTGCTGGATGTAGCTGTTGACTTGAGAAAGGGCAGTAAGACTTTCGGTAAATATGTAATGGTTGAACTGAGTGGAGAGAACAAACGTCAGTTTTTCATTCCTCGCGGTTTTGCCCATGGTTTTCTGGTACTGAGTGACGAAGCCATCTTTACTTATAAAGTAGATAATGTTTATGCTCCTGATTACGAAGCCAGTATTCATTGGGATGATCCTACTATCGGAATAAAATGGCCTATTGAAGGAGTTGAGGTGCTTACGTCAGAAAAAGACAGAACCAAGGCAAAGTCTTTCGAAGAGGCTGATTATTTCGAGTAGAATTGGCACAGACTTTTACCGATTAATTTATTTAAAGAACTCATCATGAAAAAGATAGTTAATTTATGGCTGCTCAGTTGTATCTTGACTCTTGTTGCTTGTGGGCATAAGGCCGAAAAGCAACAGGAAGTGAAGGAAGATACTGCGGCTAAGAAGATGTTGCAAGGCATTTGGCTGAACGATGACGATGAGGATGATGTGGCGTTCCGCGTAAAAGGCGATACGATTTATTATCCTGATTCTACCAGTCAGCCTGTCTACTTCTACATTGCTGGCGATACGCTTGTAATGAAGGGTGCTAATATTGCAAAATATCCGATCGTAAAACAGGCTGAGCATATTTTTCAGTTTAAGGTGCAGAATGGGGATGTGGTTAAGCTGGTGAAGACGGAAGATAAGTCTTATTTGCAGCAGTTCATCCACAACCATGTTTCCGTGGCGCTGAATCAGAACACTCTGATTAAACGTGATACGGTGGTTGTAAGGGGCGATGAGAAATATCATCTCTACGTACAGGTTAACCCAACAAGTTATAAGGTCTACAAGAGTTCTTATAATGATGATGGTGTTGAGGTAGACAATGTTTATTATGATAATATTGTGAACTTGCATGTTTATCATGGTGCCAACTGTCTGTTCTCTCGTGATTTTCATAAGAAGGATTTCGATAAGCAGGTTCCTGCTTCTTTCTTGGACCAGTCTATATTGAGCGACATCGTATTCAATAAGATAGATGAATCTGGCATTCATTATCTTGCTGTTCTGGCAATGCCTGACAGCAGTTTGAGTTATCAGGTTGAGGTTATCATTTCCTTTGAAGGAAAAATGAGAATGCGGGTTAAGAGCTAAAAAAAGAAATAAAAAAGTCGCCCTGAAAGGGAAAGCATTGGATGTAAGATGCTTTTGTCCTTTCAGGGCGATTCTTTTTTATGTGCTTATCCTGGAGGGATAGCTTGGTGGCTCAACTTTTAATTGAAGAATCCCAGCAAAGCTCCGGCTGCAACGGCAGAACCGATGACTCCCGCAACGTTTGGTCCCATGGCGTGCATGAGAAGGAAGTTGTGGCGGTCGTATTCCAGACCTAGGTTGTTGGAGATGCGTGCACTCATTGGTACGGCACTCACTCCGGCGTTTCCGATAAGTGGGTTCAGTTTCTTGCCTTTTGGCAAGAAGAGGTTCATCAGCTTGACGAATAAGATTCCGCTTGCCGATGCGATGATGAAAGCAAGAGCACCGAGAGCAAAGATTTTGATGGTGTTTAATGTCAGAAACTCTGAAGCCTGGGTAGAACAGCCTACGGTCAGGCCGAGGAGGATAACGACAATATCATTCAAGCTGCTGCTTGCAGTCTTGGCGAGTCGGGTTGTTTTTCCACTCTCTTTCAGAAGATTTCCGAAGAACAGCATTCCTAATAATGGCAAACCGGATGGAACGATGAAGGTGGTGAGAAGCAGACCGATGATAGGGAAGAGAATCTTTTCGGTCTGTGAAACCTGACGTGCCGGTTTCATCTTGATGACGCGCTCTTTCTTGGTTGTAAGCAGTCGCATCAAAGGTGGCTGGATTACAGGCACCAGTGCCATGTAAGAGTAGGCGCAAACCGCAATGGCTCCCATGAGGTTCGGACTCAGTTTGCTGCTCAGGAAGATGGCGGTTGGTCCGTCTGCTCCTCCGATAATGGCAATGCCGGCTGCCTGGTTAGGTTCGAATCCCAGAGCCAGTGCAATCATATATGCGCCGAAGATTCCAAATTGGGCAGCGGCTCCAATCAGGATGAGCTTCGGGTTGGAAATGAGCGCAGAGAAGTCGGTCATGGCTCCAATGCCCAGGAATACGAGTGGCGGGTACCAGCCCTGTTTCACTCCCTGGTAGAAGATGTTCAGAACGGAGTTGTCTTCGTATAAACCTATTTCGAGTCCTGCATCGGCACGGAATGGAATGTTGCCAAGAATGATTCCCAATCCGATAGGAACCAGGAGCAGCGGCTCAAAATCTTTCTTGATGGCGAGCCAGATAAAGAGTGCTCCTACCAGAATCATGATGAGGTTTCCTGCCGAGGCGTTGGCAAAGCCTGTAAAGGTAAGAAACTCATTGAAGTTTTGTATGATGAAATCCATAATTTACTTTGAACTTTGAAAGTTAGACATTGATTTACTTTGAACTTTGAAAGTTGAACATTGAACTTTATGATTAGTCTTTTGATTGGAAGAGTAATCATTAGCTTTTGTCTAAACAGTTTATTACGCGATTGTAACAAGCGTGTCTCCTTCCATTACTGCGTCTCCCTTGTTCACGTTGATGCTGGTAATGGTTCCCGAAGTTTCTGCATCGATGTTGTTCTGCATCTTCATGGCTTCGAGAACGACAACAGTATCGCCTGTGTTCACCTTGTCACCGACTTTCACCTTGATTTCGTTGATAGTGCCAGGCAGAGGGGCAACAACTGGTTTGCCTGCAGCAGGAGTTGCCTGTTTGCTTGATGAAGCAGAATCAGAACTTGCTGCAGAACTTGAACCTGCAGCAGAACCTGCGCTTGCAACAGAGCTGGCGGAAATGTTGTTTTGTCCATCAGTTAACTTTACTTTCTGCTTACTGCTCTTAACCGGCTGTTTCATTTCCACTTCGAATGGAATTCCATTCACGGTTACATTGGCGATATTGCCTTCAATATCCTGTATTTCAACGACGTAATCTACGCCTTTAACCTTATATTCGTACTTTGCCATAGTTTCTATATTTTAACGTTGTTATTGTTGTTGTTGAATTTCGGAGCATTCCATCTGGTCTGTTTTGGCTTGATGGTGATAATGCCGGATTCTACATCGTGAACATCTTCCAGATATTCCTGTAGTGCAAGGGAGATGACTGCCATGTAAATCTCCTTATCAATACCCTTGGTTTCTAAACCATCTTTCAGAATCACGTTGGTCTTATGACTGAGGTCTTGAGTAACCTCGATGGTCTTCTTTCCTGTCTTATATAATAAGGTGGCGTGCTTCTCAGTAGCACGGGCGATGCGCTGTTTATGTTTCATGTAGGCTCCGAAAACCCAGAACACGATGAAGAGGAGAGCAAGGCAGGCAAATACGATTCCCATTGAAAGTACGGCGATTCCTATTCCGTATGGGTCGCTTTTCTTCAATTGCTGGGCTTTACTCAAACCTGTGTTTTGAGGCAGATAGCCTGGAGTTACTGATCCGGCAATGGCTTTCTCCCATGTCTTGAAGTCCTTACTCAGTTCAAAACTCTCATCGGCAGCCAACACTGGCACGCTTACGGAGTCTATCAGGTCAACGGCATTTCCGTCATAGAGTGCTATCCAGTTGGGCATCTTTTCCTGTAGAATAAGATTGAGATGAAAAGGTCCCGAGTTGGAAGAAATCTTTGCCTTCCAATGTCGTCCGTTCCTGCCATCCTGGTACCAGGAACTGCTGTCGAAGATAACGATGCTCTTCTTGCCTCCCAGTGTGGTTCGTGGTTCATTGTTAGGCAATGGACACATCAGCTGTCGGCGAGCTTCAGGCGACATTTTCTTGTCGAGAACCCTTCGGTCGGTGGTTAGGAACATACCACGCACATTATACGTGGTAAAGGAGGAATTGCTCAATTCCACCCATGGTTTGTGCTGCCCGTACTCATCTACAAGATTGGTACGGTTGTCGGTCATCACCTCCGTAATACGGATGCTTTTGGCTCCTTGACTCCAAGCGGGCAAGGAAGTGATGACTAGCATGGTTATCAGAAATCCCAATTTCTTCATACGCTTACTAACGTTTATAGGGTTATTGTTTCATGTTTCGAAAAAAATCTGCATCATGTAGGAACGGTTGCTGTTCCTAGAAGATTCATTAGGTTTGTTTCTTGTGCTCAAAGGTACGAAGATTTTCTGAAAAGACAACAAAAAAGGTGCACAAATTTTTGTCTTTGTGCACCTCTTTTATAATTTATAACTATTTCCAGTTGTTTTGTTAACTTTTGTAAGTCTTACGCTCCGCAGAAGAACAGCACCACTATCTGGGCTGTAAAGATACGGAGGAACATGCTCAATGGATAAACCGTAGAGTATCCTACAGCTGGAGCCTCCTTTGAGCAAGAAGCATTTGCATAAGCCAATGCAGGAGGGTCTGTGTAAGTACCGGCGAGCATACCCATGATGGTGAAGTAGTTGAATTTAAACTTCAGGCGGGCAATTGTACCGATGATGAGGATAGGAATAACGGTGATGAGGAAACCACATCCCACATATTTCAAACCGTCACCCTGTACTACTGTGTCCCAGAATCCGGCTCCAGCCTTGATTCCCACACTCGCCAGGAAGAGTACAAGTCCTATTTCTCGCAGCATCATATTAGCCGAAGTCGTCGTATAAGTTACCAGCTTCATGCGATAGCCGAAACGACCGATGAGGATGGCGATGATAAGCGGACCTCCGGCAATACCCAACTTCAAAGGCACCGGCATTCCCGGAATGGCAAATGGGAGAGAACCGAAGATAATACCTACCATAATGCCTACGAAGATAGTGGCAATGTTAGGCGCATCGAGGCGCTTAACAGAGTTACCCATGATTTCAGCCACACGGTTCACATTCTCTTCAGGACCTACAACCAGAATCTTATCACCTACGTGGAAGTGGTGGTTTCTGCCTGCAAAAATGTCCATTCCCTGACGGGAAATACGGGTTACGTTAACGCCGTATACGCTGGAGAAGTGCATCTTACCCAAGGTCTTACCGTTCATTTCCGGACGGGTAACGATGATACGGCGAGAAACAAAGTGCTGTACTTCATCCTTCTCGCGGTCCCATTCAGCTTCAACCTCTGGGCCGATAAAAGCCTTGATGGCTTCAGCATCAGCCTCTGCACATACAACGAGCAATTCATCTCCAACCTCAAACTTAGTCTTGCTGTTAGGAATGCTCACCTCGCCATTGTGGAGCAGTCGTGAACATACAATGTCACGGTTCAAGAACTCAGAAACTTCTCTCAGCGTTCTGCCTGTAATATAAGCATTTTCCACGCGTAAGTGCATGTTGTGGGCCTTTGCGTGTGGGTTTGCAGCATCTTCTTCGTTAAGCTGTTCTTCCTCGTCAGCAGTATTAATCTTACAGATGTACTTGATAAGGATAGTAGCACCGATAATGCCCACCACACCAAGAGGATAAGCACAAGCATAACCGTTGGCAATACTTGGAGCACCATTAGGGAAGACGCTGAGCAAAGCCTCGTTGGCAGCACCAAGACCCGGAGTATTGGTAACCGCACCATAGAGAGTACCTACCATCATAGGCAGGTTGTTAGGGTTGCTCGTGTCGAAGAAGAGATAATAGCAACCAAACATCACGAGGATGTTGAGTAGAATAGCGCTAGCCGAAAGCATGTTGAGCGTAACACCACCTTTCTTGAAACTCTCGAAGAAGCCAGGTCCTACCTGGAGACCAATCATGAAGACGAAGAGGATCAAGCCGAAGTCTTGCACGAATGTGAGAATTTCCTTTGGACCGGTGAAGCCAACGTGGCCAGCCAAAATACCTGCGAAGAGAACGAAGGTGACGCCTAACGAAATGCCGCCAATCTTTATCTTTCCGAGGTAAACACCAATAGCTATCACGATAGCGTAGAGTAGGGCGATGTGAGCCACCGACTCGGTATTGGTGAAGAGATTAACAATCCAATCCATGTATTCGTTTTAAAATCAGAAAATTATATTCCTTGTAGTTTACCAAATAATTTTAGAATTTATGTTTTCTGTTGCTTGTTTTAAATGAAAGATACAGTTCTGTTTATAGAGAGAATCTGTAGATTATTAGGGATTCAATTAAAACTGAAAATTGGAGGACATCACATAGGATGCCCTCCAACCTATTTTTTTTCTTGTCAAAAATGAAGCCCTTTTTGCAAATGGCTTTCTTTTTGACATGAGATTACTTCTCGATAGCTGCTACACCTGGCAATACCTTACCCTCGATAGCCTCGAGGAGAGCACCACCACCTGTAGAGATGTAAGATACCTGATCAGCCAAACCGAACTTGTTGATACAAGCTACAGAGTCACCACCACCGATGAGTGAGAATGCACCTTCCTTAGTAGCCTCAGCGATTGCGTCAGCAATAGCCTTAGAACCACCAGCGAAGTTGTCGAACTCGAATACACCTGCAGGACCGTTCCAGAGGATAGTCTTGGCACCCTTGATGGCAGCTGCGAAAGCCTTGCGAGTCTCAGGACCTGCGTCCATACCCTCCCAACCGTCAGGGATGTTGTTAGATGGGCAAACCTGAGTATTGCAGTCGTTCTTGAAGTCATCACCGCAGATAGAGTCTGTGCCGAGTACGAGGTTTACACCGTTCTCCTTAGCCTTCTTGATTACGTCGAGAGCAACGTCGAGCTTGTCATCCTCGCAGATAGACATACCGATCTTTCCGCCGAGAGCCTTAGAGAATGTATAAGTCATACCACCGCAGAGAATCAGGTTGTCAACCTTAGTCAACAGGTTCTCGATGATACCGATCTTAGTAGAAACCTTAGAACCACCCATGATAGCTGTGAATGGGCGCTTGATGTTGCCGAGAACTGCGTCAACAGCCTTAACTTCCTTCTCCATCAAGAAGCCGAGCATCTTGTGATCCTTGTCGAAAGAATCAGCGATGACAGCTGTAGAAGCGTGCTTGCGGTGAGCTGTACCGAATGCGTCCATTACGTATACGTCAGCGTAAGAAGCCAACTTAGCAGCGAACTTCTTCTGACGCTCCTTCATCTCAGCCTTAGCAGCATCGAATTCTGGAGTACCCTTCTCAACGCCAACTGGCTTGCCTTCCTCTTCTGGATAGAAGCGGAGGTTCTCGAGCAAGAGAGCCTCACCTGGCTTCAAGGCAGCTGCCTCAGCATCAGCGTTACCGCAGTCCTTAGCGAACTTAACGTCTACGCCGAGAGCGTCTGATACGTTCTTAACAATCTGAGAGAGAGAAAGCTCTGGTTTAACCTTGCCCTTTGGCTTACCCATGTGGCTCATCATGATGAGCGCACCGCCGTCTGCAAGTACCTTCTTTAATGTAGGAAGGGCACCGCGGATACGAGTGTCGTCTGTTACATTACCATTTTCATCCAATGGCACGTTGAAGTCAACGCGCACGATTGCCTTGTGACCGGCAAAGTTAAAATCTTCAATTTTCATTTTACCTAAATTTTATTTAGTTTATGTACTAATTTATTGTTCTAAACCTTTCTGCTGGTTTCAAAAACCGAAGGCAAAGATACAAATTATATTTGAATCAGCAAAATATAGTAGCGGTTTTTATGATTTTTAGTAGATGAAATCGTCTGTTTGCTATATCGGGTTTGCAAAATTCGTGTTTTGCGCTTCCTTCTGCCTGATTTGTTAAACAAAATGGAGAGAAATGAAATATATTCTTAACAAATTACTTTTTTTTTGGATTTTTCGATAATAAATAGTACCTTTGTGCGCAGTTAAAACGTTATTACATATAAATGAGATAAAATGGCGAAAGATAAGATTGCTTTTGTGTGCAGCAATTGCGGACAGGAAAGTGCCAAATGGATGGGCAAATGTCCTAGCTGCGGACAATGGAATACATTTAAGGAAATTCGTATTGCTGCCGATTCCGGATCGCAGGCTGCGAAGAATGCCGGAATGACCATGCGTCATGGTGGGGCTGCCACGATGTTTGGCGGGCAGCACAGCGAGCATGACGCTGCGCCGATGAAGCTTCGCGATATTTCTGCGATTGATGAACCGCGCATCGATATGAGGGACGAGGAGCTGAACCGTGTGCTGGGTGGCGGAATGGTTCCTGGTAGCATTACGCTCCTGGGCGGTGAACCGGGAATCGGTAAGAGTACGCTCACCTTGCAGACCATTCTGAACATGACTGACCGCCGCATCCTGTATGTGAGCGGAGAGGAGAGTGCCCATCAGATTAAACTCCGTGCCGACCGGTTGGCTAAAGGACAGGCGATGCTCAGAGAGGGTTCATCTGCGGACACACAGAAAACGGCTTCTCTTTCATCAGAAGGAGCCTTTGATCATATTACGGTTCTCTGCGAAACGCAGTTGGAGAAAATCTTCAGCCATATTCAGGAAGTGGCTCCACAGTTGATAGTTATAGATTCTATACAAACTATTGCTACGGAAGAAGTAGACAGTTCGCCGGGTTCTGTTTCCCAAGTTCGCGAGTGTGCAGCCTCCCTGCTCCGATTTGCCAAGACGAGTGGCATTCCGGTTATTCTGATAGGACATATTAATAAGGAGGGAACACTTGCCGGACCAAAGATTCTGGAGCACATCGTAGATACGGTGATTCAGTTTGAGGGCGACCAGCATTACATGTACCGCATCTTGAGAAGCATCAAAAACCGATTCGGAAGTACTTCTGAGTTGGGAATCTACGAGATGATGCAAGGCGGACTCCGACAGGTGAGCAATCCTTCAGAGTTGCTGCTTACTGAAGATCATGACGGGCTTTCGGGTGTTGCCATCAGCGCAGCCATCGAGGGTGTTCGTCCGTTCCTGGTAGAGACGCAGGCTTTGGTTTCAACAGCAGCTTATGGAACTCCGCAGCGTTCGGCAACGGGTTTTGACCAGCGCCGTTTGAACATGCTCCTGGCGGTTCTAGAGAAACGTGTGGGGTTCAAACTGATGCAGAAGGACGTGTTCCTGAATATTGCCGGAGGATTGAGAGTAACCGATCCTGCCATGGACTTGAGTGTGTTGGCAGCCGTATTGAGCAGCAATGTTGACACACCTATCGAGCAAGGCTGGTGTATGGCGGGCGAGGTAGGTCTGAGCGGTGAAGTCCGTCCGGTGAGCCGTATCGAGCAGCGTATTGCTGAGGCTGAGAAACTGGGATTCCAGCACATCATCATTCCGAAGTACAACAATCATGGTTTCGACCATAAGAAATATAAGATAGAAATTCATCCCGTAAGGAAGGTGGAAGAAGCATTCCGCTGCCTGTTCGGGTGAAGTAAAAAGTAATCATACAGTTCAAAATTCAAAATTCAAAGTAAAATGAAGGATTCAGTAATCATTGTGAGCGGTGGCATGGATAGCATCACGCTGCTCTACGATAAGAAAGACGAGATTGCACTCGGCATTAGTTTTAACTATGGAAGTAATCATAACGAGCGTGAAATTCCTTTCGCCAAGATGCATTGTGAGCGTTTGGGAATCAAGCATATTACGATAGATTTAGGTTTCATGCATCAGTATTTCAAGAGTTCTCTTCTTGAAGGTGCCGATGCGATTCCTGAAGGTCATTATGCTGCTGATAATATGAAGAGTACGGTGGTTCCTTTCCGTAATGGAATCATGTTGAGCATTGCCATCGGCATTGCTGAGAGTAATAATCTGAAGAAAGTTTTCATCGCTAACCATGGTGGCGATCATACGATTTACCCAGACTGCCGTCCGGAGTTTATCAAGGCGATTGATGAGGCTGCCGAAGCAGGAACGTTCGTCGATGTACGCGTGGTGGCTCCTTATACGAATATTACCAAGGGGCAGATTGCGAAGATTGGCAAGAAGTTGGGCATTGATTATGCTGAAACCTGGAGCTGCTATAAAGGCGGTGAAAAGCATTGTGGCAAATGCGGAACCTGTGTAGAGCGCAAGGAGGCTTTGGCCGAGGCGGGTATTGAGGATACTACTGAGTATGAAGAATAAGGTTGAAGATGAGTCAGGCGTTCTTCGTTCCCTATATATAATAAGGTATAATCAGAATAAATATAATAAAAGAAAATGAAAACAACGATTTTATCTGCGGCATTGATGCTTGCATCAACTGTTGCGATGGCTCAGAAGAGCAACTTTCAGTTGAAGGTGGATTTGAAGAATTTCAATTCCGATTCTGTACTTGTTTACAAGGGCAGAAATGTTAAGATGGATACGGTTTTGGTGAAGAATGGCAAGTTTACCTATTCTGCAAACCTTGATAAGGCTGCCGGATACGTTTTCCTCTCACCTGAAACTTATCGTGGCGCAGGTCAGTTTATGTTCAATCTGCCTTGTGTTCCTGGCGAGAAGGCTGAAGTTAAGGGCGATGCAAAGACCCGCTTTGATATTTCGGGTTCTAAGTTCTATCAGCAGTATCATGAAGTAGATGTCCTGCTGGAGAATGCAAATAAGGAGTTGAGAGATTATGAAGCTTCTCTGAACCAGAGAATCAAGAATGGTGAAACCCAGCAGACTGTCATGGCAGAATATGAGCAGAAGGCTCCTGCCCTGCAAAAGGCAAAGGACGATAAGATTTTCGATTTCGTAAAACAGCATCCTGATTATGAGGCCTGTGCTACTATCTTCGAGCAGTTTGATGATGTTGCAAAGATGGAGAAACTGCTGGGCTTGCTCTCAGAGAATGTGAAGAACGGCAGAATGAAGGCTTTCTACCAGCCAATGATTGATATGGCTAAGAAGCGTGCTGAGGCTGAGGAGAAGGCTAAGAAGGTGCAGGCTGCCGGTGTTGAGGCTCCTGACTTTACGCTGAAGGATATTAAGGGAAATGATTTCAAACTTTCCAGCCTTCGCGGTAAGATTGTAGTTCTCGATTTCTGGGGTTCATGGTGCGGATGGTGCATCAAGGGAATGCCTAAGATGAAGGAGTATTACGAGAAGTACAAGGGTAAGTTTGAAATTCTTGGTGTAGATTGTAATGATACAGAGGCTAAGTGGAAGGCTGCTGTTGAGAAGCACCAGTTGCCATGGATTCATGTTTACAATCCGAAGGACAGCAAGGTTCTCAGCGACTACGCTGTTCAGGGTTTCCCTACAAAGATTGTGATTGATGCTAATGGTAAGATAATCAAGACTATCGTTGGCGAGGATCCTGCTTTCTACACTTTGCTTGATGAAGTGTTGGGCAAGTAATGTAACATCAAACAATGTCGCCCTGTAAGTGCAAAATTACATTTGCTCTTACAGGGCGTTTTTTTGTTTGTATTTTTATTTCTTTTTCTTCTTCAATTCCAGTTTCGGAATCTTGATTTTCTGTCCGGCTTTTATGGTGCTTGTACCATTCAGGGCTTCTACGTAGCATTCCATGCCCGAACCTAAATAGCGGGTGCTGATCTGTTCGAGGGTCTGACCGGCGCCAACCGTAACGGTTTGGGCAACTCCTACGATTCGGTAAGCTCCCGTGCGTACGCGAGCATCCTTATCATACTGGGATGATGCTATTTTCGAAGTAGCCTTTTCTTCGGCTTTATCTTTAGCCTTTTCTTTTGCTTCAGCCTTAGCTTTTGCTTCAGTCTGCTTAGCTTTTTCAGCGCTAGCACTTTCCTCATCCGAATTTTCAGCCAGTTTTACTGCTTCTGCAGTTTTAGCCATACGGATGCTGTCTTCCATCGCTTTCTGGCGGAGTTTCTGTTCCTGAGAGAGTGGGGCGGCAGCTGGTTTGGCTGGGACTTTCTTGGCTGGAGCCTGATGATACTGGTTTAGCTGCATGGCTAGATGATCGCGCTGGGCAGTCATCTGACCATAGTTGAAGGCAAACCATCCCATTCCGCCAATCAAAGCTACTACGATGAGACAGACTGCAACGACCAGATAGCGAGGAATAACAATATGATGAGAATTGGAAGATTCTTCTTCCTCCTCTTCTTCTTCAGATTCATCTGATGCAGGTACTGCAGGTTCAACAACTGCTTTCTGGGCTTGCTGTTGCTGGGCTAATTCAAGCTTCTCTTGCTCCAGTCTTTCCTGCTCAAGTTTTTCCTGCTCAAGTCTTTTCTGCTCAAGTCTTTCTTGCTCCAGTCTTTCCTGCTCCAGTCTTTCCTGTTCCAGTCTTTCCTGTTCTAGTCTTTCCTGCTCTTGCTTTTCTTTTTCAAGCTTTTCTTTCTGTATTCTTTCCTGCTCCAGTT
This sequence comes from Segatella copri, assembly GCA_021628325.1. Lineage (GTDB taxonomy): Bacteria > Bacteroidota > Bacteroidia > Bacteroidales > Bacteroidaceae > Prevotella > Prevotella copri_R. The sequence goes on along the minus strand of JAJXAL010000039.1, from coordinate 3,204 downwards.
GGGCTTGTTTTAATTTTTCCAGTTTAGCTTGTTCAATAGCAATTTGCTTTGCCAGTTCGTCTTCGGCTTCTTTTTCTTTTTCCTTTTCAGATCCGATTACGACAACCTCCGGATTTGGAGTTGCAGTTTTTTCTTCGTCCAGAAAATCGATTGCTTGTGCAGGAGCATCTTCTGTCTGTTCTTCTCCAAACTTCTCATCTATTTCATCGAAATCTACGCCGTCATTTACCACCACCGTTTCAAATTGGGCGAATGGCTTGTTCACGATTTCTTTCAGGATGTTGTCGGGTGTGAAGGTGAGTTTGTCTCTGCCTTCAATGGTGAAGCGCTCGCCCGTGTTCACATTGATGCTTTCACGGTCTTTCGTGGCCTGTACCTTAAAGGTGCCCAGCCATTTTATCTTCACCTGCTTGTCGGCATCGAGTCCCTGGTTGCACACATCAAACATCTTCCGGATGAAGAGTTCTGCTTCCACCTGGCTCAGACCGCTCTTATCAGCAAGCTGTTTTCCGAGTGTATTTAAACTGAATTTGCTCATTGCTCATCCCCTCCATTCTTTAGTTTTTCCTTGACCGAAGCAACCGGTCGGAAACCCAACACCAACTTAGGCGGCACCAGCTGGCGCTTCTTGGTAGTAGGATTAACCACCACTCGCTCCATGCGCTTCTTCACTTCGAAGGTGCCAAAATTGGGGATAGAGACTGCTTCTCCATCCTCAAACTCGGCAATCATAGCGTCTATCGCCTTGCGCACCAACTTCTGGGTGTCTTCCTGCGAATAGCCGGTTTGCTGAGCCAGTTCAGCGATGTATTCCTTATTGTTCATATTTATTTAATATGTAGTCAAATTTTCTAAAACTCCAGGCTATGGGGGAGAGAATGATTATTTCACCACCTTGCCATAGAGGTCAAATTCCTCGCTTGCAGTAATTTCTACCTGATAGAAACAACCCACGCGCAGACGCTTCTCATCGGCACGGATCAGAACCTCAGGGTCTACTTCCGGAGAGCAGAACTCTGTTCGTCCGATGTAGTAATCGCCTTCCTTGCGGTCGATGATAACGGTCATGGTTTTGCCCACTTTATCAGCCTCAATCTCAGAGCTGATGTCTTGCTGCAGAATCATCAGTTCGTCCAGCCGGCGCTGCTTTACTTCGGCAGGCACATTGTCTTCGTAGTGGGTGGCGCTGTAGGTTCCTTCTTCCTCAGAGTAGGCAAAGGCGCCCATGCGCTCAAATCTCTGTTCGCGTACAAAGTCGAGGAGCTCGTGGAAATCCTCATCTGTCTCGCCTGGGAAACCAACCATCAGCGTAGTGCGGATGTGAATGCCTGGCACGCGTTCGCGGATGGCCTTCAGCAGATTGATGGTTTCCTGCTTCGTTACGTGGCGATGCATGCTGGTGAGCATGTGGTCGCTGATGTGCTGGAGGGCAATGTCGAGATATTTGCATACGTTTGGCTTCTCGCGCATCACGTCCAGAAGATCCATTGGGAACTGGTTCGGATAAGCGTAATGCAGGCGAATCCATTTCACGCCCGGAATATCAGCCATCTCGCTGATGAGTTCGGTAATATGATGCTTGCCGTCAATATCTACGCCGTAGTAGGTGAGTTCCTGAGCGATAATCTGAAACTCCTTCACGCCTTCTGCCACCAGTTCGCGCACCTCCTGCAGAATCTCTTCCTTTGGTCGGGAAACGTGCTTGCCGGTGATGATAGGAATGGCGCAGTAGGCACAGTGGCGGTTGCAGCCCTCGGCTATCTTGATGTAGGCATAATGACGCGGAGTGGTGAGATGGCGCTGGCCGTTGCAGGATGAAACTTCCGCCTTGCCGAGTTCCTGCAGAAGCTGCTTGTAGTTGAACTTGCCGTAGAACTTATCCACTTCGGGCATTTCTTCTTCCAGTTCCTTCTGGTAGCGCTGCGAGAGGCAGCCCATTACGTAGAGCTTTCTGAGTCGGCCTTCTTCCTTAGCCTGGATAAACTCCAGGATGGTGTCGATGCTTTCCTGCTTTGCATCCTCGATGAATCCGCACGTATTGATGACGGCTATCTCGCCCTGAGGGCGCTTTGAATCGTGAACGCAATGGTAGCCGTTTGCCTCAAACTGCTTCATCAGCAACTCGCTGTCAACGAGGTTCTTCGAGCAGCCCAGGGTAATAATATCTATCTGATTTTTCTTCATTTTCTAATTTTTAAAGAGCGAGTCTACGAATTCTGTCTTGTTGAAGAGCTGCAGATCTTCCATACCTTCGCCTAGTCCGATGTATTTTACAGGCACCTTGAGCTGGTCGCTGATGCCGATGACAACGCCGCCCTTAGCGGTTCCGTCGAGCTTGGTGATGGCGAGCGAGGAGATGTTGGTAACGGCAGAGAACTGCTTAGCCTGCTCGAATGCATTCTGTCCGGTACTTCCGTCGAGCACGAGCATTACCTCGTCTGGTGCTTCAGGCATTACCTTCTTCATCACTTCCTTTATTTTCTTGAGCTCATTCATCAGGTTCACCTTGTTGTGCAGTCGGCCTGCCGTATCGATGAGCACCACGTCGGCGCCGTTTGCCTTGGCGCTCTGCAGGGTGTCGAACGCTACGCTTGCCGGGTCGCTTCCCATCTGCTGTTTCACTACAGGCACACCCACGCGCTCGCCCCAGATGCAAATCTGCTCTACGGCAGCGGCACGGAAGGTGTCGGCAGCTCCCAGAACAACCTTCTTGCCAGCCTTCTTAAACTGGTAAGCCAGTTTGCCAATGGTGGTTGTCTTGCCCACGCCGTTTACGCCTACTACGAGGATAACGTAAGGCTTATGGTCGGCAGGGAGATCCCAGTCTGCCAGGTCATCGCTGTGATTCTCGGAGAGGAGAATGGCGATTTCCTCGCGCAGAATGCGGTTAAGCTCGCTGGTTGAAACATATTTATCGCGGGCCACACGTTCTTCGATGCGGCGGATAATCTTGACCGTGGTTTCTACACCTACATCTGAGGTGATGAGTACCTCTTCGAGATCGTCGAGCACATCATCATCGACGGTAGACTTTCCGGCAACGGCGCGCGCCAGTTTGCCAAACACACTCTCCTTGGTTTTTTCAAGTCCCTTATCGAGAGTTTCCTTCTTTTTGTTGCTGAATAATCCGAATAATCCCATAATCTTGTTTTGTCGAGTAAGTGGAGGGAGTTTCACCCTCCCTTCTCTCGGAACCGTGCTTGA
>JAJXAL010000169.1:0-4520 GCA_021628325.1 Segatella copri | reverse complement strand
GAAGACCGCTTGCCATGAGTTTTGCATCTTTTTATGTTTACATAGAGTGAGATGCGGGGAGGACGCAAGTCAGAAGACCTGCCGTTGCCATCGGAAACAATATGATGAAAGAGTGTCTTTAGGATAAGAGATTCCGATGATTCTATCCAACCCCGTGGGATGGGTTCGTGATGGAGACACAGATAATAATATAAAAGATAGAATGAATGAAGGCATTGAGGATATTTTGTCTCGGTGGCTTGCTATTGTTGTATGCACAAGTGGGTATGGGGCAAGATACCATTCGTACCGAGCACTTGCAGGAAGTAAAAGTGAATGCTCGGCAGCACCGGATACTTACGAGCACATCGCCTCTTCAGCTTTTGGACAAGGGGGATATGTTAAGGCTTGGCGTTACGGATATGGCCGATGCCTTGCACCGCATGCCAGGCATCAATCTGCGCGACTATGGTGGGGCAGGAGGAATGAAGACGGTAGCTGTGCGTGGATTCGGAGCGGGACATACGGGAGTGAGTTACGATGGTGTGCTGCTCAGCGAATGTCAGGGCGGCGAAATTGATGTGTCCCGTTATTCGCTCGACCAAGTGCAGACATTGCGACTCACCATTGGTGACAACGACGACATCTTCATCTCGGCCCGGCAAGCCTCGGTGGCAGCTTTGCTTGCCATCGAGACTATGAGCGAGATTCCCATCGACAAACAGCCTCACCTCTCTACTCAGTTGCAGGTGGGGTCCTTCGGATATGTCTCGCCTTATCTGCGCTATGTGCAGAGGTTGTCAGATAGGTTCACCCTCCAGGCGATGGGTGAGTACACCTATGCCGAAAACGACTATCCCTTCCTCTTGCGCAACGGTAAATATACCACCCATGAGCGACGCACCAACAGCCGGATGAACTCAGGGCATGGCGAACTGAATATGCACTGGATGATGGGCAGGCGAGCCGATGGCTTGAGCCGGAGCCAATTGTGGGCAAAGATCTACTATTATGACAACGACCGGCAGTTGCCAGGCATCGTGAGATATTACACCAATGTAACTGCTGAACAGTTGCACGACCGCAACGCCTTTGTCCAGGCGAGATGGCAAGCCAGAAGTCTCGACGACTGCTGGATGCTGAAGGTGCAAGCCAAGATGAACTGGGCGAGCTCTGCCTATCAGGACACGCTCGTGGCAAATCGGCGCAATGATGCCACCTACTGGCAGAGGGAATATTATACTTCGGCAGCACTGATGTGGATGCCGGATGATGGCTGGGCGCTGGATTATTCTGCCGACTGGATGATGAACTCGCTCAACAGCACCCTTGCCACCGATTTGCGCCCTCACCGACATGGCATTCTGCAGTCGCTCTCCGTCCGATATGCGAAGGGAAGATGGGTAGCTCTTGCCAGAATGCTGGCTTCGGTTTACCTCAACAGCGTGGGGCGCAAGATAGAGACTCAGCCAGGCAGCGCCAATCCTACCAAGGCAGGACAGGCTGCCAAGGATGCACGCCGGCTTTCGCCATCGCTTTCGCTTTCCTATCGGCTCTTTGGAAATGGGACTGCCAGCGATGAGCTTTATCTCAGGGCTTCGTACAAGGACATCTTCCGGGTTCCTACTTTCAACGAGAACTATTTCTTCCATTATGGAAGTTCTGATCTGAAGCCTGAGAAAACCCGACAGTTGAATATCGGGCTTACGTGGAAAAAAACTTCTTCAGGAGATGGGGGGAACGGCGAATTCCTACGTTATAAGGGATGGAATGTTCAAGCAACGCTGGACGGCTATTGCAATCGGGTGACCGACAAGATTGTGGGCGTTCCTTACAATATGTTCGTTTGGCGTACTGTGAACATGGCACGTGTTGATGTCGTTGGCGCGGATGCCTCTTTGCGTAGTACCTGGCAGATGGCTCCGGGGCAGCAACTCTCGCTGCAAGGGTCGTATAGCTACCAGCACGTGGTGAATCATACCGATCGCTCGTCCAAATATTATGGCAATCAAGTAGCCTATATCCCTCTGCACTCGGGCAGTATTGCCTTGGGGTGGGAGAATCCTTGGGTGAATGTCTCGCTCCATGGACAGGGAATGAGCAAGCGATGGGCCAACAATGAACATTATGAAGGCACCGAAGTGGAGGGTTACTGGGACATGGGACTGACGCTCTATCGTCAGCTCGACGACCTACACCTCTTTGGCAAATCCCTGCGAGGCGTGAAGGTAAGGATGGATGTGAAGAACCTGCTGGCGAAGCAGTATGAACTCGTAGGGCATTATCCGATGCCTCGCCGCAGCTGGATGTTCAGCATCGGGTATAACTTCTAGATAGTAACAAATTAGATTCAAATATAAACAGAAAAAAGAAAAATGAAAAAGTATTTATTAGGTTTGGCGGTGCTCTTGATGGGCACTGCAGTGATGACATCATGCGATCCTGCCGAAGACTATCCTGAGACTTATCTCCAGGTGTATAGTACGGGCGCTTACGTTGTGAATTCTGGTAACATGTATAGCAAGATCGAGAGCTCTCTCACAGCCATCGACTATGCTTCAAGCACAGCTACACAGAATGTATTCAAGACTGCTAACGGTCGTTCGCTCGGTAATACTGCCAATGATGGCATCGTATATGGCAACAAGATTTATCTCGCCGTAGATCAGAGCAACACCATCGAGGTAATCGACAAGAAAACCAAGCAGAGTATCAAGCAAATCAAGACCACAGAGTTGCTGGGCAATGCCGAGGGCGCCGAGCCTCGCCATATTATCGCTGATGGTGGCAAGGTTTATTTTACCACATACGGTGGATATGTGGCTGCCGTGGACACCACAAGCTTTGCTCTTCAAAAGAAGTGGCAGGTGGGCAGCTATCCTGAGAGCTTGGTCATCGGCAATGGCAATCTCTATGTAGCTAACAGCAACTACGGTTATGGTGGTGGCAACATCTCTTGCATCAATCTTTCCAACGACAATGTTGAGACTAAGAATATCGAGGGCGTGAACAATCCTACCAGCATCTATTATGCATCTAATGTTTTGTATGTTCTCGACAACCCAGTATATGGACCTGCTCCTGACTATGCGACCACTGGCGAGAATGCCCTACGTGCAGTGAGTTTCGCCGAGGGCAAGTCGCAGAAGGTGGCAGATGGCAACTATGCTGTATGCGTAACCCCTGGTACTACAACACGTACGCCGCAGTTGGTTCGTTCTTATTTCTTTGTGCTCAATGCACCTTATGGCGGCACTCCTAGCGTGAGCGTGCTTGCAGCAGAAAGTACACAACCACAGGCGCTGACGCTCTCTGAGAAGCCTGTGAGCCCATGCGGAATCTTTGCCGACCCATTGAACGGTCATATCTTCGTGCTCTCTTATAAAATGGGCGATAAAGGTACTCCCGACTATAATGGCAATGGCTACGTAGTGGAGTATGACAGAGCTGGTCAGAAGCAGCATGAGTATGAGACTGGCGTAGGTTCTTGCGCTATGTTCTTTGACTCTGCCTACAAGACTGCATACGCAGAATAAGATGTCGCGAGACAGATGATTATATAACTCATCCAATCCATGGGGAAGTGTCGTTTCGGCGCTTCCCTTTTTTATGTGTGTCGGGCATGTTGTTTTATATATATTTTTTTGCGCCAAAGAATTGCCATATTGCCATATTGATAGGTTATCTCTTTGATTACGAATGCATTATGGGTATGGCAATTCTCTGTTCTTCGGTTTTATCTGCCATATATTGCCATAAAAACCAGCGAAATATAGGTGTTTTAGAGGGATTTTGGGGTGAAAACTAAGAAAGCATTGAGCAAAAATCCTTTTTTTCGGTTCAATGCTTGGCTTTTTCATTTGTTTTTTTGCAATTTAACTGACGACATAGAAGAAATTACGTCCCGACGTAGCATCTGATACGTCCCGACGTAATAATCGTTATGTCCCGACGTACAGCCAGATACGTCGCGACGCAGTTTTCTGAACGTCCTGGTTGCATCTGGTAAAGCTTTTGAAAACGGCTGCATAGAAACAAAAAAGGTGTGTCTTAAGGCAAAGACACACCTTTTCTTTTGTTTTTTATTGTTTCAGAACCGAGTTCTTCTTTATCTTTTTCGAAGCCTTATTCCTCCATCAACTTGCGATAGCGACCCTTCTTGATTTCAGTATCGCCCAGGCGGCGCGCCTTGTTGATTTCATACTCAGAATAGCTGCCCTCGAAGAAGAATACCTCACCATTGCCCTCGAAGGCAAGAATGTGGGTACAGATTCGGTCGAGGAACCAGCGGTCGTGGCTGATTACCACCGCACAACCGGCAAATGCCTCCAAACCTTCCTCCAAGGCACGCAGCGTGTTCACGTCGATATCGTTGGTTGGCTCATCGAGGAGCAAAACATTGCCCTCCTGCTTCAATGCCAAGGCCAACTGCAGACGGTTGCGCTCACCACCCGAGAGAACACTGCAGAGCTTGCTCTGGTCGGTGCCCGAGAAGTTGAAACGGCTGATGTAAGCACGCGCATTCACATCTCTGCCACCCA
>JAJXAL010000038.1:0-34440 GCA_021628325.1 Segatella copri | reverse complement strand
GAAATACTGGAATCAGGTAAACCTTTATGGCACGCTGGAAGATGATTTCATCCAGGCCCTGATTCGCCACAGTTATTCCGAAGTGGTGAAGAAACTCAAGAAACAGGAAAAGCTTGAGCATCCTGAAATCATGGAGGTGGTGGAGTAGTTTCTACCACTCCACCTTATCGTTGAGAATCACGCCGTCGGTTGCATCTTCGGCTGTAAAGGTTTCGGCCTTATACTGCACGCAGAGCATCACGAGTGGTTCTGTACCGTTGTTGCGAACAGAGCGCTTGCCGGCTGGTGCTACTCTCACCACGCTTCCCTCCTGAATAGGGAATACCTTGCCATCCACCTGGAACTCGCCCTTGCCGCTGAGGAAGAAATACAGTTCCTCGTGGTTCTTGTGGGTGTGGAGGAATCCTGTCTCTGTGCCAGGAGCAAAGCTTTGGAATGAGAACTCACCACCAGTAGCGTTCACGCTCTGACCTCCGAATACCTTTCCGGGAATCTTAATCTCAGGACCCATCTCTAAGGTGTAATCCTTGATTTCACTCATCTTGCCAAAATCTGTGGCTGTGAAGTTTTCAGCCTTTGCAATAATCTTTGTTTCTTTCATCTTGTCTGTTATTTTTAAATGTTTATATTTCTCTTTTTCTTTTTTCTTTCACTTTATGTTATTTCTTTTTGTGAATTTGTGAATACTTCTTTTTTCTGCTTTCATTTCTGAATTGTGCTGCAAAGATACTGCGAAAAACCGGTTCCTGCAAGAGGGCACTTGGGGGTAAGATGGTTACTGGGAGGTAACTATTGCGTGGGAATGGGAGTAAGAAAAATGAAGCGTTAACTTAGATTAACTTGGTATGTTTGGTATCTTTTCGGATATTAGTTACTTTTGTAGCCTATTGCAGAATATTATAGATTATTGTAGAATATAAAGAAGATAGATTATGGGAAGAATGATAAAAGAAATGGTAGTACAGGACTGTCCCATCCGTAACGTTTTGGCGCGCGTTTGCGACAAGTGGTCGCTACTGGTAATCTACACCCTGAAATATCATCAGGATGGCCCCCTCCGGTTTAATGCCCTGCGTAAGCTGATTCCGGATATTTCGCAGAAAATGCTTACCAGCACGTTAAAATCGTTGGAGGCTGATGGCTACGTTACCCGCAAGGCTTATGCCGAAGTGCCGCCAAGAGTGGAGTATTCTCTCACACCCCGTGCTGAAACCCTTATTCCTATTATGGATCATCTGATAGAATGGGCGCTGGATAACATGGCTGTGATTCTGAAGGATAGGGATAAGGCAGCAGGCTGATTTCCAAGATGAGATTTCCTGAATAATATTCCAAGATGAGATTTCCGGAAAATCATTCATTTTTTCTGTAGTTGGGGTAATGCGTGTTTTCGGGAATCTTCGTATCTTTGCACCCAGAAATCATAATTAAAACTATAAGAAAATGTATATTGAGAAAATAAAGTCACCAGCCGACTTGAAGAAGCTGGATTTGAAGGAACTGCAGGTGGTGGCTGATGAAACCAGACAGGCTGTGCTGAACCGTGTAAGCAAGCATGGCGGTCATGTGGGGCCGAACCTGGGATTCGTGGAGGCTACCGTGGCGCTTCACTACGTTTTTGATGCGCCAAAGGATAAACTCGTGTTTGACGTAAGCCACCAATGCTATCCGCATAAGGTGCTCACCGGACGAGCTGCGGGATTCCTCGGCGATGTGGATGACATGAATGCTATTTCGGGCTATTCTTCTCCTGCCGAATGTCCGGAGTATGATAACTTTGAGGTGGGGCATACTTCCACTTCCGTGAGTCTTGCCACCGGTTTGCAGAAGGCGCGCGACATCAAGGGAACCGATGAGAACATCATCGCCATTATCGGCGACGGCTCCCTTTCTGGCGGCGAGGCTTTCGAGGGACTGGACGAGGCTTCGGAACTCGGTACGGGCATCATCATCGTGGTGAACGACAACGAAATGTCTATCGCCGAAAATCATGGCGGAATCTACAAGAACCTGCGTGCCCTGCGCCAGAGCAACGGCACCTGCGAGCACAACTGGTTCAAGGCGTGGGGCTTTGAATACAAGTACCTGGAAGAGGGTAACGACATCGAAAAACTCATCCAGGTTTTCGAGAGCGTGAAGGATACGGATAAGCCTACCGTGGTTCACATTCACACAGAGAAAGGTCATGGATTTGCGCCAGCCGTAGCCAACAAGGAGGCTTGGCATTGGGGAATGCCTTTCAATCTGGAAGACGGTTCGCGACCAAGAAGGAATGCCGATGGAACCCTCCCGGAGGTGACTCCGACTGAAGATTACGGTACATTATTTGCCGACTGGATGCTGGGCGAGATGAAACAGGATAAGACCCTCATCGCCGTAACCGCCGGTACTCCTACCGCAGGCGGCTTTACTGCCGATAAGCGCCAACTGGCTGGCAAGCAGCACATCGATATGGGAATCGCCGAAGAGCAGGCGGTAGCCATGGTTTCGGGAATGGCGAAGGGCGGATTGCATCCGGTTTGGACCGTTTACAGCACCTTTATCCAGCGTACCTACGACCAGATAGCGCAAGACCTCTGCATCAATTCCAACCCAGCCGTAATCAACGTGGTAGGAGGCGGAGTGAACTCGATGAACGACATCACCCACATCTGCCTTTTCGATATTCCGATGCTCTGCAGCATTCCGGGGCTCATCTATCTGGCTCCAACCACCTGCGAGGAGTATTTCGCCATGCTCAGTTGGAGCATTCTGCAGGATAAGAAACCTATCGCCATCCGTGTGCCAAGCAATGGCGTGGTTCATACTTCAGAAGCCGTTGATGCTGAGTATGGCTATGAGGCAAAGTACAAGGTGATGCACCAGGGCGAGAAGGTGGCAGTCATCGCCGCCGGTTCGTTCTATCAGAAGGGCGAGAATGTAGTCCGTCTGTTGGCTGATAAGGGCATCGATGCTACGATCATCAATCCCCGTTATCTGAATGAGGTGGATGCCGAGACGCTGGATAGCCTGAAGGCAAACCACCAGCTGGTGGTAACCCTGGAGGATGGCTCGAAGGATGGCGGATTTGGAGAGCGTATCGCCTCTTACTATGGCACTTCTGAAATGAAGGTGATGGTGGGCGGCATCAGGAAGGGACTCTACGATAGATATGATGTGAAGCAGTTGCTTTCGGATAATCGCCTGCTTGATGAGCAGATTGTGGAAGACATCTTGTTAGTGATTAATGATTAGTGATTAATGATTAGTTATTAGTTAGACGGCATAGTTAGTTTTTATTTAACGAGAAATCCAAGCCGGAGAATCATCTCTAGCTTGGATTTCTTCTATTTTATCATCGAATGTTTGTCTTAATCCCAGTCTTAATCTTAGTCATCATCCCAGTCATTATCTCAATCATCATCATCGTCATCATCATCCCAATCTCTATCGTGCTTCCACTTCTTCTTGTCGTGTTTCCACTTCTTGTCGTGCTTGTGATGCTTGTCCGGCTTTCCAGGTCCATAAGTTACATGGGTTCCGCCTGGCCATCCCGGTCTTCCGTAGCTGCACTCAGGGCGAGGGCGGCGCTTGTCGTGTCCCCAGTTATGCTTTGGATACTTGGTGTAAATATGGTGAACATACACATGATTCTGCCAGCCGATAGGGCGATAGAAATAGTATGAGTCCTTGAATCTCTTCCATTGTCTGGCGGTCATCATGCGCTTGAGCTGCTTGTTGCGGTAATGCCAGCCGTAGGCATCAATGTCGCGATAGCTGCGGATGCCATTGAGATAATTGAGATTGATGTTCAGGATGCTGTTGCGCTGAACGCTGCTCAATCCCAGTTCCACCACCATCTTATCTGTGATAAAACGGGCTTCTGCCTGAATATTTGTCAGTCTCTGAGCATTCATAGATGTAATCATCATCCATACTGCTACCAATGTCATAATCATTCTTTTCATAACGATCTTCTCTTTAAAGGGTTATTACTGCATTTATTTATTTCTGGTGCAAAGAAAGTGCAAACGATCACAATGAAAGCTTGCTTTCAAATTGTCGAGTGCAGCCTTTCTTCTAACGTAGTGCAAAGATAGGGAGAATAGCTGAAAACAACAAGGGGAAAACCATAAACCAGCGTATGATTTTCCCTAAAAGCATTGGGGGAAACTCCCGTAATAAGATTGTAGTATCTTTTATCTGCTAATTAAAATCCTTGTAACCTCTTTGACACATAATACCCCTACCTTTGCACCCGAAATTTAACAGGTATTACCCCGGAAGGGGAAATCTATAATAAAAGAATTATAGTCAGATAAAGAAAAAATGGAAAAGAAAGTATCGGGTAAGCATAGCAGCATGAATGGCTTTGCTATGATGAAAGGTAGAGTAGCTACAGTAGTTTTGGCTTCGGCTTTATTGTTGGGTGGAGGCTTGACTGCACAGGCTCAAAACGCAGCATTAACAACCTGCTCTCAGAGTGCAGCAACCGCAATTCCGCAGAATCCAAACTGGAAGGCGAATGCTGCCGAATGGCAGAAACTGAAGGGCGAAATCACCCTCTATATGACCAATGATATGGGTCGTAACGGCTACTACGACCAGAAGCCTATCGCCGAACTGATGGGCGAGATGGCGGGCACGGTAGATCCGGAATGCGTACTTGCCGTAGGCGACATCCACCATTTCAATGGCGTGACTTCCACCCAGGACCCTCTGTGGCTTACCAATTACGAATATGTTTATTCTCATCCAGACCTGATGCTCGACTGGTTTCCGGTTTGTGGAAACCATGAGTATCGTGGTAATACTCAGGCTTTTATGGACTATGGTAAGGTGAGCCGCCGCTGGATGATGCCAGCCAAATATTACACCAAGGTGTTTGACCACAAGGGAACTACCATCCGTGTCATCTTCCTCGATACCACACCTCTTATCGATTCTTACCGCAAGAATTCAGAAATCTATCCTGATGCCTGCGAGCAGGATGCAGAGGCTCAGCTTTCATGGCTCGACGAAACCCTGAAGAATGCCAAGGAAGACTGGGTCATCGTGGTAGGCCATCATCCTATCTACGCCTACACCACGAAGAAGGAGAATGAGCGCCTCGACATGCAGAAGCGCCTTCTGCCTATCCTCCATAAATATAATAATGTGGCGATTTATGCCTGCGGTCACATCCACAACTTCCAGCACATCCAGAAGAAGGGCGACAACATCGACTACGTAGTCAATTCCTCTTCGTCTCTGGCCCGTCCTGTGAAACCTATCGATGGCACCGTGTTCTGCAGTCCAGCCGATGGTTTCTCTGTATTTACAGCAGATAAGAAGCAGCTCAGAATGTCGATGATTGACAAGGATGGAAAAATCATCCACACGATTACAAAAAGTAAGTGAAGAGTGAAGAACGAAGAGTGAAGAATTCAATAGCGATATAGATGAAAAGATTTTTATTGAGTGCGGCGCTTCTTGCCGCAGCGACTACCGCCATCCAGGCACACACGCTGGATGGTATAGTCAAGGATAACAAAACGGGCGAACCCCTCATCGGAACCGTAATCCGGGTAAAGGAGCTGCCCAACGTGAGTACCACCACCGGACTTGATGGTACTTTCACCCTACATGAATTGCCTGATAAAGGCAAGTTTACCATCATCGTTTCCTACATGTCGTACAAGACCAGGGAGATGGTAATAGATGTGGCTAAGAAAGACAAGGTGGATATTCCGATGGATGAAGACCTGAAGCAGTTGGGCGAAGTGGTGGTTACCGGTCACCGTGAATACCGCAGCGACCGCAGCGCCATAGAAACCGTGAAGAATGCAGGCAACGTGCTCAACGTGATGAGCCAGCAGAGCATCCAGCTTTCGCCTGATGTCAACGTGGCGAGCGTTCTGCAGCGAGTATCGGGTGTAACCATGGAGCGTGATGCATCGGGCGAGGCTTCCTACGCCATCCTTCGAGGCATGGACAAGCGCTACAACTACACCCTGGTAAACGGCGTGAAGATTCCAAGTCCGGATGATAAAAACCGTTACATCCCGTTGAACATCTTCCCTTCAGATTTGATGGATCGCCTTGTGGTATCCAAGTCTCTGACGGCTGATATGGAAGGCGATGCAGCCGGCGGCGTAGTGGATATGGTGATGAAGGATGCCCCATCCCGCTTCCAGATTCAGGCGAATGCAGCCATCGGAGCAAGCGATTATTTCTGGAAGGATGGCAGAGATTATCTTACCAGCAACCGCTCTGATTATACTAAGAAATCTCCTTACGAGGCTTTCGGTTCTGAATACAAGGCGCAGATGAGCGATTTCAAGAACGGTCCTGTGCAGTTGAAGAGCCATTCCATGCCATCTCCTAACTTCATCGGAGGCTTGAGCATAGGTAACCGATTCTGGGGCGACCGCCTCGGCGTAATGCTTGCCGGAAGCGTTCAGAATGTTTTCCGTGGCACCGAGCGCACCTATAATTCCGTGAAGATGGCATCGGGCGAGCAGGCAATGTACATTTCCAATCTGCACCATCGCTACTACAGCATCCATGATCTTACCACGGGTGCTCATGCCAAGTTCGATTTAACCCTGCCTGGCAACAAACTGGAGTGGTACAACATGTATGTGCGCACCAATTCCAAGGGCATCAGATACAATAGCGGCATCAATACCGAATACATCGGAGCCGACAGCTACACCCAGGATGATGAGGTTCGCTCTACTTCTACCACCCAGAGCATCTTCGCCACCAACCTGAAGGGTACCCATCATCTTACCAAGGATTTTACCGTAGATTGGTCGGGCATCTTCTCACAGGCTAAGGAGGAAGATCCGGATAGAACTTACGTTACCCTGACAAATACCGTAAGCACCAATGCATCAGGCGAAGGCGATGCCGTATCGGGTTCTATCTGGGATGCCAACAAGAACATCACCAAGACTCTGCCTAAGAGTGCCGAACGCCGATTCCAGCACAACAAGGATACCGACTGGGCGGGTTACATCAACCTCTCTTACGATACCCGTTTCGCCAACTCTGTGGAGGCTCTCTGGAAGGCTGGCGCACAGTATCGCAGAAAGGAGCGCAGCAACAGATATTATTCTTACATCTTCAATCCTGCCGACATTTCGCAGAAACTGGATGGCAACGGACTGGAGCAGTTTGATAACATCGATTGGGTTTGCAAGACGCCTTATTCTCAGGCTTCGCAGCTCAACTACGATTCCAAGGAGCACATCGGCGGCGCCTACGCCATGGTTACGCTGAAGAGCGAGGTGGGCGAGCTGAATGCCGGTTTCCGTGCCGAGCACACCAACCAGATTTACACCATGCTCCAGCACTTCCGCAACATGGGACAGGTGGGCGAGCAGAGCTACTGGGATTATCTGCCATCGGCATCTATCAAGTGGATGCCAACCAAGAAGATGAACGTGCGTCTCTCTTACTACCGCTCCATCAACCGTCCGGGCTTCTACGAGATTGTGCCTTATCAGATTCAGGGCGAGGAGTATCAGGAAAAGGGTAATCCAAATCTGAAGCGTGCCCGCATCGACAACATCGACCTGCGCTGGGAGTGGTTCCCAAGCAAGACCGAGCAGATTCTTGCCGGCGTGTTCTACAAGTATCTGAAGGACCCAATCGAGCAGGTGTTCGTTACATCGGATGGTAAGATTGGTGCCGGAACCGATGCCTACTATACACCGGATAACCTGGGTAATGCCAAGAACATGGGCTTCGAAATCGACGTGATCAAATACATCCGCCACTTCGGCGTAAAGGCAAATTATACTTATACCCATTCTGAAATCACCACCTCGAAGCGTGAGTACAAGGAGGGTAGTGCCGAGTATAAATCGGGTGTAACCCAGACCCGTCCGCTGGTTAACCAGGCTCCTCATACCGCCAACATCTCCTTATTATATAAGGATACCGAGAATGGCTGGAATGCGCAGCTTGCCTCTTCCTTCACGGGCACCAAGCTCGCCCTGGTTTCTCCTTTCAAGGATGCCGACCAGTGGGACAAGGCGATGTTCGGTCTCGACCTGAGTGCCGAGAAGCAATTCAAGAACGGCATCTCCATCTTCTTCAAGGCAAACAATCTGCTCGATGCCAAGCGAGAGAGATACTTGAAGACCGTGAACAAGAGCAACCTGGAGTATGAGGGTCAGAAGAGCGATAAGACCATCGTGGGAACTTATCAGTATGGCAGAACCTTCCTGCTGGGAGTAAGATACAAACTTTAAAAGGTAAAAAAGTAAAAAGGTAAAAAATGAAAAAGATAAATACTTTTACTGCTTTGCTGTTGATGGCAGCAGCTGCAATGTTCTCCACATCTTGCGAGAACGATAATATCAATCCATACGATTACGTGAATAATGGCGGTAATGGAAGCAATGAGAACCAGGGTTCCAAAGATGTCATCACAACGAAGGTGGCAGAATATCCCGTAGGTTCTGTGGTTTGGAGCAAGGATACCACCCTGAGCGAGAGCGTGGAGATTCCTGTAGGAACTTCGCTCTACATCGAGCCGGGCGTAACCGTTACCTGCAAGTCAGAGGTTCAGGTGCCGGTAGAAATCGTGGTATTGGGCAATCTCTATTGTATGGGAACTGCCGAGAAGCCAGTAGTCTTTACTTCTGATACCAGGAAGCCTGCCGATTGGGGCGGCATCATCTGCGGATATAATTCTGAGGAGGTGGTGCTCAACCACGTGGATGTGTCCTATGCTGGTGCTACTCCTACCGAGAGTTCAGCTTCTTTCCAGAACAAGCTTTTCAAGACCACCATCGATGGCGGTGTGCCAGCCTTCCACTTCTGTAATGTGAACGGCAAGTTTGTGATGGCAAACAGTTTCTTCCATGACAACTACAACGACCAGACTTACTTTACCGGTGGTAACGGCGTGATTATCAATAATATCTTTGCCGATAGCGGAAATGCAGCCGATGGCGGTGAGGCCATCAACGTGAAAGCGGGTTGCAAGCTCGATGTAGCCAACAATATCATCTACAACGCCTGCACCAACGCCTTCAAGCTTTCGAATGCCGGAAATAGCGAGGTGATTCCTCTCTCTGAGATGACCGCCTATAACAACACCATCATCAACTGCGGCTGGCGCCGTTCCAAAAACAAAAAGGGTGGTTCTGTCTGGGTAGAGAAGGCAGCTAAGCCAATCTTCGTGAACAACCTCATCTACGATTCCCGTTTCGGTCTGAAGCAGCCAAAGAAGGATGGTGCTGATATGGAGCACAGCCGTCTTACTCCAAACTACTACTTTGCATCTACAGAGACTGGCGTAGCACAGATGGCGAAGGGTGCAGAGCTCGGCATCTGGTTTGATACCGACATCAAGAGTAGCGTGGCTGGTCAGCTCAATCCACTCTTCAAAAACTTCAAACAGAGCGAGAAGATGAATATCAACTGCGAGATTGATAAAGTGGAGAATGGTGCTCCATTAGCATTCGACAAGAGTTGGAATTTCGATTATCAGGCAGGCAGTCCTGCTCTTTCTGGTGGTGTAATCGATTTTACTCCGCTCTTCCCAGAGGGTCTGCCATTCTTCGGTATGAAGCAGGTGAATTTCCTGGATAAGAATAACGACCAGAACTATTACTTTACCGCTCCATTGCCAAGCGCAAGATTCGGAGCGTGGCTGTAGGATGAATAAAAAAACTGAGCCCACTTTAAAAAGTAGTTTTTGGTTCTTTATCCTACAAAACGCCATTTAACTATCAGATGATTACATTTGAAGAAATTATCAAAAATGACTTTTTAAAGTGGACTCAAAACTCAAGTTTCGCATGTAAGCTCCACACGCCCTGAACCAACGGTCACCGGCCGAAGGGAATTGAAAATCGCTGGCCGAAGGGTAAAGCAAAGGTAAAGGGCAGAAGCTACCAGATAAGCCCCACACACACTACCTGTAAGGGCAAAAACTTTCAAAGAACCAAGCAATAAACAAAGCTTTTGCCCTTTCGCCACATCACTATGGCTTTAAACTACCAATTGGTACTATATATACCCCATCCTCACGCTGGAAGGCATAATCACCTACGGCTGTGAGTACCATCAAAAAGGCAGGTTTCTTCATCTTGTCGGTATCTATCTTGGACTGAAGTTTCAAGAGATTGGCTGCACCTTCGTTGATTAATCTGTCGCCACCTAACTTGATTTCTATAAGCCCATACACTCCTGCTCTAAGATGCAAAACAGCATCACATTCCAAACCACTACTATCACGGAAATGGTATATCTTGCCTTCTAAAGCATCAGCATAAACTCTCAAGTCTCGCATACAAAGCGTTTCAAACAGTAAACCAAAAGTGTTGAGGTCATTCATCAAATCATCTGGTCCTAACTCTAGTGCAGCAGCACCAATCGAAGAATCTACGAAATAACGTGTGTCAGTAGTGCGAATAGCAGTTTTCGAACGCAAGTTGGGATTCCATGCCTGCACGTCTTCTATCACGAAAATCTTTCGAAGGGCATCTAGATAAGAAACGATAGAGGTTTCATCAAACGATTGTTCCTCATTGTTAGCCAAATCTGCTCTCAGAGCTGCCATAGAAACAGATGTACCTTGGTGGCGAGCATAAGAACGCATCAAGCGACGAGCTCTAAGTTCGTTGCGTTGTACATTGTCTGCACGAGAAATGTCACTCTTTACCACCGCATCCAGATAAGCGTAAGCTTGAGCTAATGCTGGCTTGTTTTTCATGCCTACAGCTTGAGGCCAACCACCACGACAAAGCAAAAAAGCAACATCTTCCAAACTTAATCGACTTGTACCAAATTGCTTTTTATCTCCCTTGATAATGGCAGATAAACTAATTTCACCAGTTGACTCACCTGACTCAAACAAGCTCATCGGACGCATTCTCAGCCATGAGAACCGCCCAGTACCCGTATGACTTAATAGTGAGGAATCGGCAGGAACTGCAGACCCCGTAAAAATAAATTGCCCAATTTCACTACGATGGTCTATCTCAAAACGTGCAGCATCCCACAATTGAGGTGCTTCCTGCCATTCATCTATTAGGCGTGGTGTGGAACCTTCCAACAAAAATTGAGGATTGATGCGAGCTAATTCCTTGTTCTGGTTCAGGCGAGAAGGGTCTGCCATATAAAGAATACTCTTAGCTTGTTGTTCGGCCGTTGTAGTCTTACCACACCATTTTGGCCCTTCTATCAAAACTGCTCCAAAGGCATCTAATTTGTCCTTCAATAATGAGTCTGCAATGCGCTGTCTATATCCGTTCATAATCTTTGAATTTAAATCTGCTGCAAAAATACAAAAAAAAACTGAAAATCAGGAATCTTTTTAAAGAAATCGGTGATTTATAGAACTTTCATTCGGTGATTTGTAGAACTTTCATTCGGTGATTTGTAGAACTTTTATTCGGTGATTTGTAGAATTCTTGCTCGGTGGTTTGTGGAAAATATGCAAAAGCATGGGGCTACGGTCGATGAGGACAACCGTCCGCAGGTGAGAGCAGCAGTTACTCTTAACGTGCTGCTCTATATTGATTTTACCCTCTTTTTATCCGGTTTCTGTATTCCAGTGGTGTGCAGCCGAGCTGCTGCTTGAAATATTTACCGAAGAACGATGCGTTGGGGAAGCCCAGCGTATCGGAAATCTCATTAATGGTCAGATCCGTGTTGGCAAGATAATAACGGATATCCTCCATAACATATTCCGATATCCACTCCAAGGGCGATTTGCCGCTGACTTTCTTGCTGATGGTGGAGAGGTACTTCGGTTTGATACCGACATTAAGAGTAGCGTGGCTGGTTAGCTCAATCCACTCTTCAAAAACTTCAAGCAGAGCGGGAAGATGAATATCAACTGCGAAATTGATAAAGTGGAGAATGGTGCTCCATTAGCATTTGACAAGAGTTGGAATTTCGATTATCAGGCAGGCAGTCCTGCTCTTTCTGGTGGTGTAATCGATTTTACTCCGCTCTTCCCAGAGGGTCTGCCATTCTTCGGTATGAAGCAGGTGAATTTCCTGGATAAGAATAACGACCAGAACTATTACTTTGCCGCCCCATTGCCAAGCGCAAGATTCGGACTCTCCTCTTATCTCCTTTCTTCCTTCTTCCTGTATTAATAATGTGTTAATCTCGGGAAAAGTCTTGGTTGATTATAGGATAAAATGTTCTTTAACCCTATTGAAATCTCCGTTCATAAACGTTGAACCGCGGTTCAGCGTCTTTGAACGGCGGTTCAACGTCTTTGAACGGACATTCAATGTCTATGAACGGAGATTTTATCTAAGTATAAATGTTTCTTTTCTTAGTTGAAAGAACTGTTTTAGTAGGTTAAAATCCTTGTTTTACCCCTCTTCTTGTTCTAATAAAAAAGAAAAAAGCTTTGAAAACAAACTCGTTTTCAAAGCTTTTTCCTTATTTATGCCTCTTTCTTCTTCGTCTTAGGAAGAACTAGGTTGAGAACTACGCCGATGACGGCGGAAAGACCGATGCCGGAAATGGCAAAGGAACCGGATGAGAGAACGGCGCCACCCAAGCCCATCG
The DNA here is from genome assembly GCA_021628325.1 of Segatella copri. Classification (GTDB taxonomy): domain Bacteria; phylum Bacteroidota; class Bacteroidia; order Bacteroidales; family Bacteroidaceae; genus Prevotella; species Prevotella copri_R. The sequence continues at coordinate 21,927 of JAJXAL010000038.1, read as the reverse complement.
TCAGCATCACAGAGATGATGATGACATTGCGGGTTTCATTCATGTCTACCTTGTTCTGCATCAGATTCTGAACGCCCACACTTGCGATGGTTCCGAAAAGCAGCAGCATGATGCCACCTAAAACCGCCTGAGGAATGCTCTGCAACAAAGCACTCAACTTGCCCACGATAGAGAAACAGATGGCGGTGGCTGCGGATATGCGAATCACGGCAGGACTCGTTACCTTGGTGATAGACATCGCACCTGTTACCTCTGAATAAGTGGTCTCAGGAGGTCCGCCCAGAAAGGCTGAACAGAGACATGCCAGTCCATCGCCCAACATCGTGCGATGCAATCCCGGATCTGCCACGAAATCCTTCTTGGCTACGGCACTCACCACATACACATCGCCGATATGCTCCAGCACCGGAGCTATTGCCACGGGCAACATATAGAGGAATGGAGCCCAGGAGAAATGGGTGATGGTATCGAAGGATACAGGACAGGAGAACCATGATGCCGCTGCCACGCCCGAGAAATCTACCTCGCCCATGCAGATGGCGATGACGTAGCCCACGATAACCCCCGAAATGATAGGAACCAGCTTCATCAAGCCCTTGCAGAAGGTAAGCACCAGGATAGCGGTAATGAGCGATGCAAAGGCGAGAATCCAATTGGTCTTTGCCATATCCACAGCGCTGCCCGAAAGGGAGAGACCGATGAGGATGATGGCGGGACCGATGACTACCGGAGGAAAAATCCTGTCCAGCAGTTTCTTGCCCTGCCATTTCACTAGGGCGCTCATGACGAAATACACCAGAGAAACGCTGGTTAGTCCGGCGATTGTTCCCGGCAGTCCCCATTGCTTGGTTGCAGCGATGATAGGGGCGATAAAGGCGAAGGAACTGCCCAGGAAGATAGGCACCTTACCCTTGGTGATGAAGTGAAAAAGAAAGGTTCCTACACCAGCGGTGAAGAGAGCCGTTGCCGGATCGATGCCTATCAGAAGAGGCACCAGAACCGTTGCACCGAAAGCCACAAACAGGAATTGTACTCCCACAAGGGTTTTCTTGGTCATAGAAAGTTGTTCTGTATCCATAGTCGATATTCTTTATTAGTCTTTCAGACTCTCCTGATACCAGTCGAAGAGTTTCTTCACACCATCCTCAATCTCTACCTTATGCGTCCAGCCGAGGCTGTGGAGCTTATCTACAGAGATGAGCTTGCGCATGGTTCCATCTGGCTTGCTGGCGTCAAACTCTACTTCGCCTTCGAAACCTACTGCCTTTACTACAAGCTCAGAAAGTTCACGGATGGTGAGCTCCTTGCCGGTACCCACGTTGATGTGGCAGTTGCGAATCTCACCGAGAGATGGGATAGCGCCACCACGGCCCTCAGAGTTGTTTCTATCCACAGCACCATCTACCTTGGCACCATAGAATACAGAACTGTACTTCTCGATACCGATGATGTCCTTGAAATCTACATTCAGGAGCACGTGAACGCTGGCATCTGCCATATCCTCGCTCCAGAGGAATTCACGCAATGGTTTGCCTGTTCCCCAAAGCACTACCTTGTTGTCGTAGATGCCATAGAACTCCAGCGCCTTCAGAATGCGCTCGTGAGAGTTGCTGCCGTCTACGTTACCCTCGCCGATGATTTCGCGGAGCTTATCAGTAGGGTTGATAGGGCGCTTGTTCATATCCACCTCGATGCTGTGCCAGTCGCCATCGTGGATGAGTTTGGCAAGATAAATCTTGCGCATCATCGCAGGCATTACGTGGCTGTTCTCCAGATGGAAGTTATCGTTAGGGCCATAGAGGTTGGTTGGCATCACAGCGATATAGTTGGTACCATACTGAAGGTTGTAGCTCTCGCACATCTTCAGTCCGGCAATCTTGGCGATGGCATATTCCTCGTTGGTATATTCCAGCGGAGAAGTAAGGAGCACATCTTCGCTCATAGGCTGCGGTGCATTCTTAGGATAGATGCAGGTAGAGCCCAGGAAGAGGAGTTTCTTCACGCCATGAGAATAAGCGTTGCTGATTACGTTGCATTGCATCTTCATGTTCTGCATGATGAAGTCTGCACGATACAATGAATTCGCCATGATACCGCCCACGAAGGCAGCAGCCAATACTACTGCATCAGGCTTTTCCTCGTCAAAGAACTTCTCTACTGCATACTGGTCGGTCAAGTCGAGTTCTTTGTGAGAACGACCTACCAGGTTGTTATAACCTCTCTTCTTGAGGTTATTCCAGATAGCAGAACCCACGAGTCCGTGGTGTCCTGCAATATAAATCTTAGAATTCTTATCCAACATAATTACTTAACAATTCCCTTTTCCAAATATTCTGCAAGATTGCAGCGAACCTTCTGACCGGCATCCTCGGCAGCAACCTTCGCCATATCGCTCTCTACCATAATCTTTACGAGATCCTCGAAAGAGGTGGCGTTAGGATTCCAGTTGAGCTTAGCCTTTGCCTTTGTTGGGTCACCCCAGAGGTTCACCACGTCGGTAGGACGGTAGAAATCAGGAGAAACCTCAACGAGTGTCTTGCCGACGAGTTCCTCAGGACCCTCAACGCAGATACCCTTCTCGTTCTCATCCTTGCCTTCCCATTTCAGTTCGATTCCTACATAGTGGAACGCCAGCTGGGCGAACTCACGGACAGAGTGCTGCTTACCTGTTGCAATCACGAAGTCCTCTGGCTTCTCAGCCTGGAGAATCAGCCACATACACTCTACATAATCCTTGGCATAACCCCAGTCGCGGAGCGAATCCAGGTTACCGAGATAGAGCTTGTCTTGCTTGCCCTGCTTGATGCGGGCTGCAGCCAAAGTAATCTTGCGGGTTACGAAAGTCTCACCACGGCGCTCACTTTCATGATTGAACAGGATACCAGAGCAGCAGAACATATCATAAGCCTCACGATACTCCTTGACAATCCAGAAACCATACTGCTTGGCAACAGCGTATGGAGAATAAGGGTGGAATGGAGTGTTCTCGTTCTGAGGAACTTCTTCTACCTTACCGTAGAGCTCAGATGTTGAAGCCTGATACATGCGGCAGGTCTTCTCCAGACCACATTGGCGGATAGCCTCCAGGATGCGGAGCACACCGGTAGCATCTACATCTGCTGTAAACTCAGGGGAGTCGAAGCTCACCTGTACGTGGCTCTGTGCTGCCAGATTATATACCTCAGTAGGTTTCACCTTGTTCATTACCTGGATGATACTCATAGAGTCACCGAGGTCAGCATAGTGAAGATGGAAATTAGGTGTACCCTCCAAATGGGCAATTCTTTCGCGGTAGTCGGTAGATGATCGGCGGATAGTTCCGTGAACATCATACCCTTTTTCCAACAATAATTCAGCCAAGTATGAACCATCCTGGCCTGTAATACCTGTAATTAAAGCTACTTTTCTATTCATGTCATTATATGTTTTTAATGATGTCTTTTTATTGAATAAGTCAGAATATCTGTGGGTGAACCGGATTAAGCCTTAGCAATCAGGTTTTCAAAGTCATCACAGAATTCAGTCATCTGGTGATAGAGTAGATTGCAACCCTTATTGGATAATTCTTCATCTGGTAGCGGACCGCTGTTAATTGCTACCGTAAAAATGTTGGCTGCCACGCCGGCACGGACGCCCAAAGGAGCATTCTCTACCACGATGCCTTCCCAGGGTTTCAGGTTTCCTGCCTTCTGTAATCCCATGAGATATGGGTCAGGATTTGGTTTGCCGCGCTTTACATCATAGGCGGTTACGATATGTGCTTCATCCAGAAAATCGCCGAAGTCGTTGAGCAGTCGCATGATGAGCGGGCGCTGTCCGCTTCCTGTTACCACTCCTACCTGCATGCCGGCATCTTTAATCTTCTGCATGATTTCCTTTACGCCAGGAAATATTTCGGCAGTAGGCATCGAGTGGAATATTTCGGTCTTCACATCATACATCTTCTGTGCTTCGTCCAGCGTGATGTCGATGCCCTTCTGCTTCTTCACCATCATCTGGATGGTGTCAATTCCTCGGGCTCCTTCGGTGGCATAAGCATCGGCTGCTGTCATGTGGATATCAAACTGTTTCATCGATTCCTGCCATGCCACAGCATGATTTGGCATACTGTTGTACAGCACGCCGTCCATATCAAAAAGCACGGCTTTAGGGTTGAATTCCCCAAAGCCGTGTTCTTTCATATATTTAAAAATAATTTCCTTCATCAATTATTCATTCTTCAAGCGCTCCTGGATAGCTTTGCTCTCTGCCTCATAACCTGGCTTGTTGAGCAATGCGAACATATTCTTCTTGTATGCCTCAACACCAGGCTGGTTGAATGGGTTCACCTCTTCCAAGAGACCGCTGATACCGCAAGCCTTCTCGAAGAAGTAGATCAGCTGACCGAGGTAGTAAGCGTTCAACTCTGGTACGTTAACCAGGATGTTAGGAACACCACCGTCAACGTGAGCCAGACGTGTACCGAGCTCTGCCATCTTGTTCACCTCGTCAACACGCTTGCCCTCGAGGAAGTTCAAACCGTCGAGGTTCTCATCATCGTGAGGGAAGAGCAACTTCTCGTTAGGAGTCTCTACGCTGATAACAGTCTCGAAGATAGAGCGCTCGCCCTGCTGAATCCACTGGCCCATAGAGTGAAGGTCGGTAGTGAAGTCGCAAGCTGCTGGGAAGATACCCTTCTGGTCCTTACCCTCGCTCTCACCATAAAGCTGCTTCCACCACTCAGCGAAGTAGTGAAGTTTAGGCTGGAAGTTGCATACGATCTCAATCTTCTTGCCAGCCTGAGTATAGAGAGCCTGACGTGTAGCTGCATAGATAGCTGCAGGATTCTCCTCGAAAGCTACGTCCTTGCCGCAAGCCTTCTCCATGTCAGCCGCACCAGCTACAAGCTGCTTTACATCGAAACCTGCTACTGCGATAGGCAACAAACCTACTGGGGTCAAAACAGAGAAGCGGCCACCTACATTATCAGGGATGATGAAGCTCTTGTAACCCTCCTTGTCAGCACAAGTACGTGCAGCACCCTTCTTGGCGTCGGTAACAGCTACGATAACCTCCTTAGCCTCTTCCTTACCGCGCTGATCCTCGCATTGCTTCTTCAAAAGACGGAAAGCGAGAGCAGTCTCAGTAGTGGTACCAGACTTAGAGATATTGATGACACCAAACTTCTTGTCCTTCAAGAAAGAAGTCAACTCGAAGAGGTAGTCCTCACCGATATTGTTACCTGCGAAGAGGATAGTAGGGTTCTTCTTGTCGTTTACGAGCCAAGCGAAAGAGTTGCCGAGGCCTTCGATAACGGCGCGTGCACCGAGGTAGCTACCACCGATACCTGCTACAACAACCACCTCACACTTTTCGCGCAAAGTATTGGCAACAGCCTGAATCTCATTGAGGAACTCAGGAGTGATAGAAGATGGCAAATGCAACCATCCCAAGAAATCGTTACCTTCACAAGTGCCGTTCTCAAGAGCTTCCTGAGCGGCCTTAACCTTAGGCTCGTAAGCCTTTACTGCACCTTCTGCAAGGAATGATGCAGCCTTTGTAATGTTTAAGCTGATACTTTTCATTTTTTCTTTTAATATCTAAATGAATGTGTTAATGTTACTACTTGAAGACAAACTCTTCTGCCGAAACCGAAGGATAGGATGTGCCTATCTGAACGAGTCGGTCAAGAGTTTGATTTCGATTTGCGGACTGATGCGCTCGTACAATATATTATATACAGCATCGAGAATCGGCATGTTGACGTGCATGTGGCGATTGATTTCCTTCATACACTTGGTGCCGAAATATCCTTCTGCAATCATCTCCATCTCTATCTGCGCACTCTTCACGCTGTAGCCCTTGCCTATCATGGTTCCGAAGGTGCGGTTGCGGGAAAAGTTGCTGTAACCAGTTACGAGCAAGTCGCCCAGATAAACTGAGTCGTACATGCTTCGGTCGATAGGGTGGACGGCTGTCAGGAAGCGGTGCATCTCCTGAACGGCATTTGACATGAGTACCGCCTGAAAGTTGTCACCATACTTCAGACCGCCACAGATACCTGCTGCGATGGCGTATACGTTCTTCAGAACCGAAGAGTATTCGATACCGATGACATCGCTCGAAGTCTTGGTCTTGATGAATTCACTCGCCAGACAATCGTTGGCGAAGGCACGCGCCTTTTCGGTATCGCTACAGCCCACGGTGAGATAGCTCAGTCGCTCCAGTGCCACCTCCTCGGCATGAGAAGGACCTCCGATGCAGGCGAGGTTCTCGTAAGGCACATCGTAAACCTGATGGAAATACTCTGAGCAAACGAGGTTTTCATCTGGCACAATACCTTTAATGGCTGTGATGATGAACTTGTCGCTGAGTCGCGTCTTGAGCTTCTTGAGATGATTCTTCAGATAAGGCGACGGGGTGACGAACACGAGTGTATCGTAATTCTGTACTATCTTGTTGATGTCGGAAGAGAAGAAAATCTCATCTACATTGAATCGTGCCGACATCAGATAGGCAGGGTTGTGCCCCATGCGCTTGAAGTCCTCGATGCGGTCATCGCGACGCATATACCAGCCTATGTGATGAGTATGGCCCACCACAATCTTGGCTATTGCCGTAGCCCAGCTACCGCCGCCAATTATCGCTATTTTACCGCAGTTGAACACTTCGAATGAATTTATAATTAATAATTAATAATGAGGCTTTCGCCTTTGTTTGTAGATATAATGTATAACCAATAAAAAGCCGGAACTCTTTATTGATTATACATTATTAATTATGCATTATCAATTAAGCATTTGCTGCATTAATCCAGCCCTGGATGTCGTCAACAGAAGGCTTCTCGTAGCCGAGCTTGTACTTCTTGTTGATTTCTCCAATCTTCTGCTGCAAGCCTTGTGCTTTTTCTTCACGGATATCAGAGATGAGGTTGAAGCCTGCCTTGCGGAGCACGTATGCCCAATCCTCTGGCACGCCAATCTCTTCCCATTCCTTGATGGTGCTCTGTGGCATCTTCTTCTCTGGCTTCATCTGTGGGAAGAACAGTACCTCCTGAATGAAGGTCTTGCCTGTCATCAACATGACCAAGCGGTCGATACCGATACCGATACCTGATGTTGGAGGCATACCGTACTGGAGGGCACGGAGGAAGTCCTGATCGATGATCATCGCCTCGTCATCACCCTTGTCAGCAAGCTTCATCTGGTCGATGAAACGCTCTTCCTGGTCAATTGGGTCGTTGAGCTCAGAGTATGCATTGGCAAGCTCCTTACCGTTTACCATCAACTCGAAACGCTCGGTCAAGCCTGGCTTAGAACGGTGCATTTTGGTCAATGGAGACATCTCTACAGGATAGTCGGTGATGAAGGTTGGCTGGAGGAAGGTGCCCTCGCAGAACTCACCGAAGAGCTCATCAATCAACTTACCCTTACCCATGGTCTCATCTACGTCCATGCCCTTCTCCTTGCAGAATGCGCGGATCTCTTCCTCGGTCTTGCCGTTGCAGTCGAAACCGGTCTTTTCCTTGATGGCATCGAGGATAGGCAGACGGCGATATGGAGCCTTGAAACTGATGATGTTGCCATCAATCTCGCGCTCTGGCTTGCCGTTTACGGCGATACAGATCGTTTCGAGCAACTTCTCTGTGAAAGCCATCATCCAGTTGTAATCCTTGTACTGAACATAAAGCTCCATACAGGTGAACTCAGGGTTGTGGTTGCGGTCCATACCCTCGTTGCGGAAGTTCTTGCCGATTTCATAAACACCCTCGAAACCACCTACGATGAGGCGCTTCAGGTAGAGCTCGGTAGCGATACGCATGTACATATCCTGATCGAGCGCATTGAAGTGAGTGATGAATGGGCGGGCAGAAGCACCACCGGCAATGCTCTGAAGGGTAGGAGTCTCTACCTCAGTATAACCTGCGTTGTCGAGTACGCTGCGGAGTGTGCGGAGTACGGTAGCACGCTGCAGGAAAGTATCCTTTACGCCATCATTAACGATGAGGTCAACGTAGCGCTGGCGGTAACGCAACTCTGGATCATCGAACTTGTCGTAAGCCACGCCATCCTTATACTTCACGATAGGGAGTGGCTTCAAGCTCTTAGAGAGCAGGCACAGTTCCTTGGCGTGAACAGAAATCTCGCCAGTCTGTGTGCGGAATACGAAACCCTTTACACCGATGAAGTCACCGATGTCGAGAAGCTTCTTGAAAACAGTATTATAAAGGTCCTTGTTCTCGTCTGGACAAATCTCGTCGCGGGCGATATAAACCTGGATTCTTCCCTTTGAGTCCTGCAACTCAGCGAAGCTAGCTTTACCCATTACGCGGCGACCCATCATACGTCCGGCGATAACTACCTGGCGTGGCTCGTCCTCGTCCTTGAATTCAGCTTTGATATCTGTGCTGAATGCATTGGTTGGAAACTCTGCTGCTGGGTATGGGTCGATGCCCATCTCGCGCAATGTCTGAAGACTCTGTCTGCGAACGATTTCCTGTTCGCTTAGCTCTAAAATGTTCATATTCTATTCAGATATATCTTTTATTTTCTTATTTTTGGTGCAAAAATACAAAATAAATCTGAACTATATGCCGTTTTTTATGTTTTTTATTATTAAAGAAAGGAAAAGGTATGTAAAGTTTGCCCTTCATCAAATAAAAAGTGCGATAAATTTTGTTTTCTCTAAAGAAAGTCTTACCTTTGCGTTGAGTTTATCAGAAACATACTTTGGAGCGAAGAGAAAACGAATAGCTCTGAATCAATAACAAAATACGAAAAATAGGAGATCATAAGATGAACATAGATGAATTAGTAAAAAGAATCAGCAAGACTGATGGATTATCCAAGACCCTCGGAATGCATTTCATTTCTACCCCTGAGCCTGATACGCTTCAGGCAACGATGATGGTAGATGAGCGTAATCGCCAACCTTTCGGCTTCTTGAGTGGAGGTGCTTCTCTGGCTCTTGCCGAGAATGTGGCGGGTATCGGTTCCTTGGCGCTCTGTCCGGGACAGATTGCCGTGGGTATCAACGTGAGCGGTACTCATGTTCAGGCGGTCAGCGAGGGCGATACGGTTACTGCCTTTGCCAAGATTGTGCACAAGGGCAGAACCTTGCATACCTGGCAGGTGGATATCAAGAATACAGCTGGTGAGGTAATCTGTACCGTACAGGTAACCAACTATGTGTTCACTCCAAAGAAAGACAATCAGAAAAAGGGGGCAGAAACAAAGGTATGATAGCTTTTGCGTATTATCGTCTGCCTTATCTGCACCATGCTACCTATGTGGCTCAGCATGAGGGAGAACCTGAGGTACTCTCTTCTGTGGCAGAACTGAATGGCAAGGAAGGTTTCGTGATAGCTCCTTTCGCGCCATCCAGCGAATGTCCCGTGGTGCTGATGCATCCGGATGAAAGCAAACTTCTCTCTGCCGAGGGGGCTGAAAATGCATCGCGATGCGGCACTTCCTACGTCGTGACGCAGCAGGATTTACGTCGTGACGTAGCAGAATCTACGTCGGGACGTAATTTTGAAGCCTATGCAAGGGAGTTTGAATGCTTTCACCGGCAGCTCTCTGAAGGTAAATTCAGCAAGATTGTTCTGGCAAGAAAACTGCGTATTCAGAGCAATCGGCAGCCTTTAGAATCTGTCCAGACTTCAGCAGTGCAAGATGCCGGCAAGACTTCAACTGTGCAGAATACAGCCAATGCTTCAGTTGTGCAGGATGCAGACTCTTTAAAGGCTCTGTTTCTGAAGACCTGCCGGATGTATCCCCGTCTTTTTGTAGCCTTGGTTTATACACCCCAATCGGGTTTATGGCTGATGGCTACCCCTGAAATACTGCTCAAAGGTGAACAGAATCAGATGGCAACCATGTCGCTGGCAGGCACCCAAAAGGCTGAACCTTCCAAGACCGTAGCCGATTATCCGGTAGAAGGGGTAGAATGGTCGGAGAAGAACAGAGAGGAACAGCAGTATGTAACCGATTATATCGAGGATTGCATCAAGGTCTTTTCGGATGAATATCAGAAGAAGGGACCTTATACCACGATGGCTGCCAATCTCTACCATCTCCGTACCGACATCGCTTTCCGTCTGCATGATACGGGGCGTTTGGGCGATGTGCTCGATGCCTTATATCCTACGCCTGCCGTCTGCGGAATACCGAAGGATGAAGCTCGCCGGTTTATCCTGCAGCATGAACATCAGTCGCGCAAATATTATAGTGGTTTTGTGGGACCGATTTCGCCGAAAGGAAAGACGCATCTCTATGTTTCCCTGCGCTGCATGAACATCCTGGATGACGGCTCCTGCGAACTCTATGCCGGAGGCGGATTGCTGAAGGAGAGCGAGATGGAGAAGGAGTGGAAGGAAACTGAAGCTAAGATGCAGACCATCCTGTCGGTCCTGTAAAGGTCTTGCAGAGAAATGATAGGGATTCATTCTGATTTTATAATGCTAAAAGACAAAGGCTCTTCAAGAATCTGAAAACATAAAAACAACCTAAAAAATAAGGTGAAATGTATAGCAATAAAGAAAACGTCAATATTTTGACAAGTTTACTGGTAGCGCATGGTGTTCGCCATGCTGTGGTGTGTCCGGGCAGCAGAAATGCAGCCATAGTTCACAATCTCAACGAGTGTGAAGACATCACTTGCTATCCTGTAACCGACGAACGTAGCGCCGGCTTCCAAGCTCTTGGACTTTCTATGGCTGAAGGTTATCAGCCTGTCGTAGTGTGTGTGACTTCGGGTTCTGCATTGCTCAATCTTTATCCGGCAGTAGCTGAGGCTTATTATCAGCAAATCCCGCTCATAGTGATTTCTGCCGACAGACCGGCACAGTGGATTAACCAGTTGGATGGTCAGACGCTTCCTCAGCCTGATGCTTTGGGGCAGATGGTAAGAAAAGCGGTATCTCTGCCAGAAGTGTTCGAAGGTGAGCAGCAGGAAGAGATGCATTGGTATTGCAACCGGCTGGTCAACGAAGCGCTGTTGAAAAGCATGGGGCGGGTAAAGGGACCTGTACACATCAATGTACCTATCTCTGAGCCTTTTTATTCGTTTACGAAAGAAGCTTTGCCCGTTGAGCGCAAGATTGAGGTTGCTTACTGCAGGGCAAATATTGACACATTTGATGGGACCCCTTTTGAATGTGTGTTAGAAGCCAAACGTCCATTGTTGGTAATCGGACAGTTGGACAATACCGAAAAATATGTAGACTTGTTGGCTTATATTGACCGAATGCCTATATTATGGGAATCTCTGGCAATGCCACCTTATCTATATAAGGTTCAGGAAGAACTGGGAGAAGATTGGAATAAAACCACCCTGTATGGCGCTTTCGAGAATTTGCTGGATGAAATAAAGGACGATGAAAGATTCCGTCCTGACCTGGTTTTTTATATAGGTGGACATATTGTGAGCAAGAAGCTGAAATCTTATCTGCGTTCGCTTAAAGGAGTTGAGCAGATAAGAATCTCGCAAGAGGCTGATATCGAAGATACGTTCATGCATCTTACTAAAGTGATGGATTTGCCAAACAGTGATGCTATGTCATGGTTGGATAATTTTGGCTGGCACAACCACTGGGAGGATTATCGCAGATTGTGGATGGATGCGTTGGCTAAAAGTTATGAACGCAAAGAGAACTTCAAGCCTGAGTTCAGCAGTCTGGCTACCGTAAAGGAATTCTTCAGCCAGCTTCAGAAGGTTGAGCCTCAGGATTTCAAAGCGTTCACCTTAGGCGATAAAGATGCTCAGGACGATGGTATCTATGACCGCGAATTCGATACATTCCTTCCAGGTCTGATGAGCAGCGTCATCTCCGGCAACAGTTCTGCCATCCGGTTGATGAATCTGTATGCCGACCGCCATGTTTACTGCAATCGTGGTGTGAACGGCATAGAAGGTTCTCTTTCTACGGCTGTAGGTTTCTCGATGTGCAAGAACAAGTCTGATAAGCATGTATACTGCGTTCTCGGCGACCTGAGTTTCTTCTATGACCAGAATGCGCTCTGGAATAGAAATCTGAACGGCAAGCTCCGTATCATCGTGCTCAATAATGGTGGCGGTGCCATCTTTGGCAAGTTCCAGGGGTTAAAGGAGAGTCAGGCTCGTGAAGAAATAATAATGGCAAAGCATCATGAAACGGCTGAAGGAATCTGTAGTCAGAATGACGTAAAGTATTTCGCAGCTCATACGATGGAAGAGATGGAACAGGGCATCTGCCAATTGATTCATGCCGAGAGCGAGCGCCCGATGCTCCTGGAGATTTTCACCGATATGGATGTAGATAACGAGATGCTGGAAGCCATCCAGAAGTGCTGATAGATGACTTATAAGGAACTATAACTGATAGTTCTGTCAAAAAAATAAGATAGTAAGTAATCATAAAGTTCAAAGTTCAAAATTCAAAGTTCAAAGTAATAAAATGAGAGAATGGAAAAAGATAGAAGGTTTTGATTTCAAGGAAATCATCTTCGAGGAGTATAATCATATCGCTAAGATTACCATCAACCGTGAGCGCTACCGTAATGCCTTCACACCGTTGACCACTTGGGAGATGGCTCAGGCGTTCAACTATTGCCGCGACTGTCTGGATATCCGTGTGGTCATTCTGACGGGTGCCGGCGATAAGGCATTCTGTGCAGGTGGCGACATGCATGTAAAGGGCCGAGGCGGTTATGTGGGTAACGATGGTGTGCCTCGCCTGAATGTGCTCGATGTGCAGATGCAGATTCGCCGCCTGCCTAAGCCGGTTATCGCTATGGTGAATGGTTATGCCATCGGTGGCGGTCATGTGCTTCATGTGATGTGCGACCTGACCATCGCTTCAGAGAATGCCATCTTCGGACAGACCGGTCCTAAGGTAGGAAGCTTCGATGCCGGTTTCGGTTCTTCTTATCTGGCAAGAATGGTGGGTCAGAAGAAGGCCCGTGAAATCTGGTTCCTCTGCAAGCAGTATTCTGCCAAGGAGGCTGAACAGATGGGAATGGTGAACAAGGTGGTGCCTCTCGATCAGCTGGAAGATACCTGTGTAGAGTGGGCTGAAATCATGATGGAACGTTCGCCTCTGGCACTCCGTATGATCAAGGCTGGCTTGAATGCCGAACTGGATGGTCAGGCTGGTATTCAGGAGTTGGCTGGCGATGCCACGATGCTCTATTATACGATGGATGAGGCTCAGGAGGGCGGCAAGGCGTTCCTTGAGAAGCGCAAGCCTCGCTTCGAGGATTATCCTCAGTTCCCGTAATTTCATCAGCAATAAACAATAAAAAACCTCGGAAGAAAAGCAATCTGCCAATCTTCCGAGGTTTCTTGTTTTTTTATTCGTGAGTAGCGAATCTCTGCTCTGCCAGTTTCTCGTATTTGGTGCCTGGCTTGCCATAGTTGGCATACGGCCAGATGCTGATGCCGCCACGAGGAGTAAAGATGCCTGTTACCTCTATATATTTAGGGTCCATCAGTTTGATGAGATCCTTCATGATTATGTTTACGCAGTCTTCATGGAAATCGCCATGGTTGCGGAAACTGAAGAGATAAAGTTTCAGACTCTTGCTCTCTACCATCTTTACGTCAGGAATATAGCTGATGCGAATCTCTGCGAAATCTGGCTGACCCGTAATAGGGCAGAGTGATGTAAACTCAGGGCAGTTGAATCGTACCCAGTAATCATTGCCAGGATGCTTGTTCACGAAAGTTTCGAGCACCTCTGGCGCATAATCCATTCTATATGTAGTCTTGGCACCTAATGCCTGAAGACCGTCTTCTTTTCTATCCACGCTTGGTAATGTTTTAATGTTTGATATTTACTGATGTCTTTTAGCCGAGGCTGAAGATCTTGAATACATTGTAGGAGATGTTATTGTCGTATGCATCTTCACCTTCATGCTTCTTCACGTATTTCACTACACGGATGGTCAGAGGCAATACCACAATCTCGTAGGCTGTCTTCAGTATCACCTGCCAGAGCATGAGCCAAGGCAATTCTGATGCAGGCACCACACCGCCCAGGGCAAGTGGGAAGAAGATAAGACTGTCGCAACTCTCACCGGCAATGGTACTGAGGATGGCACGGGCAGAAAAATGCTTGCCGCCATCGCGGATTTTCATCACGCTCATCACATAGGCATTGGCAAATGAACCGATGATGAAGGCTACGAAAGAGGCTGCTGCAATGCGGGGTGCCAGACCGAAGATGGCATGAAAACCGGCATCGTTGGTCCAATAAGGCGCTGCTGGAATGGCATCGCAGATAGCACCCAGCGCCACGAAGAAGAAGTTCATCGCAAAGCCGGTCCAGATCAACAGACGCGCTTTCTGATAGCCCCATACTTCACATACCACATCGTTGATGATGTAGCTTACAGGGAATACGATAAGTCCACCGGTAAGGGAAACTGGCCCGAAGGCGATTTGCTTTGTTTCGAGTACGTTTGCTGCAATCAGGCAAACGCAGAAGAGGATGCTGAAAAGCATAAACAGCACGCTCACTTGAGTTTTTTTCTTGTCCATTTTCTTGTTTTTTACGAGGTTTACCAAGCACTCGGGTTATTGAATATGATGATTCTTTTCAGAAATCGGCTGCAAAATTACAACATTTCTTCTTAATAGCCAAATATTTGGGCAAAAAAATGGCTCCAAATACTAATCACTAGCACTTGGAGCCCTTATCTAACTAAAAACCTAAAACTTTTTTCTAAAAACTAAACCTAACAATCTTAACCTATGAGAAACTAACCTTTTCAGATTATATTGTGATAGCGAAATAACACTCTTGTTATCCGCTGTCATCTGTCATCAAGCAACAGATATACCAAAAAGTTGTTTCATGACAAGATGTCAGAGAAAATTTACTTTTCCATAAACTTCTTTGCAGCTCTTAACTGATGCCTCATCACACTCAGGAATTCCTGACTCTCCTGCAGTACGTTGAGATAAACCAGAGAAATCTGCATCAGCGTATTGTCAGTCATGTGCTGGATGCGGTCGATATGCTTTTTGCGGAGAACTGAAAGCTCGTCTTTGCAGGCATCTGCCTCGGCAAGAATCTCGCGATAGCTGTCATATCTGCCGGTCTCTATCAGTTCGCAACTCATGCGCATCAGGTCGTTGATCTTCTGGCGTACAGGAGCAAACTCCTTGATGTATTCAGCAGGAAGCGGATTGAAGTTGTTGTCAACATGTTCCTTGATTGGGTCGAGCATACGGCGCAGAGAGTAGATAAACTGTTGGTTGCTGTTGGCACCCAGATGGAACCAGGTGTTGCGCTCGATGGCAATCTCGATAGGTGATTTCTTCAAACCGAGCATCTCCTGACGGCGGAACTTCTTCAGCATATCCTGTTCCTTCTTCAGATCCTTGTTGGCATGACGAAGGTCGCGGGTATTCTCGTTAGCAAGACCATCCATAATCTGGTTGAACTCGTTCAGGGCAAAGTGGCAGACGTAAGACTGGGTGCGTGAAACCTGACGACGAAGCAAATCCCATACAATCTCTGGGTCGCGAGAACGCATCATCAGCTGGAAGGTACTACTCTTGCCCTCTTCCTTAGCCTTCTTGTTATACTTGATGTTGCTGCGGATGAGCAGGTAGATAACCAAGCCCATGAAGCAAGCCTGGATGCCCACACCACCGAAGTGCATGATGATACAGACAATGGCGCAGGCTGCGAAAGCTACACCGGCTGTGATGAACCAACCACCGATTACACTCAATACACCTGTTACACGGAATACGGCACTCTCGCGGCTCCATGCTCTATCAGCAAGTGAAGAACCCATAGCTACCATGAAGGTAACGTAGGTGGTAGAGAGAGGCAACTTCAGGTTGGTACCGATGGTGATCAGCATGGAAGCAAGTACCAGGTTAACGGCTGCACGAACCACGTCGAAAGCAGCACTCTCCTCGAGTTCAACATCATTCTTGTCGAAACGGCTGTTAATCCAGTTCATCAGCGCCTTTGGCATAAACTGCTTCAACCATGAATCTGTAGCCTGGCAGTTGCGTACAATCACGCGGGCTGCAGAAGAACTGCCGAACATCTCATCGCCCTCGTCCTGACGGCTCAAGTCAACAGAAGTCTTGATTACGTTCTGTGCCTTCTTGGATGTCGCCATGGCGATAATCATCACGGCACCGGCAGCAAGCAGGAAGCCTGGAGTGGTCTTGGCACTCTCCATCAATGAAGTCATCATAAACTGGTCTGGCGCTGCACCGTTGGCATTTGCCATATAGTCCTGATAAGAAGAGAGACCAGCCAGAGGCACACCGATGAAGTTGACCAGGTCGTTACCTGCGAAAGCCATAGCCAGGGCGAAAGTACCCATCAGCACCGTAAATTTGAAGATGTTGACACGGCAGAGGTGCAGGAATTCCATCACAACAGCAGACACAACGAAGGTGATGCAGATGAGGAAACCGAGATTCTGGTCGATGTAATCGCGCACCTCAGCAGGCAGGTAAGGACTCTTGCCCAAACCCTTCATAAAGATGAAGTAAGAGAGGGCTGTAAAGGCGATACCGCCGAAGATGGCGATACTGTAGCGGCTGTGCTTGCGGTAGTTGAAGGTGAAAATGATACGGGAAAGCCACATTACAAAGGCTCCAAACACGAAGGCGATGATGACAGATGAGAAGATACCCATAATTACCTCCAGCGCCTTGTTACTGTTCAGCAATACGCCATAGTTGAGGCTGTCGTCGCCATACATCTTCAATGTTGCGAGGATGAAAGCACCACCCAGCAGCTCGAATACCAGAGAGACGGTAGTAGAGGTTGGCATACCTAAGGTGTTGAACACATCCAGAATGATGACATCAGTCACCATGACCGCCAGGAAGAGCGTCATCACTTCCTCGAAGGTGAAGTGGTCTGGACTCATGATGCCGTGTCGGGCTATATCCATCATTCCCGATGACATGATGGCTCCGAGAACCACACCGCAGGATGCGATAATCAGCACCGTGCGAAATTTAGCCACCTTAGCTCCGATGGCAGATTGCAGGAAGTTGACAGCATCGTTGCTGACTCCTACGAAGAGATCGAACACTGCTAAACAGAGCAGGAAGATCACAATACATAAATAAATTGTACCCATATATTTTACTATTGTTTATTATACCTTATTATATAAGGGGTTTATCTCAACATAGCTAGATACATTTCTCCCCTTATTTTTCTGGGTGCAAAGGTACGAGTACGATGTTACAGGCGATTTAAACAGGTGTTACAATATTGTTAAGATGTTGTTGTGCTGGCGATTGAATAAGAAAGTTGCCACCGAAAACAAAGAAAAGTGCGAAAATGTTTGGAAGTTACGGAAGTATTTTATATCTTTGCATTCGGATAGGGTGTATTCCCTTTCCACTGATTTTTGAGATTTAAGAAGCGTTATGCTTATCGAAGTACTGGAAACCTAGGAAATTTCCCGACATACTCTAAGATAGCATAGTGGTTCTCACGCATAGCGTGGGCTGCTATTGTTGCATCTATGAGTATGGGCTTTCCTAGGGCCTCCGGTATTGAGATGTGGGCATTGCAGTTCACGCTTCTCTGTTTAATAGAAAGACCTAATAGGACTGAAAAGGCCAAGAAAGGATACTGCTATGTATTGTAAATATTGTGGTAAGGAAATTGCTGATGATTCCAAGTTTTGCTCAAACTGTGGAAAAGCATTGAATGGGCAAAAATCGTTTGTATTTAAATCTAAGTGTTATAAATTGTTGGACAAGTTCCATATTAATAAAACTTGCGGCTATATTTATGGCTTATGGTTATCTTTGAATCTAACATTGTGGTTGTTTAGAGATAGTTGCTATGAGAACGATGACCTCGATTGTTTTTATCCTGAATATGGGTTAGATGATATTTCAATATATGATATAAGAGAATTTATTTTTTATGTATTTCTCTTGCCGTTTGTATTTTGGCTTGTCTATAAATTACATAAATGTTATAAGATGAAAAATCATAAATAATATGGAGAAACAATCTTTTTTGTCTAACCTAATAGGTAAAGCTAATTATCATGGCTTTAAAGAGGAGTATGCATTAGTCATATTCTTCATAGGCACAGGTTTGCTTGCTATACTGACACCTTTGACTTTCTTTTGTTATTGGGGTATTTTAAGCTCGTTTTTTAATTTGATAACAGGAACATCCTTGTTGTTTATAGTTTATGTGGCAGCTTTAATAGTGCTCTTAGATAAGGAAGTTAAGGTTGAAACTCATTCGGATAGTACAATTGCAAAGCAAAAAGTAAAGAAGCCGTTTACTTATAAGCTGACAATTGTATGGGGACTATTCCTTGTTGTCGGTGGAATTGTTGCTATTTATGGCACGAATAAGTATAGGCATTCTTATGCCTTTCAATGTAAGGATGTATATGTTGTAAATAAAGGGGATAAGTTTTATCACCTTTATGATGAATGTAGCCAATGTGAAAATGCAAAGTATTTGTATGTAGCTAAAGGTTATCAGATGGAAAAGGCACATTTAAAACTTTGTCCAGAATGTGCAGAACTGGCTGAAGAATACGAGGAAATAGCTGCGGAAAATCAAGCCAGGAGACCATAAAATAGCAATTATGAGATTCCTAAATAATTATAACGTGAAAATGGAAACAATGAAATATACAAGAAATCAAGTTGGAAATATGTCGTCCATGACATATTTGGAAACAATGTGCCAAGAACTTAAAAAGGCAGGTTTTCATGCGAAGCAACGTGGAAATAGACCGCCCCATGAGTATGAGCCTCATGATGCTGTGTTTGGTGGAGATATTGTGTTTAATATTGAAGCTGTTTGTTATCTTCGAAATATAGGTCTATTGGATAATGGTAAGTGTCCTATGTGTAATATGCGAGAGGATAGATTGGAGTATGCCCTTTCTTATCAAAATGGTGCAACATTTCATGTATGTAAAAATTGTTATAAGCAATATGCTCGGCAAGAAAAACAAAAGCGTGGGTGTGCTTGTTGTCTAATAGTTCTTGCTGTGTTGGGAGTGATTATATATGGTATTGTTCAACTTTTAATTTTGTAGGATATGTTATTAATTGTGGTAATTGTTGGAGTAGTGGTGTGTGTCTTTTTAGGACATTTTGCTTTTTCTTATCATAAACAAGAGAAAACGGTTCGTTCTAAAGGTGGCATTACTGCTATGTTTTCTGAAGTTATTAAAGGACTCTTGGAATATAGAAGTGCAAGAGTAGTTCAACAGTCTAATTCTTTTATAGGAATATCTGGGGTTTTTTATGATCCAATCACTTCTAGAGAATGTGGTAATTGGGGATTTAAACTTCAAATTTCTTTTAAGCTACTTGTTGTTCAGTATCGTGCATATGTAGATTTAGGTGGTGGAGAACATATTAAACAAAATTGGGATTTCCCAATAACTCTATCGCAATCTGAAATTGTAAATATTCTGAAAAAGAAGGCTGATGAGACTAATGTTTATGGAATTTTTAAATAAAAAAAATGAACTATCTTAAAATTATTTTGGCAGTATTACTGCTGTTGTGTTTGTTGGATATGCCTTACGGTTTCTATATATTGATAAGATATGTAGCGACAGTTGTGTTTGGTTACATGGCATATTCCTATTACCAAGAAAACAAAAACGAGTTGGCTATTGCAGCTGGAGCTTTGGCAGTATTGTTCCAGCCACTTGTCAAATTTGCTTTAGGCAGATTTGTATGGAATGTGGTGGATGTTGTTGTTGCTATCGCTTTAGTTGTGTTAGTATTTGTTGAACATAAAAATAACAAGGAGCGTAAATTATGGAAAAAGTAAGCAAAGGTGTAGAATATATTTTGCGATGTGCTATTGCAAAAGGTGGTTCTGTAGGGTATAATCCGTATATGTATAGATTAGGTTGTGCAGACAATATACCACCTTCTGATAACTTTAATAGTGAACTTCAAAAATATGGTCGTATAGATTGGGGCAGATCTTCATTTTTAGGAGAAGGCAATGATGGATGGGATGTACCTGGTGTATGGCATGCTTTTTATATAAATGACAAAGGGCGTTCTGCAATAAAAACAATTGATTTAGAACGAAATGGAAAGTTCGGATATAAAAAGATATTGCGATGTCTGTGGTATGCATTCATTATACTTCTTAAGGATGTTGTGTTATGTTTGGGGTTAGGCATATTGCTGTCTTATTTTTTGTGTAATATAGAGGAAGGGGATAAAGTTGGTTGTTTGTTCGGATTTTGGCATGGCCTTTTTGCAATACCAAACTTCTTTCGCTATGTTATTGATGATAATGTCTTGTTTTACTCATCTAATCATACAGTTGGCTATATTATATGTTATATATTGGTGTTAATCCCAGAGTCTATAGCCTTTGTTGGGGTTATAAAAGGAGCGATTAATAACATAATAAAAAAGTGTTTGAATCCTTTTAAATAAAATCAAGGCTTGCTGATACAACTTATCGATTTTTTGTTTAATTTTGCAATCGATACTAATAGATGCTACTATAATATGGGAAATGATACAGAAAATATAAAGATATTGTGCATCGGTGTTGGTGGGGCTGGCACTAATGTAATCAATCGTATGAAGGATATTGGTATTCCGAATGCAGAGTTTCTGACATTTGGAGGATATCGCTATGACTATAGCCATCCCGAAATTCCTCATTATAATCTTATAGAAGTCAATGAAATAGATAGCTTGCCTAATGGTTCTGGGCCAAAGGTCTTTGAAAGGTTGGCTAATAATGTTGCCGATGATATAAAGGAAGTTCTTTTGTATCATTTAAACTCTCGTAAGTTAGAAAATGAAAGAGTGTAAATATTGGATAGTTGTACTGCTACAGCTGTGCTTTCTTTCTATCAGCTGTGGAGAAAAGGGGGCAAAACAAGTTGCTCCTGCTCAAGATCATGCCATTGTGAAATTTGAAAATAATGAAGATGGAAAGTATTCGCAAGCGATGATAGCACAAATCATCAAACATTTTCATTTGCCAAATAATACTGTTGTAACAGATGAGGATGTTGATGCAATCTTGTTGAGAAGCGTTGATGGGGGAGATGGCATTTGTGGCGGTGACGTAGTTACCATTTGGAAGTATTATAAGAAGCAGAATGATATTCAAGAAATAGTTACGGCGCATCCTATGGCAGATTTGTTATGGTATAATCCTGATAAAAAACATGGTGTAACGATAGGGCTAGATTCAGTTTTTGTGGCAAGTGAAGCCATGCTTGTCCCTCTAAATCCTGATGTGGTAGTTGTAAATGGAACAACAGACAAGATGAATACAATTTATACTTTTATAGTAGATAAGGATGCGGGAAAGGCGATATTGTTACCATCAAATTGTGGCTGCGTAGGCTTTACATCAGAGGAAGGCCTGCCTATATGCTTATCTTTCAGGCATCATGCTAATGGCGAGTCTGGCAGATATTCTGTCGTTTCTGTTTATGATGAAAAAGGAAACCTCGTCAAGGAAATGTCGTTTGAAGATTATAAAAAAGATGAGAAGTAATGACATATTCAATAGAAGAGAATCATCATTCGGGATTGGAGTTGTATTTCATGCCTCGTTTCTTTGTCTATAATCCTTGTTGTGCGGAGCCTCATACCCATGAGCTCTACCAAATTTTCGGTGTCTAAAATGTAAATTCGTTTATTCCGCTATGAAAAGCTATTGGTTGTGACGTAAGAATATAGTAATGATGATGCAAGATGTCCTTTTTTGCAATCGCACGACATATGTCATGTAGTCGCACGGCATATGCCGTATGATTGAATGATATATGTCGTGCGATTGTATGACGATTGTCATGGTAGCTATGAAAAGGCTTTCTTGCACCAAGAAATATAAGTTCTTACATTACGTCATATATATTCCGTCAACAGCATTAGCCTTCATATTGTTGCTTTATTTGAATTTTTGGCAAAGTTACGAAAAATATTGGTATA
>JAJXAL010000260.1:0-1173 GCA_021628325.1 Segatella copri | reverse complement strand
CAGTCTGTAAAGAACGGGCTGGATATGGAGTTCGGCACCTGGACAGACGGTCTTACGATGGGCGCTACCAATGCCTACGACAACTATTATCTCTCCATGCCTTACATGAAGGCCATACAGGAAGGCAAGTTCACCCAGAAGGAGCTGGACGATAAGGTGCGCCGCGTATTGCGCCTCTTCTATCGCACCACGATGAATCCGAACCGCCCTCATGGTTTTCTCTGCTCAGAGAGCCATTATGCAGCTGCCAGACAGATTGCAGAAGAAGGCATCGTATTGCTCCAGAACAGGAACAATGTGCTCCCTATCAACACCCAGAAGGCTAAGCGCGTACTGGTAGTGGGCGAGAATGCCATCAAGATGATGACCGTAGGCGGAGGCTCTTCTTCGCTCAAGGTACAGCGCGAGATTTCGCCTCTCGATGGCCTGAAGACACGCCTGGGCAAGGACGGCATCGAGGTAGATTATGCCCGCGGATATGTGGGCGATGTAACGGGCAACTACAATGGCGTTACAACCGGCCAGAACCTGGAAGACAAGCGCAGCGAGGCTGAACTGATAGCCGAAGCCGTAGAGAAAGCCAAGACAGCCGACTATGTCATCATGTTTGGCGGTCTGAACAAGAGCGATTTCCAGGACTGCGAGGGTCACGACCGCAAGCATTATGAGCTGCCATACCATCAGGATAAGCTCATCGAGGCTTTGGCTAAGGCAAACAGAAACTTCGTTTATGTCAACATCTCGGGCAATGCGGTAGCTATGCCTTGGAAGGCTAAGGTTGCCGGCATCGTACAGGGCTGGTTCATCGGTTCGGAGAGCGGTAAGGCTTTGGCAAGCATCCTTACAGGCGATGCCAACCCTAGCGGCAAGTTGCCGTTTACATGGGTCAACTCGCTGAAGGAAACAGGTGCTCATGCACTCAATACCTACCCGGGAACCTGGCGCCAGGAAGGTGGAGCCAGCACGAAGGGCAACATCATTGATGAGGAATATAAGGAAGGCATCTATGTAGGTTACCGCTGGACCGATAAGGAGCGCATCAAGCCTACCTTTGCATTCGGTCACGGCTTGAGCTACACCCAGTTTGCCATCTCTAATCTGCGCAGCGACAAGATGCAGATGAAGCAGGACGGCACAATCACCTTTACCGTAAACGTAAAGAATACAGGTAAG